>JBJKRU010000384.1:0-6228 GCA_046704485.1 Candidatus Limnocylindrales bacterium | reverse complement strand
GACGGAGCCGCCGACGTCGGTCGACATGGAGCGGCTGCGACGCGTGGACGACGGCCTCCTCGCGGTGCCCGACGGCTTCGCCATCCACCCCAAGCTCGGCCGCCAGATGGACCGGCGGCGCCAGGCGTTCGAGCAGGGCGCCCGCATCGGGTGGGCGCAGGCCGAGGCGCTCGCGCTCGGCTCGCTGCTCCTCGACGGTGTCCCGGTCCGGCTGGCGGGCCAGGACACCGAGCGCGGCACCTTCAGCCAGCGGCACCTCGTGTTCCACGACGCGCAGGACGGCGGGCGCTATGCGCCGATCCAGCACCTCGACGGCGCGGCGGCGCCGATCGAGCTGCACGACAGCCCGCTCTCGGAGTACGCCTGCCTGGGGTTCGAGTACGGCTACGCGCTCGAGGCTCCGGAGGCGCTCGTGGTCTGGGAGGCGCAGTACGGCGACTTCGCCAACGGCGCCGAGGTCATCATCGACCAGTTCGTCGTTGCCGGGCTCGCCAAGTGGGGCGACCGGCCGCGGCTCGTCCTGCTCCTGCCGCACGGCTACGAGGGCCAGGGGCCCGAGCACTCCAGCGCCCGGCTCGAGCGGTACCTGGCGCTCGGCGCCGGCGACAACATCCGGGTGGCCAACTGCAGCACGCCGGCGCAGTACTTCCACCTGCTGCGCGACCAGGCCCGCCGCGAGCCGGCCCGCCCGCTGGTCCTGATGACGCCCAAGGGCCTCCTCCGCCTGCCCGCCGCCGCGTCGCCGGTGGCCGAGCTCGCGGGTGGCGGCTTCCAGCCGGTCCTCGACGATCCCGAGCGCGCGGGCGAGCCCGCGGCCGTCCGTCGTCTCGTGCTGTGCAGCGGCCGGTTCTACTACGACCTCGCGGCCTCGCCGCGGCGGGAGCGGGCGCGCGACGTGGCGGTCGCCCGCCTCGAGCTCCTCTACCCGTTCCCCCGCGACGGCGTCCGCGCGCTCATCGGGCGCTACCCGGGCCTCGAGGCCCTCGTCTGGGCGCAGGAGGAGCCGCGCAACATGGGCGCCCGCAAGTTCGTGGAGCCCGAGATCGCGGCGCTCGCCCCGGGCCTGTCGGTCAGGAGCGTCTCGAGGCCCGAGGGCTCCAGCCCCGCCGAGGGCTCGAGAGCGGCGCACCGGGCGGCGCAGGCGCGCATCGTCGAGGAGGCGTTCGCCGACATCAAGAGGCCCCGGCCCGCCAGGGCGCGCGCGGCCTCCCCACGCAGAGCATCCCGAGGAGGCCGATGATGGGCCGCAACGTCACCCAGAAGCTGATCGCGTCGCACCTCGTCGAGGGCGGCCTCGAGGTCGGCACCGAGATCGCGCTCCGCATCGACCAGACCCTGGCCCAGGACGCCACCGGGACGATGGTGATGCTCGAGCTCGACGCGCTGGGCATCGAGCGCGCCCGGACCGAGGTGTCGGTCCAGTACGTCGACCACAACCTGCTCCAGACCGACAGCCGGAACGCCGAGGACCACGAGTTCCTGCGCTCGGCCTGCCGCCGCTTCGGGCTGTGGTACTCGAAGCCCGGCAACGGGGTGTCGCACCCCACCCACATGCAGCGGTTCGGCGTGCCGGGCAAGACGCTCGCCGGCTCGGACAGCCACACGCCGGCCGCGGGCTCGCTCGGCATGCTCGCGATCGGGCTGGGCGGCATCGAGGTGGCGACCGCGATCGCGGGCGAGCCGGTGTACCTGCGCATGCCCGAGGTCTGGGGGGTCCGGCTCGCCGGCGCCCTCCCGGACTGGGTGAGCGCCAAGGACGTGATCCTCGAGATGCTCCGGCGCCACGGCGTCAGCGGCGGCGTCAACCGGGTCATCGAGTACCACGGGCCGGGGCTGGCCGGGCTCACCGCGATGGACCGCCACGTGATCGCCAACATGGGGGCCGAGCTGGGCGCCACGAGCACCGTCTTCCCGTCCGACGGGCAGGTCCGGCGCTTCCTCCGCGCGCAGGGCCGCGAGGCCGACTTCGTCGAGCTCCTGGCCGACGAGGACGCGGCCTACGACGTGGCCGACGAGATCGACTTGGCGTCGCTCGAGCCGCTCATCGCGCTGCCCAGCTCGCCCGGCAACGTGGTGCCCGTCCGCGAGGTCGCGGGCCGCGAGGTGAGCCAGGTCGTCATCGGCTCGTCCGCCAACCCGGGGCTTCGCGACTTCGCCGCCGTGGCCGCAGTCGTCCGCGGCCGGCAGGCGCACCCCGGCCTGTCGCTCGACGTCAACCCCACGTCCCGGCAGATCCTCCAGGACCTGACGGCGATGGGGGCGACCGGGGACCTCCTCGCGGCCGGGGCCCGCATCCACCAGGCCGGCTGCATGGGCTGCATCGGCATGGGCCAGGCACCGGCGCACGGCCGCATCAGCCTGCGCACCTTCCCCCGGAACTTCCCGGGCCGATCGGGGACCGACGAGGACGCGGTGTACCTGTGCTCCCCCGAGACCGCCGCGGCGGCCGCCCTGACTGGGCGGATCACGGACCCCCGGGACCTTCCCGGGCTCGTCGGCGTGACGGCGCCCCGGGTGGAGCTGCCGGCGAGGGCGAGCGTCAACACGGCCATGCTCGAGGCGCCCCTGCCGCTCGAGGAGGCGCGCCGGGTGGAGCTGGTCACCGGGCCGAACATCTCGACGCTGCCCGACTTCCGGCCCCTGCCCGACCGCATCGAGGCGCCGGTGGCCCTCAAGGTGGGCGACAACGTCTCGACCGACGAGATCCTGCCGGCCGGCGACCGGGTGCTCCCGTACCGCAGCAACATCCCCAAGCTCGCCGAGTTCGTCTTCGGCCCCGTCGACCCGACATACGCGGCCCGCGCGGCCGCGATCCGGGACCGCGGCGGCCACATCGTGATAGGGGGCGCCAACTACGGGCAGGGCTCCTCGCGGGAGCACGCCGTCATCGCGCCCCGCTACCTCGGCCTGCAGGCCGTCATCGCGGTGTCGTTCGCGCGCATCCACTGGCAGAACCTCGCGAGCTTCGGCGTGCTGGCGCTCGAGTTCGACGACCCGGACGACCTCGCCTGGATCGGGCGCGACGACACGCTCGTGCTCGACGGCCTGCGGGATGCCGTCGCCGGCCACTCGGCGATCAGGGTCCTGGACGCGACGCGGGGGAGGTCGTTCCGCGTGCGCCACCGGCTCTCCGGGCGGCAGGCCCGGCTGCTGCTCGCCGGGGGCCTGATCCCCTGGATGCGGCTCGCGCGCAGGGCTGCCCGGCCGAGCGTAGTCTGAGGCCATGACCGCGCAGCATCGGCCCCCGTCGCCGACGCCCGGCACGCCGCGGCCCGGCCCAGGCAACACCTCGATGGTGCCGAGATGGCTGTGGTGGGCCGCGATCGTCTCGCTCCTGGTCTGGACCGTCCTCGGCTTCCTCGGGGCGGGGGGCCAGTCCGGCGCCAAGCTGCCGTACTCCGCGTTCATTGCGCAGGTCGGGCAGGACAACGTCGCGTCGGTGGACATCAGCGGGCAGGCCATCAGCGGCTCCTTCCGCCAGCCGACCCTGTGGCCGCAGGGGAGCGCCGCGCCCTCCCCGGGGGCGTCCGCCTCTCCGGCCCCCTCCGCGAGCGCGGCCCCCGCGTCGACCTACACCCAGTTCACGACCGTGATGCCGGCCTACGGGGACCCCGGCCTGCTGCCGGCCCTCGAGGCGCAACACGTCACCGTCTCGATCTAGAACACGACCGGCGCCATCGACAGGCTGGCGCTCCTCGCGCTCGTCCTGCCGGTGATCCTGCTGGTCGGCCTGATGCTGTACCTCGGGCGCCAGATGCAGCGGAGCCAGGCGGGGCTCTTCCGCTTCGGGGGCAGCCGGGCCCGGCTCTACGACGTCGAGCAGCCGGGGGTGACGTTCGCCGACGTCGCCGGCGAGGAGGACGCGAAGGTCGAGCTGGCCGAGGTCGTCGACTTCCTCAAGTCCCCCGGGCGCTACCGGCAGATCGGCGCGCGCCTCCCCCGCGGCGTGCTCCTGGTCGGCCCGCCGGGGACCGGCAAGACCCTCCTCGCCCGCGCCGTGGCCGGGGAGGCCGGGGTGCCGTTCTTCAGCATCACCGCGTCGGAGTTCGTGGAGATGTTCGTGGGCGTCGGCGCGAGCCGGGTGCGCGACCTGTTCGAGAAGGCCAAGGCGACCGCGCCCGCGATCCTGTTCGTCGACGAGATCGACGCCGTCGGCCGCCAGCGGGGCGCCGGGCTCGGGGGCGGCAACGACGAGCGCGAGCAGACGCTCAACCAGCTGCTCTCGGAGATGGACGGCTTCGACGAGAACACCAACCTCATCGTGCTGGCGGCCACGAACCGGCCGGACGTGCTCGACCCGGCGCTGCTCCGGCCCGGCCGCTTCGACCGCCACGTGACCGTCAGCTTCCCCGACCGCGCGGGCCGCGAAGCGATCCTGGCGATCCACACCAAGCATCTGCGCCTCGACCCGGACGTCGACCTCCGGGCGATCTCCCAGGCCACGGCCGGGTTCTCGGGCGCCGACCTCGCGAACCTCGCCAACGAGGCCGCGCTCATGGCCGCGCGGGCCGGCAAGACGGCCGTGGGCCCCGACCACTTCGAGGAGGCGCTGGACAAGGTCGAGCTGGGGACTCGGCAGTCGGGCCTCACCAACGCCGAGGAGCGCCGGGCCGTCGCCTACCACGAGGGCGGCCACGCCATCGTGGCGCGCCTGACCCCGGGCGCCGACCCGGTGCAGAAGGTCACGATCGTCCCCCACGGCCTCGCCCTCGGCGTCACGCAGCAGCGCCCGACCGAGGACCGCCGCAACTACCCGCGCGACTACCTCCTCGCGCGCCTCGCCGTCATGCTGGGCGGCCGAGCGGCGGAGGAGGTGGCGCTCTCCCAGCCGACGAGCGGAGCGGAGAACGACCTCAAGGTGGCCACCGACCTCGCGCGGCGGATGGTGGGCGCCTGGGGCATGAGCGACGTGCTCGGCCCCGTCAATTTCGGCGTCGGCGAGACCCACCCGTTCCTGGGCCGCGAGCTCGCGGCGCCGCGCGAGTTCGCCGAGGCGACGGCCGCCAAGATCGACGCCGCGGTCGTGGCCCTGATCGACGGGGCGCACGAGCGCGCCACGCAGGTCATCGCCGGGCACCGCGAGGCGCTCGACCTCCTCGCCGAGGAGCTGCAGGCGCACGAGGTGGTGGGCGCCGAGCGCCTCGACGAGATCCTCGCGTCCTCGGGCTGACGTGGCCGGGCGTCCCCGCGCGCGCTCTCGCGCCCCTGCCAGTCCCGGGCCCGCCAAGCCGCCCCAACCCAGCGCCCGCGCCCTCGCGCCCGCAACCCAGCTCCCACGTCGCCAAGGAGTCGTCATGCGCGTCCTCGTCACCGGAGCCTCCGGCCACCTCGCCTCGGCCCTCATCCCCGAGCTCCTCGCCGCGGGCCACGGGGTGGTCGGCCTCGCCCGCTCCGACGCCGCCGCGGCGGCCGTCGAGGCGCTGGGCCGCCGACGTCCTCCGGGGCGACCTCGAGGACACCGGCGGGCTCCGCCAGGCGACCGCGTCATCGGACGGCGTCGTCCACCTCGCGTTCCGGCACGACCTGCTCCAGTCGGGCGACATGCCGACCGCCGTCGCCGTGGACCGCGCCGCCGTCGCCGCCATGGGCGAGGCGCTGCGGGGCACCGGCCGGCCGCTGGTGGGCGTGTCGGGGACCCTCAGCCTCGCGCCCCTGGGCCGGCTCGCCACCGAGGAGGACTCGTGCACGGTGCCGGGCACGCGGAGCGACGTGGAGCGGCTGGTGCTCGAACTCGCCGGCGACGGGGTGCGGTCCGCGGTCGTGCGGGTGCCGCCCGTCGTCCACAGTACGCTCGACCGCCACGGCTTCGCCCGGACGCTGATCGCGATCGCGAGCGGGGCCGGCGTCGCGGCCTACGCGGGCGACGGGACGAACCGGTGGCCGGCCGTGCACACCCTCGACCTCGCCCGCCTGTTCCGGCTCGTGCTCGAGGGGGCGCCGGCCGGGAGCACGTGGCACGCGGTGGGGGACGAGGGCGTGCCGTTCGGGGAGATCGCCCGCAGCATCGGCGGCCATCTCGGAGTGCCCGTCCACAGCCTCCGAGCCGACCGGCTGGGGCAGCACTTCGGGTTCCTCGGCCCGATCGTCGCCCTGGACAACCCGACCTCGGGCGCGCTGACCCGCGCGCGGATGGGCTGGGAGCCCACGCACCCCGGCCTCCTCGCCGACCTCGACGGGGGCGACTACTTCCCGCGCGCGGCCAGCCCGGCCTAGGCGCGGCCGCGGAGC
>JBJKRU010000383.1:0-3585 GCA_046704485.1 Candidatus Limnocylindrales bacterium | reverse complement strand
ACATCC
The DNA here is from genome assembly GCA_046704485.1 of Candidatus Limnocylindrales bacterium. GTDB lineage: Bacteria > Chloroflexota > Limnocylindria > Limnocylindrales > CSP1-4 > CAIXZV01. Next base: position 3,579 of record JBJKRU010000383.1, on the reverse strand, counting down.
TCGGCAAGGAGGACGCCTTCGGCGACATGGACTTCAAGGTCACCGGCACCACCGAGGGCATCACCGCCCTCCAGATGGACATCAAGGTCAAGGGCATCGACGAGCGGGTCATCCGCGAGGGCCTGCGCAAGGCGCTCGCCGCCCGCCTGTTCATCCTCGACAAGATGACCGCGGTGCTGCCAGCCGCCCGCGAGGAGATGAGCGACTTCGCGCCGCGCATCATCACGATCAAGATCAACCCCGAGAAGATCCGCGACATCATCGGCAAGGGCGGCTCGATGATCCGCAAGATCCAGGAGGAGACCGGCACCGAGATCAACGTCGAGGACGACGGGTCCGTGGAGATCGCGGCCGTCTCCGGCGAGAACTCGCGCAAGGCCATCCAGTGGATCGAGAGCCTGACCCGCGAGGTCGAGGTCGGCGCCCTGTACCTCGGCACGGTCACCCGGCTGATGAACTTCGGCGCCTTCGTCGAGATCCTGCCCGGCAAGGAGGGCCTCGTCCGGATCGGCGAGCTCGCCGATTACCACGTGCCGTCCGTCGAGGACGTGGTGTCGGTGGGCGATGAGGTCATGGTGGTGGTCACCGAGATCGACCGCCAAGGCCGCGTCAACCTGTCCCGCAAGGCGGCGATGCAGCGCCACCTGGCGAAGTAGCGCCGCGCGAATCCAGCGCGATTGCGAGGGGCCCGGCGGACATGCCGGGCCCTTTCGATTCAACGTCGTACGCTAGCGCGATGACGCCGTCCTTCCGCATCTCGACCGACGCCGGCGAGGTCGACCTCGACTGGCTACACGCCGCGCTCTCAGAGCGTGCCTACTGGGCGCTGGGCCGGAGCCGCGCCACGGTGGAGCGGGCAGTCGCGAATTCGCTGTGCTTCTCGGCGTTCGACGGTGGTCGCCAGGTGGGGTTCGCCCGCGTGGTGACAGACGAGGCGACGTTCGCCTGGGTGTGCGACGTGTTCGTCGAGGACGACCGCCGGGGGGAGGGGATCGGGCGCAGGCTGCTGGAGGCGATCGTCGCCGACCCGCGGCTGGCCGGTCTCAAGCGGACAGTCCTGGCCACGAGCTCGCCGGCGTTCTACGCGCGGTTCGGGTTCGAGCCGCTCGATCGCCCCGAACGCTGGATGCTGCGGCCAGGGCCGGGCTGAGGCGCGGATCGGCGCCGGCATCTGGCCCGGAGTACCGCGCGCCGAGCCGCGCGCAGGGGCTTCCCGGGATGGCCGCCGAGCGTTCGGTCGGCCTCCATCGCCGGGGTGGGGGAGAGGGGGTCGGCGGCCGTGTGGCGGGCCTGAGCGGCGCTCGCGGTGTCGGGGCGGCACCCGGAGGAACCGCAGCGCCCCCGGGCGTGCGACCCGCGGGCGCCGGCTGCGCGACGTGCGGCGATCAGGCGGCCAGCGAGCCGTTGGGGTCGAGGTCGCGGCTGTCGGTGCCGTACGCCTGGGCGAGGATGGCGATGAGGAGGACGAGCAGGAAGGGGATCAGGAGTTCCATGCCCGCCATGTTGGACGCGGGAGTTGATTAGAGCAACAGTCTGTGCTCCAATGAATGATCATGACTGCTGATCTATCAGGATCCGCGCCGAGCACGGCCCGTCGCGTTCGGGTGCTTGCGGATTCCTTCTCGGACCTGAGTCTTCGCCAGCTGCTCTCGTTCCGGGCGGTGGCGGACGAGGGGACGTTCCACGGGGCGGCAGCCGCGCTCGACTACACGCAGTCCGCCGTGAGCCAGCACGTGGCTGCGCTCGAGGCGGCGCTGGGCGTCCGCCTGTTCAATCGGGGACGTGGACGGCGCACCGTCGCGCTCACGGAGGCCGGCCAGCTGCTCCTGCGCCACGTCGGCCCGATCGCGGACCGGCTCCAGGCTGCGCGAGCCGACCTCGAGTCGTACGCACGGGGCGAGGTCGGCACGCTGCGCGTCGGCGTCTACCAGAGCGTCGGCGCGCGAGCCCTGCCGGCGATCATCGGCCGCTTCGGGCGTGAGTGGCCCGACATCGACGTGCGGCTCACAGAGGTCATGAGCGACGAGGGCGGCCTCGACCTCGTGGCGGCGGGAGCACTGGACCTCGCCTTCGGCGTTCTGCCCTTCGCACCGGGTCCGTTCGAGGGCGTGGAGCTGCTTCGCGACCGGTTCGTGCTCGTCGTCCGGCCCGACTCCCCGCTGGCCGCCCTGACCGAGCCGCCGTCCCTCGAGCTGATCGCGGAGCAGAAGCTGATCGGGTTTCGCTCGTGCCGCAGCACGCGCTGGACCGAGGACCTGCTTCGCGAGACGGGGCGCGAGCCGGAGTTCGTGCTTCGGTCGGAGGACAACGGCATCGTGCAGGGCATGGCAGCCGCCGGGTTGGGCGTCGCACTGGTCCCCCTGCTTGCCGTCGACGCGGACGACCCCTCGGTGCGCGTGGTCCCGACCGGCCTGGGCCCGCGGCGCATCGCCCTCGGCTGGCACCGTGACCGCTACCGCTCGCCGGCCACCCTCGCGTTCATCGAGATCGCCCGCGCCGTGTGTGCTGAGCTCGCCGTGGAGATCGGCGCAGAGCCGGGTCGGGATGTCTGAGCGCCCGGCGCGATCAAGGGAAGCGAAGAGGCCCGCTGATATACTCCGCACGTGCCCGACAACCCGCAGCTAGAAGGTCGGACCGTGCCCGAAACCAGCCCCGCGAAGCTCACCGTCGCCGTCGTCGGCGCCACCGGCGCCGTGGGCCGCACCATGATCAAGGTGCTTCTAGAGAAGCGGTTCCCGATGACCGAGCTCCGCCTGCTCGCATCGGAGCGCTCGGCGGGCAAGACGCTGACTGTTCAAGGGTGGGGCGACATCACGGTGGAGCTCGCCACCCCGGACGCGTTCGATGGCATCGACATCGCGCTGTTCAGCGCCGGCGGCGGCACCAGCAAGGAGCTGGCGCCCGAGGCAGCGAAGCGCGGCTGCACCGTCATCGACAACTCGTCCGCGTGGCGGATGGACCCGGAGATCCCGCTCGTGGTCAGCCAGGTCAACCCCGACGACCTGGCCTGGCACGAGGGCATCATCGCCAACCCCAACTGCTCGACCATGCAGCTGATGCCCCCGCTGATGGCCCTGCGCGACGCCGTGGGCATCGAGCGCATGGTCGTGGACACCTACCAGGCCGTCTCCGGCACCGGCCACAAGGCGATCGTCGAACTCGACGAGCAGGTGAAGGCGCACGCGGAGGGCCGGCCGAAGGTCGCCAGCGTCTACCCGTACCCGATCGGCTTCAACGCCCTGCCGCACATCGACGTGTTCCTGGACAACGGGTACACCAAGGAGGAGTGGAAGGTCGTCACGGAGAGCCGGAAGATCCTGCACCTGCCGGAGCTCCGGGTCTCGTGCACCGCCGTCCGGGTCCCGGTGTTCATGAGCCACTCGGAGGCCGTCCACGTGGAGACCAGCGCACCGCTCACGGCTGACCGGGCGCGCGAGCTGTTCGCGATGGTGGAGGGCGTGGTCGTCCAGGACGACCCGGCCAACAAGGTCTACCCGCTCGCCGAGCACGCCGCGGGTTCCGATCTGGTCTACGTCGGGCGCATCCGCCAGGACCCGTCCATCCCGGACGACAGGGGCC
>JBJKRU010000382.1:0-3131 GCA_046704485.1 Candidatus Limnocylindrales bacterium | reverse complement strand
CGCCCCGCTCTGGCTGCCGGTGCCCTGCGACGGGCCGCCCGCCCCGGTCGAGCTGCCCTGGCCGCCCGCTCCGGTCGAGCTGCCCTGGCCGCCCGCCCCACTCGGGAGCTTCATGCCCACGACGAGCTGCTTGATCTGGTCCAGGGTGGTGATCTTGCCGATCGTCGAGACCGGAATGCGCAGGTCGCCGCCGGTGATCTGCCCGGAGGGGACGGTCAGGTTGTTGGCGGAGAGGATCCCGGTGACCTGGGAGGCGGTGACCCCGGCGTCGGCCATCTTGGCGGGGTCCAGGGTGATCACCACCTGCTGCTCCTCGCCGCCGGTCACATCCACGGATGCGACGCCCTCGAGACCCAGCAGGGCGGGCTGGATCTCCTTGCTGACGATGGCCCCGGCATCGGCGAGCGTCGTGCCGCCCTGGGCGGCCACCGCGGCGATGATCACCGGCGACGCGTTGATGTCGAGCGCGCTCACCAGGGCTGTGACGCTGGAGGGCAGCCTCGCCTGCTGCAGGTTCGATTCGATGGCGGCCTGGGTGGCCTTCACGTCCGTGCCGTAGGAGAACTGCGCGACCACCAGCGAGATCGAGTTTGCCGACGAGGACGACATGCGCTCCAGCCGCGGCACTCCGCCAATGGCCCGCTCGATGGGCTTGGTCACCGATTCGGCCACGTCGGTGGCGCCAGCTCCCGGGTACGGGGCGATGACCGTGATCACCGGCAGCTGGATGTCCGGCAGCAGCTCCTGCTGGAGGCTGCCCCACGCGGAGATGCCAGCGAGGAAGAGGGCGGCGGCAAGGAGGAGCGTGACGCTCCGCTTGCCGACCGCCAATTCGGACAGGCGGCTCATGCAGGGTCCTTTCGGGCGGGCGACGGGGCGTCAGGCGAAGTCGCGACGGCTGCCTCAGCGCGAGCGGCCAGCAGACCGCCAGCACGTGTGAGCGCGGCGAGGGTCGCACGGGCGCCCTCGAGCTCCTGGTCGTCGAGCAGGTCGAGCAGGTCGCGCATCTGGCGCGCATTGAGCTCGCGGAAGCGGTCGATGAAGGCGACGCCGGCGGGCGTCAGCCCGACGACCACCTGACGCCGGTCGGCCGGGTCGTCATGCCGGGACGTGAGGCCAGCCTCGACGACCCGGTCAACCAGCCCGCTGACGGTGGAGAGGGAGACGCCAAGCCTGCCCGCCAGCTCGGACATGTGCAGGTCGCCGGCGGCGCCGAGGAGGTAGAGCACCTTGGCCTGCGGCATCGTGACGGCGATCTCGAGGAACTCGGGCGCATGGCTGCCAGCCATGCGGTGCATGAGCTCCTCGTACAGGGCAATGACCGCCTGCGTGACGGCAGCGCGCTCGTTCGGGTGAATGGCTCGGGATCCTTCGGTTCCGGCTGATGCTTCGGTGACGGCGAAGCATTCCGCGTGAGGGTACCCCGAATCGGTGCCGTGCCCCATGGGCCGAATGGTTGGCTGCGGGCGCCGCTCGTCCGGCCGGCGGTGGAGGGCGAGGCGGTACTGCCGGCCGATGACAGGCCCGGCCCCCGGCGTCCAGGCGGCCAGCGGCGACGCGGGCTGGTCACCGGAGCGCTCGCGGCGTACGCGGCGGCCGCCGTCGTCCTGGCCTGCCTGTGCGGGGGCGTCGCCGGCGGTTGCGTCACCACCTGTCAGGTATCGCCCCTACGATGGGCACCGTGACCCACCAGCCTCGCCACGTCTCGGCGCGCGTCGCTCGTCGCTACCTGGCACACCACCATCTGCTGGCGCCGCCGCGCGGGCTGCCAGCGGAGCCCGCCTCGGTGATGCGCGTGATCGACCGTCTCGGCTCGCTCCAGTTCGACCCGCTCGAGGTGGCGGGACGCAACCACGACCTGGTGCTGCTCGCCCGCATCGCCGGCTATCGTCGGGCGTGGACCGACAACCTGCTCTACCGGGACCGTGCGCTGTACGAGACGTACAACAAGATGCTCTCGCTCGTCCCCACGGCGGAGCTGCCCTACTACCGGCACGCGTGGGACGAGATCCGGGTCGAGCACGAGGAGGGGCCATTCGACGAGCACGCGCCGCTGGTCGAGGAGCTCCTCGGCCGCATCCGGGAGGGCGGGCCGCTCAGCTCCACCGACCTCGAGCCGCGGGCCGCCATCGACTGGTACTGGCGGCCGACCAACCAGGTGCGGGCGCTGCTCGAGGCGCTGGCGGAGGCCGGTGTCATCGCCATCGCGCGACGCGAGGGCAACCGGCGCGTCTACGACCTCACGGAGCGGCTCTTCCCCGAGGCGCTGCTCGCCCAGCGGCATCCCGAAGCGGAGCAGCGGCTCCACAAGCTGCGATCGCGTTACCAGGCGAACGGCCTGCTCGGGGCGACGGGCGAGTACACGCTCTGGGCCGGCGTCGCGCAGAGCACCCCGCACCGCCACGAGCTGCGGGCCGAGCTCGAGGCACGGGGCCACATCGTGGCGGTCAGCGTCGAGGGGCTCCGCGGCCCCCGCTACATCCCGAGCGGGTCGCTGCGACTCCTCGACGTCGCCGAGGCCGAGGTGGCGGCCGAAGGCGAGCCGGCGCATCCGTGGTGGGTCGGCCGCCCCGGCGGCCAGGAGCCGGGTGTCGCGTTCTTGGCGCCGCTGGACCCGCTCGCCTGGGAGCGCGACCTCCTGCTGCGCCTGTACGGCTTCGACTACCGCTGGGAGGTCTACGTCCCGGTCCACAAACGCCGCTGGGGCTACTACGTCCTCCCGCTGGTGTACGGGGACCGGATCGTCGGCCGCATCGAGCCGCGGATCGACCGGAAGGCCAGCGCGTTGCGGGTCCTCGACTTCTGGTGGGAGGCGGGCTTCGACCCGCTCGACGAGGGTCATCCCGGGTTTGTCGATGCCCTGGCCGAGGCGCTCCGCGCCCATGCGGCGTTCTCGGACGCACGCCGCATCGTGCTGCCCCGCGTCACCCGTCACCGCGCGCTCGCCGCCGCCCTGCGCCCACGGTTGGCCATGGGGCCCCGGCGGCTGGTAGCGTCACCGCCATGAGCATCGAGATCCGGCATCCCGTCTCGGCCCAGGACTACGCGGCCGCCGTCGACGTGGCGTCCACTGCGTTCCTGGAGCGTTCGGACGCGCCCAAGGCGGCGGCCCAGGCCTCCAGGCACTGGCC
>JBJKRU010000381.1:0-4710 GCA_046704485.1 Candidatus Limnocylindrales bacterium | reverse complement strand
GCTCCATGACCCGGCTCCTGGGCGGCATCCCCGGCACCACCCTCGCCGAGCTGCTGAAGGAGGGCATGGCCGTCTGAGAGACGATCAGGCTGGAGGCCGACTTACACCACTTGACGGGACACGACCCAACCAGATGACGACTTGGGCCGTTTGCGCCTACCCTTTGCACTTCGCGCCGACGCGGGTCTGCGCGCTGGAAGGAGGAGCCAGCATCGTGGCCGCCGCTTGCCCGCCGCTCCCCGCCGTCGATGGTGGGCGCGCATGACCTCGACGTTCCCCGCCCCTGGCCCGATCGCGCGGGCGCGCCTCGCCGAGGGCCAGCAGCCGGTCAAGGAGACCGCCATCTCCGTCCGGGGCCTGTGGAAGATCTTCGGACCGGGCGAGCACAGGATCATCGGCACGCCGCTGGCCGAGCTCCCGCGCGACGAGCTGCGCCGGGCCACCGGCTCCAACGTGGCCGTCCGCGACGTGGGCCTGAGCGTCCGCCCGGGCGAGGTGTTCGTGGTGATGGGCCTGTCGGGCTCGGGCAAGTCGACGCTGATCCGATGCCTCACCCGGCTCATCGAGCCCACCGCGGGCGAGGTGCTGCTCAACGGCGAGGACATCGGCAAGGCCTCCTCCGCCCGTCTCCGCGAACTCCGCCGTCACCGATTCGCGATGGTGTTCCAGAACTTCGGCCTGCTGCCCCACCGGCGCGTGATCGACAACGTGGCGTTCGGCCTGGAGATCCGCGGCGAGCCGAAGAGGGCGCGCCGCGAGAGGGCCGCCGAGATGCTCGCCCTCGTCGGCCTCGAGGGCCAGGAGATGCGCTACCCCGACCAGCTCTCGGGCGGCATGCAGCAGCGCGTCGGCCTCGCCCGGGCCCTGGCCGTCGACCCCGAGGTGATGTTGTTCGACGAGCCGTTCTCGGCCCTCGACCCGCTCATCCGCCGCGACATGCAGAACGAGGTCATCCGGCTCCACCACGAGGTGGGCAAGACGATGATCTTCATCACCCATGACCTCGCGGAGGCGCTCAAGCTGGGCGACCACGTGGCGATCATGCGCGCCGGGCAGATCGTCCAGACCGGCCGGCCCGAGGAGATCGTCGGCGCCCCCGCCGACGACTACGTGGCCGACTTCGTCCAGGACGTGCCCAAGTCATACGTGCTCACGCTCGGCTGGATCATGCGGGAGAGCCGCCCCGACGACACGCTCGACGGGCCGACGTTCGCGTCCACGACGACCATCCGCGAGGCGGTCCACGCGGCAGCCTCGACGGACCACCCGATCCGGATCGTGGACGACGGGAGGCTGGTCGGGATGGTGGATCGCGGCATGATCCTGGCCGCCATCGCCGGGACCGAGCCCGACGCATGACCGCGATCGTCGCCGCCCGGCCGTTGGAGATCCGGCTGTCGAAGGGCCGGCTGATCCTGCTCCTGTCGGGCCTCGCGGCGGTCCTGTACATCTTGGCCAACGGCCTGCTGACGCTGCCCTACGACTCGCAGACGCCGCTGTTCCAGACCCTGAACGCCTTCCGCGACTGGATGATCGCCAACCGGACCGCGTGGTTCTTCGTGTTCTTCTTCACGCCCGTCCGCGTGGCCACCGCGGGCATGGTGGACTTCGTGACCGGCTGGCTGAACACGTTCGGCTGGCTCGGGATCACCGCCGTGGCAGGCGCCCTGGGATTCGTGTTCGTCTCCTGGCGGACCGGTCTCGCGGTGGCCCTCGCCCTCGTGCTGGTCGGGCTGCTCGGGCTGTGGGACGCGACCATGGTCACCCTCGGCCAGATGGTCGTCGCCGTCGCCCTGTCCCTGGTGATCGGCCTCCCGATCGGCATCTGGGCCGGCCGCAGCGACCGGGTGCTCCACATCGTCACGCCGGTGCTGGACCTGATGCAGATCATGCCGACGTACGCGTACCTGATCCCGCTGGTGCTGCTGTTCTTCATCGGCAACGGCACCGCGACGGTCGCGACGATGATCTACGCGATGCCGCCCGCCATCCGGATCACGGCCCTGGGCATCCGCGGCGTGCCGCCCGAGGCCGTGGAGGCGGCCACCTCCCTGGGGTCCACGGGGTTCCAGGTCCTCCGCAAGGTGCAGGTGCCGATGGCCCGGACGACGATCGGCCTGGCCGTCAACCAGACGATCATGATGGCCCTCTCGATGGTGGTCATCACCGCCTTCGTCGGCGCGGGCGGCCTGGGCGAGGAGCTCCTCAAGGCGCTGGAGATCCAGGACGTGGGCTCGTCCTTCGATGCCGGTGTCGCCATCGTGCTGCTGGCCATGGTGCTCGACCGCCTCACCGCGAGCGCGAGCCAGGTGTCGGACCGCCGCCACACGGGCGCCGAGCGGGTCACCAAGGCGGGGCACAGGAGGATGGCGGTCGCCGGCGGCGTGATCGTGGTGCTCGGCCTCTTCCTCGGGATCACGCAGACGTCGGCGCCCGCGTTCCCGAGCGACTTCAGCGTCTCGTTCGCCGACCCGATCAACGCCGCGGTCAGCTGGCTCGAGACCAACGTCACGTGGCTCACCGTGGGCCTCAAGAACGTGGCCTCGGCATGGCTCCTCGACCCGCTGCAGACGGCCCTGACGAGCGCACCGTTCTGGCTCGTCATCGCCTATTGCGCCGGCCTCGCGCTCATCATCACCGGGCGCCGGGCGGCGGTCGTGACGACGGTCGCGGGGCTCGCGATCGCCGCCCTCCAGGTCTGGCAGCCGGCCATGGAGACGCTGACCCAGGTGCTGTTCGGCGTGGTGATCGCGCTGGTCGTCGGCGTGACCGTGGGGACGTGGGCCGCGCGCTCGGACCTCGTGTCGCAGATCGTGCGGCCGATCAACGACGCGCTCCAGACGATGCCCGCCTTCGTGTACCTCATCCCGGCGCTCGCGCTCTTCGGCCCGACGCGGTTCACCGCTGTGTTCGCCGCGGTGCTGTATGCGATCCCCGCCGTGATCCGCCTGGTGGAGGACGGCGTGCGGGGCGTGTCGGTGACCGCGATCGAGGCCGCCGACTCGTCTGGCTCCACGGCCTTCCAGGTGATCCGCAAGGTCCAGCTGCCGATGTCCCGGCGCTCGCTGCTCGCCGGCCTCAACCAGGGCGTGGTGCTGGTGCTGGCCATGGTCGTCGTCGGCGGCCTCGTCGGCGGCCAGGCGCTCGGCTACCACGTCGTGCAGGGGCTGGCACAGGCGTCGGACTTCGGCGTCGGCCTCGCGGCGGCGTTCGCCATCGTGCTCTTGGGCGTGATGCTCGACCGGATCACGCAGGGCGCCGGCGCCCGCAATGAGAATGCCCGCATCGACGAGTGATCAGGAGGACACAGCAAGGAGGAGTTCGACACCAGCGCCCCGTGTCAGACGCCGCGTGGCACCCGCAGGCCGCGACAGCGCGGAAGTGCGAACCGACCGCCCTGCGGGCACCATGCGTGGTCCAATCGGCCGAGAGGCCGAATCAGTGGAAGGGAAACCGGCTTGACTCTCGAGAACACCACCTTGCGCCGGCTGGCCGTCGCTGCGGCCGCGCTGGCCGTCGTCGTGTCCGCCTGTTCGGGCAGCGCGGCTTCGCCGTCCGCTGCCGCCACTCCGGCGGCCACCGCCGCGAGCATGGCCCCGTCGGCTGCCACCAGCGCTGCACCCTCCCAGGCCGCGGCCGCCACCATGGCGCCCTGTGGCACCGTCAACATCGCCGACAACCCGTGGGTGGGCTACGAGGCCGACGTGGCCGTCGTCGCCTACGTCCTCAAGAACGACCTCGGCTGCACCGTCAACATCAAGACCCTGAGCGAGCAGGTCAGCTGGCAGGGATTCCCCACCGGCGACGTTGACGTCATCCTCGAGAACTGGGGCCACGAGGACCTTGCCGCCACGTACATCACCCAGCAGAAGGTCGCCGTGGACCTGGGCTCCCAGGGCAACGTCGGCATCATCGGGCTGTTCCTGCCGAAGTACTACGCCGACGCCCACCCGGACCTGATGACGGCCTACCAGCAGGCCGATCCGGCCAAGGCCGTGGCCGCCGCCCTCAACGCCGTCGCCAGCGACTTTGTGACCTCCGAGTCCGGCGGCAAGGGCCAGATCCTCGACGGCGACCCGTCCTACGTGACCAACGACGAGGCCCTCGTGGCCGGTCTCGGCCTCAACTTCAAGGTCGTCTACTCGGGCTCCGAGGCGGCGTCCGACAAGGCGATCCAGACGGCCATCAATGCCCAGAAGCCCATCCTCGCGTACTACTGGGAGCCGAACTGGTTCGACAGCCAGATCAACAACCAGATGGTCCACCTCTCGCTGCCGCCGTACACCGCAGGCTGCGACAGCAACGCGAAGTCCATGACCTGCGACTACCCGCCCTACAACCTCAACAAGGTGGCCTCGGCCGCCTTCATGAGCAGCGGCAGCCCCGCTGCCACCATGATCAAGAACTTCAAGTGGACCAACGACGACCAGAACGCCGTGGCCACCGACATCGCGCTCAACAAGATGAGCGACGACGCCGCGGCCAAGAAGTGGCTGGACGCCCACCCGGACGTCTGGAAGGCCTGGCTGGCGGGCACCGGCTGGTCCGGCTGATCGCCTGAGCCCTCTGCGGCCCCGGGACCCGTGCGGACCCCGGGGCCGCTTCGCGTCACGGCGTGTCCGGGGACAGACATCAACATCGCCCGCCGGGCCGGCCGGCCCGGGGCGGGCGCACAGTGCCGCGCGCGCGACACACAGGGCGGCGCGAATT
>JBJKRU010000380.1:0-6562 GCA_046704485.1 Candidatus Limnocylindrales bacterium | reverse complement strand
GACCTCAAGTTCGGGACGAAGCCGGACAAGGCGCTGGGCGACCCGGCGCTCTGGGACCAGGCGGAGGGGCTGATCCGCGAGGCGCTCGACCGGGCCGGCCTGCCCTGGACGCTCAAGCCCAAGGACGGGGCGTTCTACGCGCCGAAGATCGACATCCACATCGAGGACGCGCTGGGCCGCAGCTGGCAGACGGCCACGATCCAGGTCGACCTGACGATGCTGCCCGAGCGCTTCGACCTGACCTACGTCGACGAGCACGGCCAGGCCGTGCGCCCGATGGCGGTCCACCGAGCGATCTACGGGTCGCTGGAGCGGTTCATCGGGATCCTCGTCGAGCACTTCGCCGGCGCCTTCCCGCTCTGGCTGGCACCGGTCCAGGCCGTGGTCATCCCGATCGCCGACCGACACGTCGCGGCGGCACGCGAACTCGCGTCCGAGCTCCGGGCGGCGGGGCTGCGATTCGTCGACGTCGACGAATCCGACAACCGGATGCAGAACAAGATCCGCCTCGCCCAGGGCCAGAAGGTCCCGTACATGCTGATCCTCGGCGACCGCGAGGTCGAGGCCCGCACCGCCGCGGTCCGCAAGCGCGGCGCCGGCAGGAACGACCCGCAGGAGGTCCTGCCCTGGGCGGACGTCGCTTGGCGACTGAGCGAGGAGGCGCGCGAGAAGCGGCTGGGGTAGGGGAGAGGCGTCGGGCCGTTCTCGGCACGGGCCCCGGACCGGGCGGCGCGAACGCCCCGGACAAGACGCGGAGGCCGACGCCGCGCTGAGCAGCCGACGTCGCGCCGAGCAGCGCGACGAGCGGGCGGAGCGCCGGCCGAGCCGCCATGTGCTGCAGTCAGGGGCCTAGGGGCGTTGATTCAGGCATGGCGCTCGGCCCCGCCAGCGGACCAGCGACGGTGGCGCCTCCCGGTGCACGTCCGGCCCCTTGCAAGGCACGGAAGAGAGCCGACGAGGCGTGACGGAGGGGGCGCCGGTTCGTTGCCTCCCGTCGAACTCCCGTGCTATCCTCCCGCGGCGACCGCGCCCTTGGCCGTGTGCCCTGACGCGCCGCAAACCAGTCTGATTCGAGCAAGGGGAAGCCACCATCAGCCGAGACCTGCGCATCAACCAGATGATCCGCGTCCCCCAGGTGCGGGTTGTCGACCAGGACGGGCAGCAGCTTGGCGTCATGCCGACGCATCAAGCGCTGGCCATGGCGCAGGACCGCGGTTTCGACCTCGTGGAGGTCGCTCCGATGGCGGCGCCGCCCGTCGTCCGATTTCTCGACTACGGTCAGTACAAGTACGAGCTGACCAAGCGCGAGAAGGAGGCGAAGCGCAAGCAGCGGGCGGTCGAGTTCAAGGAGGTCCGCCTCACGCCGAAGATCGGCACAGGCGACTTCGACACCAAGGTCCATCGCGCCATCGAATTCCTCGAGGACGGCGACCGGATCAAGGTGACGGTCCGCTTCCGCGGCCGTGAGCTCACCCACCCGGAGATCGGTCGTGGCCTGCTCGCCAGGTTCGGCGATGCGGTGAAGGACCACGGCACGGTCGACCGGGCCCCGGCGCTCGAGGGGAAGTCGATGTTCATGACGCTCGCCTCGGTCCACAAGCCGAGGGTCCACGAGCACCGCAAGTCTGACGGCGACGCGGGCCTGGAGCCTGCCGCCGCAGTGCCAACGCCGCCGCCGTCGGCCGGATCCGCGCCAGCGGAGGCACAGGCGCCGCAAGCAGGAGAGTGAGGCCAGCGTGCCGAAGATGAAGACCCACAAAGGGGCCCAGAAGCGCGTCGGGGTCACCGGGTCGGGCAAGTACATTCGCGTGAAGTCCTGGCGCGGGCACCACCTCGAGCACAAGTCGTCACGCCGGACCCGCCGCTACGCGGGAAAGTCGATCGTGGGCCCGGAGCACACCGACCAGCTCCGCCGGCTCCTGCCGTACCTCTAGGAGCCGAGCCAGATGGCACGCGTCAAGCGGGGCGTCACCGCCCACAAGCGCCACAAGCGCCTGTTCAACGAGGCCGAGGGCCGCAAGGGCACGCGCCGCAAGCTCGTGAAGGCCGCGCACGAGGCCCAGCTCCACGCCCTCGCCTACGCCACCCGCGACCGAAAGCAGCGCAAGCGCGACATGCGCGAGCTCTGGATCGTGCGGATCAACGCGGCGGCCCGCATCAACGGGACCACGTACGGCAAGCTCATCGCCGGTCTCAAGTAGGCGGACGTGGCGCTGGACCGCAAGGTCCTTGCCGACATCGCGGTCCGTGACGCCGCGACCTTCGGCCAGATCGCCGAGGTCGCCAAGAGCGCCTGACCCCCGCGGTCACCCTTCTCGGACCCTCGACGTCTGCGACGCTCGGGGGTTCGTGATTCCCGGACCCGCGGACAACCCCCACCACAGAATCGGATCGCCAGCCGACATGGATCTCGCTCAGCTGACCTCGGATCTCGAGGCCCTCCGCGCCGCTGCCACCGACGCAGCCGCGGCGGCGCCCGACACCGCTGCGCTCGATGCGCTCGACGTAGGGGTGCTCGGCAAGAAGGGCGGCCTCACCGCCGTCCTGCGGAGCATCGGATCCCTCCCGCCGGAGGACCGCCCGAAGCTCGGCGCCATCGGCAACGAGGTCCGGGCCGCGGTCGAGGCCGCGATCAGCGAGGCGCGGGCTCGTCTCTCGGCCTCGGAGCTCGCGTCACGCCTCGCGGCCGAGGCGACCGACGTCACGACGCCGGGCCGCCCGATCCGGCGCGGCAGCCTCCACCCCATCATGGAGACCGCGCGCGAGATCGCCGACGTCTTCGCCCAGTTCGGCTTCGTGGTCTACGAGGGCCCCGAGGTCGAGGACGACCTCACCAACTTCCAGATGCTCAACATCCCGCCCGACCACCCGGCCCGGGACCTGTGGGACACCCTGTACCTCGACATGGAGGGCCGGCTGCTCCGTACGCACACCAGCCCCGGCCAGATCCGCGTGATGCACCAGGAGCGGCCACCGATTCGCGCACTCCTGCCCGGCCGCTGCTTCCGCTACGAGGCGGTCGACGCGAGCCACGCGTCGGAGTTCTTCCAGGTCGAGGGGCTCATGGTCGACGAGGGCACCTCGATGGCCGACCTCAAGGGCCTGCTCGACCAATTCGCCCACGCGATGTTCGGCGCCGACCGCCCGACCCGGTTCCGCCCCGGCTACTACCCGTTCACCGAGCCCTCGGTCGCGTTCGACATCCTGTGCGTGATCTGCAACGGGGCGAAGTGCCCGGCCTGCTCGCGCACGGGCTGGATGACCATCCTCGGCGCTGGGATGGTCCACCCGGTCGTGCTCCGCTACGGGGGCATCGACCCGGAGCGCTACCAGGGCTTCGCCTTCGGGATGGGCGTCGAGCGCATTGCCAACCTCCGCCACCACGTCGTCGACCTGCGCCAGTACATGGAGGACGACCTCCGCTTCCTGGGAGCGTTCCGGTGAGGGTCCCGCTGTCCTGGCTCCGCGAGTTCGTCGACGTCCAGCTCACCCCGGAGCAGCTGGCCGAGCGGCTGACGCTGCTCGGCATGGAGGTCAAGCACATCGAGCGCTGGGGCGCCGACTGGCAGAACGTCGTGATCGGCGAGCTGCTGACCGTCGAGAAGCACCCGCGCGCGGACCGCCTGCACCTGACCACGGTGACCGTGGGCGACGAGACGCTCTCGATCGTCTGCGGGGCCGACAACATCGCCCCCGGCCAGCGGATCCCGGTGGCGCTGCCCGGGGCCGTCCTGCCCGGCGACCGGCGGATCGAGCGCACCGAGAAGATGGGCGTGGTATCGAAGGTCATGCTGTGCTCGGGCGACTAGCTCCTCCTCAACGGCGACGCCGAGGGGATCCTCATCCTCCCGGCCGACACCCCGCTCGGTGTGCCCCTGGCCGAGCTCTACGGCGACACCGTGCTCGACGTGGACGTCAAGCCCAACCGCGGCGATGCGCTCTCGATCCTTGGCCTCGCGCGCGAGGTGGCCGCGGCGACGCGGCAGCAGGTGCGCCAGCCCGAGGTCGAGGTGGAGGAGGGGACCGGCCCGTCATCGGCGGAGCGGTTCGCGGTCGACGTGCGAGACACCGACCTCTGCCCGCGCTTCGTCGGGCGCTGGGTAGGCGGCGTCAAGGTGGGGCCGTCGCCCGACTGGGTCCAGATGCGCCTGCTCGCGGCGGGCCAGCGGCCGATCAGCAACGTGGTGGACGCGTCGAACTATGTGATGCTCGAGATGGGCAAGCCCATCCACACGTTCGATGCCGCCGCAGTGGGTGTCGGCCCTGATGGCCGCCCAACGGTCATCGTCCGCCGGGCCGAGGCGGGCGAGCACCTCGAGACGCTCGACCATGTGGACCGCGAGCTCGACCCAGAAACGCTGCTCATCGCTGACGGCCGCGGTCCGATCGGCGTGGCAGGGGTCATGGGCGGTGCGAACTCGGAGGTCTCCGAGACGACGTCGGACGTCGTGGTGGAGTCAGCCGTCTTCGATCCCGTCAGCATTCGGCGCACCGCCTTCCGCCTCGGGCTGCGATCCGAGGCGTCGAGCCGCTTCGAGAAGGGGCAGGAGACGCGGCTGGCGCGGCTGGGGGCTGACCGAACCGCGCAGCTGCTGCATGAGTGGGCCGGCGGTGCGGTCGCCCCCGGCCGGGTGGACACCGCCCCGGACGAGCCCGGCCGGCCGCGCGTCTCGTTCCGACCGGCCAGGGTCAACCGCCTGCTCGGCACTGAGCTGACGGCGGACGAGCAGCGCGAGCTGCTGGCGCACGTCGGCGTCGAGACCGAGCCTGCCGCCCCCGGCGACCGTGTCGAGGTGGCGCAGACGCCGCACCTGCTCGCCGTCGTGCCGGACCCCGGGTCGGCGATCACCGCCCTCGTTCCGACGTGGCGCCGCGACATCGCGGTCGAGGCCGACGTTGCGGAGGAGATCGCCAGGGTCCGCGGCTACGAGCTCGTGCCGTCGGTCACGCCCGACACGCTGATGCCGAGCTTCCGCGCCTCGCCGCTGGAGGTCCGCGAGCTCATCCGCCAGACGCTCGCGGGCGCCGGCCTGACGGAGGTCGTCACCACCGCCCTCGTCTCGCCCCGCCACGTCGACACATTCGTGCTGGAGCGCGACGTCCCGTCCGTCGGCGATGAGGACCAGCCAGGGGGCGACCCGATCGGAGTGGCCAACCCCCTCTCGCGCGACCACTCGGTGCTGCGCACGAACCTGCTGGGCAGCCTGCTGGATGTGGTGGCACTCAACCTGCGTCACGGCACACCCGACGTCGCGGTGTTCGAGATCGGGAAGGGCTATGCGCGGACCGGCGACACGGCTCGAGAGTGGTGGCGGCTGGGCATCGCGCTCACGGGCGCGGCGGAGCAGGCCGCGTGGAACCGCGCCCCGCGACCGTACGACCTCGACGACGCCAAGGGCGTGCTCGAGCTCCTGGCGCACCGCACCGGCGTCTCGAGGCCGGTGTACGAGACGGAGACCCGCGAGGGCGTCTTCCACCCCGGCCGGACGGCCCGCGCCACCGCCGACGGCGATCTCTTCGCCGTCGTGGGGGAGCTCCACCCGGAGCTGCTCGAGAAGTGGGGCATCCGGTCGTCGCAGCGGATCATCCTGGGGGAGATCGCCATGCGCGGCCTGGCGAGCGGACGGCTCGCGCCGGAGCGGGCGCACGCGGTGGCCCGCTTCCCGGAAATGGACCGCGACCTCGCCATCATCGTTCCAGAGGCGACGCCGGCGGCGGCGGTCGAGGCGCTCGTCCGCACCAGGGCGGGCGCTCTCCTGCGCTACGTCGCGCTGTTCGACATCTACCGCGGCGTTCCGCTGCGGGCAGACGAGAAGAGCCTCGCCTACCGCCTCCGCCTGGGGGCTGGCGACCGAACCCTGACCGAGCCGGAGGTGGACGAGGCGGTCGGCGCCGTCGTGGCCGCGCTGCCTCGAATCGGGGGCCGCCTCCGCGCCTGACACCGATCAGGCATCCGAAGGTCCCCGTCAGAGGCATTGCCGGGCCGAGCAGCACGCTGCTACGCTTCCTGACCGGACAGTACGTTGCGGGGGCGCGCACTCGCCAACACCCGCGTGGAGGGCTTTGTGGACATCGCGGGCTTCTTCGCGAACTTGAACCTCACCGATCTCGTGGTCTTCGCCTACCTGGTGGGCTGGTTCGTGCTCGGCTTCGCGCAGGGTGCCGTGCGCCGGGTGGTGGGCGTCCTCACGGTCACGTTCTCGTTCTTCCTGGCGGCCCAGCTCAACGTCTACCTCGGGCCGTTCCTCGCCAGCCACTGGACCCAGTTCCCGCAGGGCTATGCCCAGATGGTGGGCTTCAGCACCCTGTTCATCGCCGGCTTCATCGCCTTCGCGCTGATCGTCCAGGGCACGTACAAGCGCGTCGCCGTGTTCGCGGACCACCCGATCGTCGACGAGGCGCTCGGCGGCCTCATGGGCCTGATCGAGGGATTCCTGGTGCTGATGTACGTCGTCATCATCCTCGACCAGTTCTTCCTGACCGCCTCGCCCGCCGCCAACCCGACGGAGCTGCCGCTGCTGCGGCCGTTGTGGGACGCCATCAACAACTCCGGAACCGGGAA
>JBJKRU010000379.1:0-28598 GCA_046704485.1 Candidatus Limnocylindrales bacterium | reverse complement strand
CCGCGACGTGCCGGGCGCCCGCCTCCACCTCACGCACGTCTCCACGGCGGCGTCGCTCGCCCACGTGCGCGCGGCGAAGGCCGCCGGCCTGCCGGTCACGTGCGACGTGACGCCGCACCACCTCGCGCTCACCGACGAGTGGATCGCCGGGTCGCGGCGCTGGGCCTGGGAGGCCCTCGACGCCGACGGGGGCGCCCGGGACCCGTGGTCCGACGGCTCGCTCGTCGCGGCGCCGTTCGACACGTCGCTGCGCGTGAACCCGCCGCTGCGCTCCGCCGAGGACGCGGCCGCGTGCCGGGCGGCCCTGCGAGACGGGACGGCGGACGCCATTGCGACCGACCACGCGCCGCACACCGAGGTGGACAAGCACGTCGAGTTCGGCTGGGCCGCCGTGGGCGCCGGTGAGCTGCCGCTGGCACGCGCCGTCGCGCTGCTGACCACCGGGCCGGTCCGGGTGCTGGGCGGACGTGCGGGCGTCGAGCCGGGCCTGCGAGCCGGCGAGCCGGCAGACCTCGTCGTGGTCGACGCGGGGGCGACGTGGACGGTGACGCCCGGGTCGCTCGCCTCGAAGGGCAAGAACACACCGCTGCTCGGCCGCGAACTGCCGGGCGTGGTGCGCCTCGTGCTCGCGGGCGGACGCGTCGCGTACGCGGAGGGTTGAGGCCCCGTCGCGGGACGCGGCGGGCCGAGGGCCAGCACCAGCCGCATGGCACCGCCGTGGCCCGCGACGGGGGCCGCACCCTACAATGGCCCGAACGGCGAGGGCCGTCGCCACGGCCGTCGCCCGAACGCCCGCGAGCCTGCCATCCCCCTCGCCACGGGTCGGCCGGACCGTCACGGGCCGGCGGCCGTCGAGAGGCCTTCGGGCATCAATCCCACCCTGGGAGCCGGCACGGCGCGCGCACCAGGGGCAAGGGCGTCGACCGTGCCGCACATGACCTGGAGTCGGCGATGACCATCGACCTCGACACCTTCCCGCTCGCCGGGCGCTCGTTCCTCGGCCTCCGCGACTTCACCGCGGCCGAGATCGAGTACCTGCTCGACCTGTCGGCGAGCCTCAAGGCCGAGAAGCGCGAGCATCGCGAAGTGCGTCGCCTGGCCGGTCGCAACATCGCCCTGATCTTCGAGAAGGACTCCACCCGGACGCGCATCAGCTTCGAGGTCGCGGCCTTCGACCAGGGAGCCCACGTCACGTACCTCGGCCCGTCGGGCAGCCACCTCGGCAAGAAGGAGTCGGTCGAGGACACCGCCCGCGTCCTGGGCCGCGTCTACGACGCGATCGAGTTCCGCGGCTTCCACCAGGCGGACGTCGAGACCCTGGCGGCGTCCAGCGGGGTCCCCGTGTTCAACGGCCTGACCGACGAGGCCCACCCGACCCAGGTGCTGGCCGACCTGCTCACGATCCGCGAGCATGTCGCCAAGCCGCTGGCGGACGTCGCGGTGGCGTACGTCGGCGACGCCCGCGCCAACATGGGCAACGAGCTGCTCGCCGGTCTCGCGATCATGGGCATGGACTTCCGGGTCGTGGCCCCGGCACCGGTCCAGCCGCAGGAGGACAGGGTCCGTGCGGCCCGGGAGATCGCCGCGCGGACGGGCGGCCGGGTCACCGTGACCGATGACATCGCGGAGGGCGTCCGCGGGGCGGACGTGATCTACACGGACGTGTGGGTGTCGATGGGCGAGCCCGATTCCGTGTGGGACGACCGGGTCGCGATGCTGCGCCCGTACCAGGTGGACACGGCGATGATGCGGGCCACCGGCAACCCGGACGCCAAGTTCATGCACTGCCTGCCGGCGTTCCACGACCTCGAGACCGAGGTCGGGCGCAAGATGCACGACCGACACGGCCTGACCGCGATGGAGGTGACCGACGAGGTGTTCGAGTCACCGGCGTCGATCGTGTTCGACCAGGCCGAGAACCGGATGCACACGATCAAGGCGGTGATGGTGGCCGCGCTCGGCCGGCAGGACGCCTCGTAGCCTCGTAGGCGCGTAGCCGCTGCGCGCTCCGTCGGAGATCCGCCGCGCCCGGCAGGCCGCGTCGTCGGTCAGGACGCGGCGTCGGCCTCGACCGCTCCGAAGTCCGCCAGCTGCCGGACCATCGCCGCCACGACCGGGTGCGCCCGGCGCTCCGAGCGGAAGGCCGCCAGCACCCGGCGCTCGAGCGGCGGGCTGATGGGCACGACGCGCGCCCGGACGATCCGGTCGCGCAGGGCGAGGCCGGGCAGGACGCCGACCCCGAGGCCCGCCGCCACGAGGGCCAGGATCACCGAGTAGTCCTTGCAGTGGTATCGGACATTGGCGTCGAAGCCCGCCCGGCGGCACGCCCGCAGCGCCACCTGGCAGATCGTGCTGGTCTCCGTATCCATGATCCACGGCTCGTCGCGGAGGTCCGCCAGCGCGATGGGCGAGACGGCCGCCGTCGCAGGCCCGGGACCCAGGTTGGGGGGCGGCGGCAGGGCGACGTACAGCGGGTCGCGCAGGATCTCGACCGTGTCGATCCCGGGGGCGATGACCTGGCTCGCCTCGTCGTACTCGTCGACGACGGCGAGGTCGATCTCGTCCATCTGGAGCGCGAGCAGGCTCTCCGCCGACTCGAGGTCGCGGAGCGTGAGCCGGAGCTTCGGGTGGCTCTGCCCGAGGCGCGCCAGCACGTCCGGCATGATCGCCCTCGCGGCGGTCGGGAAGGCGGCGACCCTCAGGGTGCCCGCGATCTCGGTGCGGTAGGAGGCGAGCTCGCTCTCGGCGACCGCGATCGCCGCCGTGATCGCGTCGGTGTGGCGGACGAGCATCTTGCCCGCGTCGGTCAGCCGCACGAGCCGGCCGTGCTGCTCCAGCAGGGCGACGCCGGCCTCCTGCTCGAGGATCTTGAGCTGCTGCGAGACGGCCGGCGGCGTGATCGACATCGCCTGGGCCGCGGCCTTCACCGTCCCGCGGCGGGCAACCTCACGCAGCAGCTGCAGGCGCCAGATACCGAGCATCTCGGCGATGAGGCTACTGCATTCACCGTGACGAGGCCCGCGAGGCGGTTCGGCGAGGCGGCCTCACCCGCCGACGCTCACCGCGCGGCGACCGCCTCAATCACGGCTGACGCCTTCGCCCGTCGCTCAGAGCGCTCGGCCGCGAACCGCTCGATGGCCGCCAGGATGTGGGCCGCGGAGAGGTGTGCCTCGTCGGCGACCTCGGCCACCGAGCCACCGGTCCGCCAGCGGTTGTCCCAGTCCGCCGACAGCGAGTAGGCGCGGACGAGCGGCCCCGCCGCCCAGTGGGCCATCAGGCGGAAGGCGCCGTTGGTGACCACCATCGCGTCGAGGCGGTCGGCGTCGGACGCCGTCGCCTCGCGGTAGGCGGCGTCCTGGAGGGCGAACAGCTGGGGGGACAGGGCGGCAACGACCTTCACGTTCAGGCCTCGTGCGTCCAGCTCGGGGAGGATCGAGACCAGGTTGGCGGTGGTCACGGTGCCGCGGACGAACACCGTGCCCATCTGGGGCAGCCCCGCCCGGTACCCGCGGAGCACGTACGCCCCCCGCCCGGCCTCGAGGTGGGACGGCATCCCGAGGGCCGCCCGGTCGGGGATGGGGACCGCCGGCCGCGTGAGGTGGAGGGCGATGACGGGCGCGTCCGACGCCAGCGCTGCCGCGAGCATCGGCGCCACCTCGTTGTGCTCCCAGGGGTGGAGGTCCATCACGCGGCCCTCCGGGAACAGCTGGGTCACGCCCGGCGCGAAGACGCCGAAGTGGGTGCGGCTGTCCTCGGCCGTCTCCGGGCCCGAGTGGCCGGCCACGTAGATGACCCTGCCGATCCGGAGATCGGTGTCCTGGGCCAGCTGCGAGAACAGGCGCAGCGGCCCGTAGGTGAGGTAGGAGAACGACCCGTAGGTTGATGTCGCGCCCCAGTACCCGTCGAACGCGGTGAACGGATCCTCGGCCAGGTTGACCGAGGCCATGCCCGCCATGATCCCGGCGTTCGCGAACTCGGTGATCTCCTGGGGCAGCACCGCGCCGCCCGGGTTCGTGTCGCGCTCGTACCAGCCGAACCCCGGCTGGTCGCCGAAGTCCTTGCCGAAGCCTGCGATGTTGGTCGACTCGGCGAGGTCCGCGGAGCTGACCACGAACAGCGGCCGGCCGTAGTCCCGTCGGGCGAGGGCGTTGACCCAGGAGCCCCAGCTGGCCAGCGCGGCCCGGTTCGGCGCGCTCTCGCCGGGCGCCTTGAACAGCGCCGGCGGGTAGGCGGTGGCGTCGGTCAGGCGCGGGTCACTGAACACGGCGCCGGTCTCCGGCGTGCCGACCCTCGCGCCCGGCAGCTCGCCCGGGACCTCGGCAGCGATCGCCAGGAGGCGGTCTGACAGCCAGCGGACCAGCCCGGGGTCGCGGCGAAGCACCGAGATCGCGACCTCGACGTTGGCCCGCGCCTGGTCGGCCAGCGCCGCGGCATCGGCCGGAGCCTCCGCGTCCACGCCCTCGTAGACGACGCCGTACCGGTCCATGAACGCGTGCCGCACGGCCCAGAAGGCCGGGCTGTCGAGCGGGTGGGGGACGCCGTGGCTGGCGGCGTCCTGCTTGCCGTAGCCGCGCCCCTTGCGGGTCCGGAACCAGGCCATCGTCGGGACGCGGCCGGGGTTGTCGCCGCGGGCGGCGTCGAGAGCGGTCCGGGTCACTGGGCCCCACGCCATCCCGTCCTCGGTTCCGACCACACGCCAGCCGTGGGATGCGAACCAGTCATGCGGCGTGCCGTAGACGACCGAGCTGGCCGACCGCCCGTCGATGCCGAAGTCGTTCCAGTCGACCAGGAACACCAGGTTCGAGAGGCCAAGGCCCCAGGCCGAGTTGAGCGTCTCGTGGGTGGCGCCGGGCGTGAGGCCGCCCTCGCCCTCCACGACGAACACCTTGACCGACTCGGCGCCGGCCATCTTGAGTGCGAGGGCCTGGCCGGCGGCGAACGGCATGCCGTGGCCGGACGGCCCCGTGTTGGCCTTGAACAGCAGGGTCTTGCCGGACATCTCGGCATGGCCCGGCAGCCCGCCCCGGTGGCGGAAGGTGAGCAGGTCCTCCCAGGTCAGCGCCCAGCGCCCGTCGTCCGGGAAGGCGAACCGCGGGTCCCCGTCGAGCTCGTGGCGGGCCCGCAGGCTCTCGTTCAGCACGGCCAGGGTGGCGTAGACGAGGGGCGCGGTGTGGCCTGCCGAGAGCACGAACCGGTCCGCGTAGCGGAGCCACGGGCGCCGTACGTCCCAGCGCATCGCCCCCGACAGGAGGGTGGCGAGGAGCAGGTGCGCCTTCGACCGCGATCCGCCGGGATGGCCGGACTGGCGGTAGTTGAGCGTCAGGTCGAGGCACTCGTCGACCACGTCGAGCAGCACCTGGTAGCGGTCGAAGTCGCCCTCGACGGCGGCATAGCGCTCGTCGACGGCGGCGCGCGGCGTGGTGGTCATCCTGGCCTCCGGCGGTTCAGGGCGTGTGGCCCGGGTGGCGTCAGCGGCCCGCGGCCACCGGGTCGAGCACGGCCCGCATCCTCTCGATCGCCTGGCTGATGTGCTCGCGGCTGGTCGCGTACGAGAGGCGGATGTGGCTCGCCCCGACGCCGCCGAACGCGGTGCCTGACAGGACCGACACGCCAGCCTCGTGGAGCAGCAGGTGGGCGAGCTCGTCGCCGGTCCGCCCGGTCCCCGTCACGTCGGGGAAGACGTAGAAGGCGCCCTTGGGCCGCAGGCAGTTCACGCCGGGGAGGCTGTTGAGGCCGTCCACCACGAGGTCGCGGCGCGCCTTGAACTCGGCGACCATCGCGTCGACCGCGTCCTGCGGGCCGCGCAGCGCCTCGACGGCGCCGGACTGGGCGAAGGTCGTGGCCGAGCTGATCGAGTTGATGATGAGGCGGCCGAAGGCGAACGCGAGGCTCTCGGGCACGATCGCGTAGCCGAGCCGCCAGCCGGTCATGGCGTAGGTCTTCGAGAAGCCGTCCAGCACGATGGTCCGCTCGGCCATGCCCGGCATGGTGGCGATGGAGACGTGCTCGCCCTCGTACAGGATCCGGCTGTAGATCTCGTCGGACAGGACCGGGATGTCGTGCTCCAGGGCAACCTCGGCGATCCTGGAGAGGTCCTCGCGGGTCAGCACGCCGCCCGTGGGGTTGGCCGGCGAGTTGAGGACGATCAGCCGGGTGCGCGGCGTCACGAGGGAGATGAGCTCGTCGACGTCCAGCCGGAAGTCGTGCTCCTGGCGGATGGGGATCGGCACGGGCTTCCCGCCGACGAAGGAGGTCACGCTCGCGTAGATCGGGTAGCCGGGGTCCGGGACGATGACCTCGTCGCCGGGCTCGACGAGGGCGAGGATGGTGTAGTACATGACGCCCTTGCCGCCGACGGTCACGAAGACGCGGTCGGGGTCGACGGCCATGCCCCGGCGGGCCGAGAAGTCGTCGGCGATCGCGTTGCGCAGCTCAGGGATGCCCGGGAACGGGGCGTAGTGGGTCATGCCCGCGTCGATGGCCGCCTTGGCCGCGTCGCGGACGTTGGCCGGCGTGTCGAAGTCGGGCTCGCCGACCTCGAGGTGGATGATGTTGCGGCCGGTGGCCTCGAGGGCGCGGGCACGGGCCGCCGCCTCGAACGCGGTCTCGGTGCCGATCAGTTCCATGCGCGACGCGAGACGCATCAGCTCGATCTCCTCTTCCAGCACGGGCCGGCCACAGGGTGCACCGCGGTCATGGCGACGCCTGCCAGGACGATGCGGCACCGACTGGATAACGTCAAGTCATTCATTCTTAGGCCAACAAGGTAGGTTGGCTAACTCTTCCAAATGGTCTCGCCCGGAGCACTCGGTGAGCGGAGCGCGGTGTGCCGCTAGCGCTCGACCCGTGCGGCGGCGTCGAGCACGATCCGGCGCAGGATGCGCGCCGTCACGGCGCGGCGGTACGCGGCCGTCGAGCGCACATCGTCGATCGGCCGCACGTCAATGGCGACGGCCGCCGCCGCCCGATCTGCGCTATCCGCCCCAGGCGCCTGGCCCTCCAACCCCGCCTCCGCGCGCGGCGCCCGGATCGGCACCTCGGCGACCGACCCGATGCCGATCCTCACGTCGCGCCAGGCCCGGCTGCCCGGCTGCGTCCGCCAGGCGACCGCCATGACGACCTTGGAGATCGCCTGGGCGCGCCGGGTGCCGACCTTGCGGAACCGGACCGTTCGGTCCGGCGGCAGCGGCACCACGATCCTCGCAGCCAGCTCGCCGGGGGCGAGTGCGGTGCGGCGGTAGCCGGTCCAGAAGTCGGCCGCGCGGATCGCCCGCTCGCCGGCCGGTCCGACCGCGACGATCGAGGCGTCGCAGGCGAGCAGGACGGGCAGGCTGTCGCCCGCCGGCGACGCCGTGACGACGTTGCCGCCGATGGTCGCCCGCGCCTGGATCTGCGCGGCTCCGACCGATGCCGCCATCTCCGCAAGGGCGGGGAGGTGCTCGCGGACGAGCGGCGATGCGCGCAGCTCGCCGAAAGTGGTCAGTGCGCCGAGGTGCAGCCCGCCGTCGCGGAGCCCGATGCCCCGGAGCTCATCGAGGCCGCTCAGGTCCAGGAGCGGCCTGTCGGCCGGGATGGCCCCTGCGGCGAGGCCGACCATCAGGTCCGTGCCCCCGGTGACCGGCCGGCAGGCGCCGCCGGCCATCGCGTCGAGCGCCTCTCGGAGCGCGGTCGGGCGCAGCAGCGGGGGGCCTGCCCGTCGGTCCGTCCCGCTCGGCACGCCGCTCGGCTCGGGCCCGGCCCACACGGGTTCGGGCGCCTCCACGGCGGGAAGGTCGGGCAGTGGCGTGCCGTCGGCGACGGCCGCGATCGCCTCCACGACCTTCATGTAGCCGGTGCAGCGGCACAGGTTGCCCGCGATCGCCTCCCGGATCGAGCCGTCGTCGACCGGCGCCCCGGAGTCGAGGAACGCACGGGCCGCCATGAGCAGCCCGGGTGTGCAGAACCCGCACTGGACGCCTCCGGTGAGGAGGAACGCGCGCTGGAGCGGATCCGCCGCCGCGCCGACGGTGAGCCCCTCCGAGGTCATGACGTGCCGTCCGGCCACCTGGGCGACGGGCACGAGGCAGCTGTCCACCGGCTGCCCGTCCACCAGCACGGTGCACGCGCCGCACTCCCCCTCGCCGCAGCCCTCCTTCGTCCCGGTGAGCCCGAACTCGGTCCGGAGCACGTCGAGGAGGCGCGCCCCGCCCGGCCCGCGGTAGGCGGCGGCGGTGCCGTTCAGGGTGAACTCGGTGACGCCGACGGGCGCGAGCACGGTCATCGGGCCGCCTCCGTGGTTGGCTGATCGCCACTCGGTCCGCTGTCGAGCGCGTCGAGTGCGGCGAGGATCCGCTCGGGGGTCGCCGGCAGCTCGTGGATCCAGACGCCGGTCGCGTCGTGGATCGCGGCCACGACCGCCGGCGCGACGACGTCCATCGGCAGCTCGCCGAGCCCCTTCGCGCCGTGCGGCGCCCCTGAGAACGGGTTCTCGTACAGGATCGACGTGATGCTCGGGGCGTCGAGGGCGGTCGGGATGAGGTAGGTCGCGAGCCGGTCGTTCACGAGGCGGCCGTCCGCGACCTGCATCTCCTCGATCGTCGCGTAGCCCACCGCCTGCAGCGAGCCCCCCTCCACCTGGCCCGCGGCGAGGCGCGGGTTGACGACGATGCCGCAGTCGTCGACCGAGACCACGCGCCGGACCGTGACCTCGCCCGTGTCCCGGTCGACGTCCACCTCGGCAGTCGACGCCGCCCACCCGAAGCAGGGGTAGGCGTCGCCCAGGTGGGACGCCTCGTCCCATTCGATGTCCGGGTAGCCCTCGAACTGCTCGTCGAAGCGCAACCCGCCGTGGGCCAGCGCGTCGGCCGCATAGACTGCCGCGAACGCCCCGCCTGCGCGCCCCTCGACCGCGGCCTTGAGCCGGTCGGCCGCCCGGGCGAGCAGCCCGCCGACCACCATGGTGGTCCGCGAGGCGACGGTGGGCCCGCTGTCGGGCACCATCGAGGTGTCCTGGCGGACGATCTCGACGGCCGCCAGCGGGACCTCGAGCCGTCCCGCCACGATCTGGGTGAAGGCGGTCCTGCTGCCCTGGCCGATCTCGGTGGAGTCGGCGAGGGCGCGGATGCGGCCGTCGGCCGTGAGCTCGACGCCGGCCACCGACGCGAGGTGCGCCTCGCCGCCCCCCGTGAACCCGGCGCCGTGCCAGGCGAGCGCGAGGCCGATCCCCGTGGCGCGTGGACTGTTGTCTCTCCGGCGCGCGGCGGCGGTCTGGGTCCTGCGGGCCTCGAAGTCGGATGCCTCGGCGGCGATCGCGAGGACCTCGGCCGCCGACACGCTCTCGCGAAGCAGCTGGCCGCTGGGCGTCCGGTCGCCCGTGCGGTACGTCCATCGGTCACGGAGGGCGACGGGCGAGACGCCGAGCCGCTCGGCGACGCGGTTGACCTGCGTCTCGGCCGCGAACTCCGCCTGGGGCGCCCCGAAGCCACGGAAGGCGCCCGCCGGCGGCAGGTTCGTCTGGACGGCGCGGGAGTGGATGTGGACGTTGGGGCAGGCGTAGGGCCCGCCAGCGTGCAGCGTCGCGCGGGAGAGGACGACCGGCGACAGGGTCTGGTAGGCGCCGGCGTCCATGACGATGTCGATGTCCTGGGCGACGAGCGCGCCGTCGAGGGTGACGCCGGTCCGGTACCGGATGACGGCCGGGTGGCGCTTGGTCGAGAAGGCGATGTCCTCGTGGCGCTCGAGCACGAGGCGGACCGGGCGGCCGACGCGCAGGGCGAGCATCGCCGCCTGGATCGCGAGCCCGGAGGGGAACTCCTCCTTGCCCCCGAAACCGCCGCCGGTCTCCTCCTGGACGATCGTGCACCGGGCCGCGTCGAGGCCGAGCGCGCGGCAGACCGCGGCGTGCACGTAGTAGGGGCACTGGAGCGAGCCGTGGATCACGACCCCGCCATCGGGTCCGGGCACCGCGATCATCGCCTGCGGCTCGATGTAGATGTGCTCCTGGCGCCCCACGCGGTACCTGCCCTCGACGACGAGGTCCGCCGCTGCGAAGCCGGATGCCGGGTCCCCCTTGGTGATGTCGTACGTCTGGAACACCACCGGCGCGGCGAGCAGGTCCGTCACGGTCGGCAGCGGCTCGGTGACCACCCGGACGTGGTCGCGGGCCGCCCGGGCGGTGGCGAGGTCGGGGGCCGCCACTAGGGCCACCGGCTCCCCGAGGTGGCGGACCTCGTCGGCGGCGAGGACCGGCTGGTCGTCGCTCGCCAGGTGGATGACGTTGTCGCCGGGAACGTCTGCGGCGGTGAGGAGCACGACGCGGCTCCAGTCGAACGCGGGGTCGGGCTCGATGCGGAGCAGCCGTGCATGGGGCTCGGCAGCCCGCACGATGCAGCCGTGCCACGCGCCCGGGACCTGGAGGTCATCGGTGTACAGCGCGGCGCCGGTGAGCTTGGCCGCGGCGTCGACCCTCGGCACCGACCGGGGGTCGTCGGCAGGGTCGGGGGACCGGCGCCCGGGCGCAGGCTGCGCCTCCACGGCCGGAGCGGGGGGCGCGGGCGCCGCCGCCGGGGACGCTGCGCGAGTGGCCAGGTTGTCGGGCGCCAGGGTGGTCATGACTCAGCCGCGCCTTGGACGATGTGGGTGCCGGTCGTGCCGCGCACCGCGTCGAGCAGATGCGGCGGGTCAGTGATGATCGCCTCGCCGCCGCCCTTCTCCAGGAACCAGATGCAGGCCTCGATCTTAGGCGCCATGCTGCCTTTCGCGAAGTGGGTCCCTTCGTCGAGGTGCTGCTTCGCCTCCGCCACGGTCATCCGGTCGATCCAGCGCTGCTTCGGCGTGCCGAAGTCGAGGGCCACCTTCTCGACGGCGGTCGCGATGACGAACTTCTCGGCGCCGAGCTCGCTCGCCAGCAGGGAGCTGGCGAAGTCCTTGTCGATCACTGCCGGCACGCCGCGGAGCTCGCCGTTCTCGTCGACGACGACCGGGATGCCGCCGCCGCCGACCGTGATGACGACGAAGCCGGCTGCGGTCAGCGTCTTGACGGCGTCGATCTCGACGATCCGCTTTGGCTTGGGCGAGGCGACCACGCACCGCTTGCCGCGACCCGCGTCCTCGACCACCGTCCAGCCGGCGGCGATGCGCTTGGCGGCCGTCTCGTCATCGAGGAACGACCCGATCGGCTTGGTCGGGTTCTGGAACGCGGGGTCGTCCCGGTCCACCTCCATCTGCGTGACGATGGTCACGGCCTGCCTGACCACCCCGGCGCGGCCGAACTCGTGGCCGAGCGCCTGCTGGAACTCGTAGCCGATCGCGCCCTGCGAATCGGCGCCGCAGACGTCGAGCGGCACCTCGTGGAGTTCGTGGGCGGCGAGCTCCGAGCGGCGCAGGATGAACCCCACCTGGGGCCCGTTGCCGTGGCCGATCGCCAGCCGCCAGCCTTCAGCGGCCAGGGCGGCGATGTGCCTGCTCGTCTCCTCAAGGGCCGCCATCTGGTCGGGGACGGACTGGTGGTGCTTGTCGACGATGAGCGCGTTGCCGCCGACTGCGACAACCATGAGCGGACTCGTCATGCGAACCCTCTCCCGGCGCACGCGCCGAGCTGTTGCGGTTGGCTGGCCGGCCGCGGGGCACGACCGGGAGCCCTCGCGAGGTCCTCTGCTGCCTCAGCGCATCGTGAGCGCCATGACCGCCTTCTGGGCGTGCAGCCGGTTCTCGGCCTGGTCGTAGACCACCGAGTGGCGGCCGTCGATCACGGCGTCCGCGACCTCGATGTTCCGGTCGGCCGGGAGCGGGTGCATGTACAGCGCATCGTCGTCGGCGAGCGCCATGCGCCGCTCGTCGGTGATCCAGTCGGTGTACTTCTTGCCGATCTCGGCACCCTCCTCGTCGCTCCTGGCAACGAGCATCGCGCCCCAGCTCTTCGCGTAGACGACGTCGGCGCCCTTGAAGCCCGCGTCGAAGTCGTCCATCAGCTGGAGGCTGCCACCCGACTTCCGGGCGTTCTCGCCGGCCTGGTCGACGAACTCCTGCGGGAGCTTGTACTCGGGCGGGTGGACGAGCCGGACGTTCATGCCGAAGCGTGTCGTCGCGAGCATCAGGTCGAGCGGCACGCTGATCGGCTTCTGGTACGAGGCCGCGTACGCCCAGCTGATGTCGATGGTCTTGCCCCGCAGGTCGCCGACCTTCTCCTTCATCGTCATCAGGTCCGCCAGGATCTGGTGCGGGTGGAAGAGGTCGCACTGCATGTTGAGCACGGGCGCCCGGCTCGCCTCCGCCACGGCGCGCTGGTACTTGTTGCCCTCGCCCCAGGTGACGTGGCGGATCGCGATGCCGTCGTTGTAGCGGCCCAGGATCTCGCCGATCTCCTTGGGCGTGTCCCCGTGCGCGATCTGGGTCGTCCGGCTCTCGATGAACTGGGCGTGGCCGCCCAGCTGGGCCATGCCGGCCTCGAATGACGCGCGGGTGCGCGTGCTCGAGAAGAAGAACAGCATGGCGAGGACCTTGTCCTCGAGGATCGGGTGGCGCATGCCGAGCGCCCGCTCCATCTTGAGGCGGGCGGCCAGCTCGAGAACGGTGTCGACCTCCTCCCGCGTCCACTCCTGGAGCGAGATGAGGTCCCGGCCGCGCAGGCCAGTCTGCATGTCGAAGGCTCCTTCCGCGGTGCCGCGACCGGCTATTCGGCCTTGCCGAGGATCAGGGTGAGCAGCGCCATGCGCAGCGCGACGCCGTTGAACGCCTCGGGCCAGTAGCGCTGGTGGCGGGTCAGGTCGACGTCGGTGTTGAGCTCGTCCATGCGCGGCAGCGAGTGCAGCACGACGGAGCTCCGCTTGCCCTTCTCCCGGAGCAGCTTGGCGTCGATCACGTACTGGGCCGGCGTGAGGCCGAGCTCGCCGGGGCCCCGCTCGACGCGCGAGCTCGTGTAGTCGGCCTGGACCACGGGCTCCATGTAGATGACGTCGGCCTGGTCCACGACGTCGCGGACGTCCGCGGCCTCCACGTAGTCGCAGCTCAGCTCGTCGAGCTCGGCCTTGAACTCGGGCAGCAGCGACATCTCCGGCGGCCCGACCACGATGGCCCTGGCGTCGAACTGGGACAGCGCGTAGAGGATCGAGTGCATCGTCCGCATGCGCATGTCGCCGACAAGGAGCCAGGTGAGCCCGTCGAGGGTGCCCTTCTCGAGCAGGATCGTGTACAGGTCGGTGAGGACCTGGGTGGGGTGCTCGCCCCAGCCGTCGCCGCAGTTGATGATCGGCACGGACGCCCACTTGGCCGCCTCGTGCGGCGCGCCCTGCTGGAAGTGCCGGATGGCGATGACGTCGCCGTAGTACTCCAGCATGTGGAAGGTGTCCTTGATCGACTCCTGGTAGAAGTCGCCGGCCCGGGTCATCTTGGCGTCGGCGAAGCCCAGGACGTGGCCGCCCAGCCGATGCATCGCGGCCTCCGTCGAGAGGCGGGTGCGCGTGCTCGGCTGGTAGAAGGCCGTCAGCAGCGTCTTCCCGGACAGCAGGTCGGTGTTGCGCCGATCGCGGGCGATCGGGCGCAGGTCGTTGGCGACCTGGAAGATCCTGAAGAACTCGTCGCGCTCGAAGTTCTTGAGGGACAGGATGTCGCGACCGATGAAGCTCCGCATGACCAGGTGCTCTCCGTAGCTTGGCCCGCCGTGTTCAGCCGGCGGCTTCGGTGGCTAGCGCTGGACGCCGCTGAACACGACGCCGATGGTTTCGTCGGGATCGAGGGCGCCCGCGCCCGCAAGGACGAGCAGCCCGGCGAGGCCGGACGAGCCGGTGTGGTCGACGGCGATCCCGGTCGCCGCGCAGGCGAGGCGGTTGGCCTCCTCCAGCGTCGGCTCGTCGACCACGAGGGGTGTCCCGCCCGTCTCGAGCATCCCGTGCACGACGGCCAGCCAGTCGTAGGTCTCGTCGTCGAGGATGCCGTGGGCGATGCTGTGGGGGGCCTCCTCCCAGGGCCACATGAATTCGGGGCGGTGATGCGCCGCGTAGGCGAGCGCGGCGTCGATCGACTCGCCGCCGGCCACCCGGGCGGAGACCCGCCCGTGGGCTCGCGCCAGCGGGTAGGCGCCGCGCGTCTGGACCGTGTCGAACCGCGGCAGCGGCACGTCGATCGCCGCCGCGCCGGCGTCGCGGAAGCCGGCGATGATCGACGAGGCGAAGGCGCCGCCGCCGACCTGCATCAGGACCCGGTCGAGCCGGGCCGGGCCATCGGGCCGTCCGATCGCCATGGCCATCTCGAGGCCGAGGGTCTCCCCGCCCTCGACGGCGAAGGCATTGAGGTTGCCCTGGCACGTGAACGGGACGGCGCCGTGGTCGATGGCGTCGAGCAGCCGCAGGTACGTCGGGTCGCCCGCGACGCCCGGCTGCCGCTCGCAGACCTCCAGCTCCGCCCCGAGCGCCTGCAGGCGACTCACCACGGCGGCTTCGGCGTCCGGCGGGATGAAGACCAGCAGGCGCCGCTCCGCCGCCCGGGCGACGACCGCCGCCGCGAGCGCCGCGTTGCCGCAACTGGCGATGGCGAGCGGCGTGTCGTCGGGAAGCGCGCCGCCAACCTCGAGCTCGAGCAGCGTCCCGAACAGGTGGCGGGCCTTGTGTGAGCCGGACACGTTGCCGGTCTCGTCCTTGACCCAGACCCCACCGCGCGCCGAGAGCCCCAGGCGGGTCGAGATCGCGTTGCTGCGCCGGAACGGCGTCACCCGAAAGCCGCGGCCGTCCACGCGGGCCACGGCGGCATCGAGCCGCTGCACCAGGGCGACGTAGTCGTCGTCCGACCGCTCGTCCGCCAGCGCCCTGTCCCAGGCGTGGAACAGGTGGCGGAACGCGATGTACGGGTTGTCGGACTCCGTGGCCGGCCTGGGCGCCACCCCCGGGTCGAGGTGTCGGACGAGGACGTGGTCGATCTCGTCGCCGGGGACCGCTGCCGGGCAGATCAGCGGGATCGCCCGGTCCTCGGCCGGGCGGTGGCCGCACCCCGAACAGGCGAACCAGCTCGGCATCAGCCGGCTCCGACACCCGTCTTGGCGTTGAACTCCTCGATCGCGGCGTCCCACTCGGGGATGCTCCGCCGCAGGTCGCGCCACCAGGACTGGTCGCGGCGCGCCTCGAAGTCCTCGATCGAGACGCCCTGCTGCTCGACCCAGGTGTAGTAGCCGAGGTTGAAGATCCGGTCCCGGTCCGTGCGGCTGAGCTCGAGGGTGTGGTCCTCCCCCGCGCCCAGGACGTGGCGGCCGAACGTCTCCGCGGCGGCGACCGCATCGAACCCGGCCGGGAAGTCGCGCGGCAGGATCTTGGCGTCGAGCTCCGACTGGTACATCGCCGCGCCGTCGGTCGCGACCGTGACGACCGCCTGGTCGGGCCCGAGGTCCAGCACCCTGGCAGTCTTGACCGCCGCCAGGATGTTGCAGATCGAGGAGATGCCAAGCGAGTCGAGCTGCGCGACCAGCGCCGGCGGCACGTCGCGCCGGCTGACGAGGTACTCGCGTCCGGCGTCGGTGTTGAACACCGCCAGCATCTGGTCGGTGGCGACGTCGCTGATCGCCATCACGAGGTCGGTGTTGGTGACGTTGTGGATCAGCGGCACGTGCTTGTCGCCGATGCCCTGGATGTTGTGCTCGCCGAAGCCGTTCTCGAGGAGCGTGGGGCACTCGAGCGCCTCCACGGCCACGATCTTCGTGCCGTAGCGATCCTTGAGCCAGTCGCCGGCGCCGATCGTGCCGGCCGACCCGGTGGCCGAGGTGAAGGCGGCGACCTCGAGGTCGGGCCACTCGGCGCGATGCGATTCGACGACCGCCTCGAGGGCCTTGCCCGTGACCAGGTAGTGCGCGAGGTGGTTCCCGAACTCGGCGAACTGGTTGAGGATGACGTTCGCGGAGTCGACCTCGAGCTCCGCGCACTTGTCGTAGATCTCCTTGACGTTGCTCTCCGTGCCGGGCGTCCGGATGATGTCCTCGGAGGGCGTGGTGCACCACGCGTTGAGCCAGTCGAACCGCTCCTGGCTCATGCCCTGGGGCAGGATCGCCACGCCGTGGCAGCCCATGATCCGGCTGATCGCCACGCCGCCCCGGCAGTAGTTGCCGGTCGACGGCCAGACCGCGCGCTGGGTGACCGGATCGAAGGTGCCCTCGACGATCCGCGGCGCCAGGCAGCCGTTGGCGGCCAGCACCTTGTGCGCCGCGATCATCGGGAACCGGTTCCCGAGCGCGACGATGATCGGCGCGGCGACCCCGGTGAGCGAGGTCGGCAGCACGAGGTGCTGCGGGACGGCGACCCGCGAGCGACGGTCGGCGCCGTTGAACCAGTGGACGCGGAACAGGTTGAGCGGGTCCGGCGCATCGGGCGCGACGGAGGCGAGGCGCGCCTCGATCGAATCCGGGATCAGACTCGGGTCCGCCAGCTGCTCGAAGGTCGGCATGAGGATGCCGCGCTCGCGGAACCGCGCGACGGCCCGCGCATACGCCGGCGATCCGGCTGGCGACACTGCGGCTCCCGGGGTTGTCATCGTTCACTCCATTCGAGGACTGACAGGCCGTGGGCGGGCGGGACGCCTGGCCGGGACGTCCCGGCAGCCGGCTGATGTGGATCAGAGATCGATGGCCCCTCCTGGGGTCGGAACGCGGGCGGCGGGGCGTGTCCGGCGCGGGGCGACGGGTGTCGACGGGACAACCTGGCGTCCGGGGGCCCCGCCGGCCGGCTGCTCGAGTTCCACCGTGGAGAAGGTCAGCGGGGTCACCCGACGGATCACGTGGAAGTGGATGAACTCGGGGCTGAAGTAGCTGCGCGAGTGGTCTACGACGCGGCCGCTCTTCGCGAACAGCTGCGCGGTCAGGCGCAGCACCGGGTCGCCGACCTGGGTCTCCAGCCGCTCGGCGAGGTCTCGGCCGGCGGCCTCCGCCGAGATCTCGGTGGAGGAGTGGCTGAGCTTCGGCTCGCCGCGCTCCAGGATGAGGTCCAGCACGGAGCCGTGGAACGCGGCCCCGAGGTCGGCCCGCGACAGCACGTCGGCGGGAACGACGTCGACGAGGTAGGCGACCGGGGTCGTCCCGGTCAGCATGACCCGCTCGACCGCGATCACCGGGGCCCCGGCCGGCACGTCGAGCGCCTCCGCCTCCTCGGGTGCCGCCTCGAGCTCCTCGATCCGGCACGACCCCATGTGGGTCTCGATGCCGCGGCGCGCGGCCAGCTTCTCGATGCTCTCGAGCTCCTCGAGCCCGGACTCGACGAGGGCCTGGCCGGTCACGAACGTCCCCACCCCGTGGCGGCGGAGGATCACGCCGCTGCGCTCGAGGTGGGACAGCGCCTCGCGAAGGGTCGCCCGGCTCACGCCGAGGCGCTGGCTCAGGGCCGTCTCCGAGGGGAGCAGCCCGTCGGCGCCTGCCAGCTCGCCGGCCCGGATCGCGCGAACCACCTCGGTCGCGGCCTGGCGGGCGAGCGTCGGGCTCCGCTGGACCATGTCGTGCAGACCTCTCCCTTCGAGCCAGACTGGCGTGCGACCCGGACTGCGGCGGGAGTGAGATGGCAGTCGTCTGACGTCTTAGAATTGTGCCACACTACTGCAAGTCGTTTGCAGGCTGAGATCGCGTCGGGCGATGGTCCGGGCCGGCAGACCGTGGCCGTTCGGCCACTGGGCACGGACCTCCTGGCGTTGGCTGGCCGGCAGCGGAGCGGGCGGTCCCTCGGTGGCCGCGGCAGACGATCTCGGGAGCGACGAGTCCGATGGAGATCGCGTTCAGGCTCAACGGCCGACACGTGACCGCCGACGTCCGCGACGGCGAGTCCCTCCTCGAGGTGCTCCGCGAGCGCTTCGGCCTCCGGTCGATGAAGGACGGCTGCGCCCCCGAGGGCTCCTGCGGCGCCTGCACCGTCATCGTCAACGGCCGCCCGGCGGTCTCGTGCGCCCAGGCCGCGGTTCGCGTCGACGGCGCCGAGGTCGTGACGCTCGAGGGCCTGCCCGAGCCCACCCGCGACCTCTGGGCCTCTGCCTTCGTCCGCGCGGGCGCCGCCCAGTGCGGCTACTGCACGCCGGGTATCGTCATGAAGGCGGAGGCGGTCCTGACCCGCGATCCGGCCCCCTCCCGGGAGGCGCTCGCCCGGTCGCTCACGGGCAACCTGTGCCGCTGCACGGGGTACGTCAAGGTCCTGGACGCGATCGAGGCGGTCGCGGCCGCCAAGCGCGGCGCTCCGGTCCCGCCGGCGCCCGAGCCCGGCGACGGCGTCGGCGCGCGTGCGGACCGCTACGCGGGGCGGGAGCTCGTGCTGGGGGAGTTCCCCTTCGTCCGCGACATGGCGGTCGACGGCATGCTCCACGGGGCCGTCGTGCTGGC
The DNA here is from genome assembly GCA_046704485.1 of Candidatus Limnocylindrales bacterium. Taxonomy (GTDB): domain Bacteria; phylum Chloroflexota; class Limnocylindria; order Limnocylindrales; family CSP1-4; genus CAIXZV01. The sequence goes on along the minus strand of JBJKRU010000379.1, from coordinate 10,291 downwards.
CGCCCACCCCCGCGCGCTCGTCACGCGGATCGACGTCTCGAGGGCGGCCGCCGCGCCGGGCGTCGTGCGCGTCGCCACGTGGCGGGACGTGCCCGGCCGGCGCGAGCAGGGGCTCATCTTCCCCGACTGGCCCCTCCTGGTCGCCGAGGGGGAGACGACCCGCTACGTCGGGGACGTGATCGCCGCCGTGGCCGCCACGTCGAGGCACGCTGCGCGCGAGGCTGCGGCCCTGGTCGAGGTGGAGTACGAGGTCCTGGAGCCCGTCTTCGATCCAGTGGCGGCCCTGCGCGACGACGCCCCCCGGGTCCACGAGGGCGGCAACCTCCTCGCCACATCCGTCGTGAAGCTCGGCGACGCCGGGGCGGCCCTCGCCGGCGCCGCGCACGTCGTGCACGAGGTCTTCCGGACGCAGGCCGTCGACCACGCGTTCCTCGAACCCGAGGCCTGCCTCGCGGTGCCGAACGCCGGCACCGACGACGTGAGCCGCAACCGCCCGCGGCTGCAGGTCTGGTCGCAGGGCCAGGGCGCCTGGGAGGACCGCCGCCAGATCGCCTCCCAGCTGGGCCTCGAGGAACGGGACGTCCGGGTGACCCAGGTGGCCACCGGCGGGGCCTTCGGCGGCAAGGAGGACCTGAGCATCCAGGGCCAGACCGCCCTGCTCGCGCTCCTGACCGGCCAGCCGGTCCACCTCGCGATCTCGCGCGCCGAGAGCCTGCGCCTCCACCCCAAGCGCCACCCACTGGTCATGGACTACACCGCGGGCTGCGACGCCGACGGCCGGCTGGTGGCCGTCCGCGCCAGGATCATCGGCGACACCGGCGCCTACGCGAGCGTCGGCGACAAGGTGCTCGAGCGAGCGGCCGGCCACGCCTGCGCCGCGTACCGGGTGCCCAACGTCGACGTCGAGGCGCGCACCGTCTACACGAACAACCCGCCCAACGGCGCGTTCCGCGGCTTCGGCGCCGTCCAGGTCGACTTCGCCATGGAGGGCATCCTCGACCGCCTGGCCGAGAAGGCCGGGATCGACGGCTGGGAGATCCGCTGGCGCAACGCGCTCGATGTCGGCGACCGGTTCGGCACCGGCCAGAGGCTGGGGCCCGGTGTCGGCCTCAAGAAGACCCTGCTCGCCGTCCGCGACGCGTACCGCTCGGCGCACTACGCCGGGATCGCCTGCGGGGCCAAGAACGTCGGCGTGGGCAACGGCCTGGCAGAGCGCGGCCGGGCGATCCTCCGGCCCGAGGCCGACGGGTCGGTGACCCTGTACCACTCGTGGACGGAGATGGGCCAGGGCGTCCACACCGTCCTGCGCCAGATCGTCGTGGACGAGCTCGGCGTCCGGCCGGACCAGGTCCAGGTGGCCGTCGACACGGTGCACGAGCTCGACACCGGCGAGACGACCGCGTCGCGGGCGACCACCCTGGGCGGGCAGGCGGTGATCGCGGCCTGCCGGAAGGTCCGCGAGGCGGCCGGCGACCAGCCGCTCAGCAAGCTCGAGGGGCGCGAGTTCTACGGTGAGTACCTCGTCGACTGGACCACCAAGAACGACGTGCCCGAGCCCGTGACCCACTTCTGCTACGGCTGGGCGACGCAGGTCGTGACCCTCGACGACCAGGGTCGGCTGGAGAAGGTCATCGCCGCGCAGGACGTGGGCCGGGTGATGAACCCGACCACGATGGAGGGCCAGCTGGAGGGCGGCGTCCACATGGGCCTGGGCATGGCCCTCTCCGAGGACGCCGGGCTCGCGGACGGGATGCCGCTCGGCACGCTCAAGCAGCTCGGCATCATCCCCGCCTCGGGCATGCCGCCGGTGGAGCTCATCCTCATCGAGGAGCCGCAGCCGGAGGGCCCGTACGGCGCGAAAGGGGCGGGCGAGGCCGTGCTCGTGCCCACGCCCGGCGCCGTGGCCGGGGCACTCTACGCGTTCGACGGCGTGCGGCGCGCGAGCCTGCCGATGCGGGGCACTCCCGCCGCGCGCACAGCCGCGCCGAGCGTCGAACGGCTGCTGGGCCGCAGTGGCCGCAAGCCGGGAGGAGAGGACCGATGACCGCCACCACCCCCGGCCTCGTCTGCGCCCACCACCACCTCTACTCGGCGCTCGCCCGCGGGATGCCGGCGCCGCCCAAGGTGGCGACGAACTTCGCGGAGATCCTCGAGCAGGTCTGGTGGCGCCTCGACACGGCGCTCGACCTCGAGATGATCCGCTGGTCGGCGATGCTCGGCGCCCTCGAGGCGCTCGAGAGCGGCACCACCGCGATCGTCGACCACCACGAGTCGCCCAACGCGATCGAGGGCAGCCTCGACGTGATCGCCGAGGCGTGCGCCGAGGTCGGCGTCCGGTCGCTTCTTGCCTATGGGATCACCGATCGCCACGGTCCCGACGGCGCCCGGCGCGGCCTGGCGGAGAACGAGCGGTTCATCCGGGCTGGCGGGCGCGGCCTCGTCGGCGTCCACGCCGCGTTCACCTGCACCGACGCCTCGCTGGAGGCCGCCGCGGGCTTGGCGCGCGACCTCGGCGTGGGCGTCCACATCCACGTCTGCGAGGGCGTCGGCGACGCTGACGCGCCGGGGCGGCTCGACAGGCTCACGGGCGACGACTGGCTGCTCGCCCACGGCGTCCACCTGCCGACCGACCACGCGCTGCGCGGCACGATCCTCCACAACCCGATGTCCAACCTCAACAACGCCGTCGGCTATGCCAACCCCGCCCGATTCGCCAACCCGGTCGCCCTCGGGACGGACGGGATCGGCGGCAACGTGCTCGAGGCATTCCGGCTGGCCTACGTCCTCCAGCGCTCGGTGGACGTCACGTGCGGTCCCGACACCGCCTGGTCCTGGCTGGAGAACGGCTGGAGCCTGGTGCCCGAGGCGCGCGGCGACGAGGTGACGTGGTCCTACGACCCGATGGACCCGTGGCACATCGCCTTCACGCCCGGCATCCGTCCGCTCGCGGTCAAGGTCGGCGGGGAGGTCGTCCTCGCCGACGGCAAGCCCACCCGGGTCGACGCCGCTGAAGTCAGGGCCAAGGCCCGTGAGCAGGCGAGGCGCCTGCACGCCCGCCTCTGACCCGCCACTCGCCGGTCGCCTGCGGGCCCGGCCCTGCCAGATCCAAGAGGGACGCCCGATGTCCGACCGCTTCCACCCGATCTCGATGGAGCAGCTGACCCACTGGGTCTTCACCGAGCTCGAGCAGGAGGACTCGCTGTTCAACGTCCCCAGCTCGGCGTTCTTCGTGCCCCGCCCCGAGCACCGCTACCGGGTCCACGAGTACGGTGTCGAGCTCGAGACGCCCTTCGGGGTGGCCGCCGGGCCGCACACGCAGATGGCCCAGAACATCATCGCGGCCTGGCTGACCGGGGCCCGGATGATCGAGCTCAAGACCGTCCAGACGCTCGACGAGCTCGACGTCAACAAGCCCTGCATCGACGTCACCGACGAGGGCTACAACGTCGAGTGGAGCCAGGAGCTGCGGGTCTTCCAGTCGCTCGACGAGTACCTGCGCGCCTGGGTGCTGATCCACGCCCTCCACCACCGGTTCGGCTGGCCGGGGGAGCGGCCGGGCATGGTGTTCAACATGAGCGTCGGCTACAACCTCGCCGGCATGCTCAAACCCAACGTCCAGTGGTACTTCGAGGTGATGGCTGACGCGTCGGCCTACCTGCCCGCGTACATCGACATCGTGGCCGAGCGCTACCCGGCCATCCGGGAGGTCGGGATCCCGACCCGGTTGTCGGACAGCATCACCCTGTCCACGATGCACGGCTGCCCGCCCGACGAGATCGAGCGGATCTCCGCCTACCTCCTGACCGAGCGCGGCCTCCACACGACGGTCAAGTGCAACCCGACGCTGCTCGGCGCCGAGAGCGTCCGGAGCATCGTCAACCGCGACCTGGGCTTCGTCGACGTGCCGATCCCCGACGAGGCGTTCGGCCACGACCTGGGCTACGAGGACGCCGTCCCGATGTTCGGCCGCCTCCAGAAGGTCGCGGCCGGCCGGGGCCTCGCCTTCGGCCTCAAGCTGACGAACACCCTCGAGGTCCGTAACTGGCGGACCGTCTTCGACCGCGACCCCACGATGTACCTGTCGGGCCGGCCCCTCCACGCGGTGACGGCGAACCTCGCCTCGCGCCTCGCCGAGGCGTTCGACGGCGTGATGCCCCTCTCGTTCGCGGGCGGCGCCGACTGCTTCAACGTCGCCGACCTGCTGCGCTCGGGGATGCGGACGGTGACGGTGACCTCGGACCTCCTCAAGCACGGGGGCTACCTGCGCCTGCTCCAGTACCCCGAGAAGACCGACGAGGCGTTCGACGCCGTCGGCGCCACGAGCACGGCCGACTTCATCGTCAAGTCGGCCCGCGCGTCCGGCTTCGTGCCCGACGACGGGCCGGCCGGCGTTGCCGAGTGCGCCCGCCACAACCTCCGCGCCTACGCCAACGCGGTGCGCCACGACTGGCGCTACCAGAAGGGCTCGTTCCAGACCGACCGCTCGAAGACCGCCCGCGCGCTCGGGCTGTTCGACTGCATCGAGGCGCCCTGCACTGATACGTGCCCGGTCGACCAGGCGGTCCCGCTCTACATGGACGCCGTGCGGCGGGGCGAGTTCGCCGAGGCCGCCCGGATCACCCGGGTCGACAACCCGCTGCCGTCGATCCTGGGCCGCGTCTGCGACCACGTGTGCGAGGCGACCTGCATCCGGACGCACCTCGACCAGCCGCTGGCGATCCGCCAGGTCAAGCGCTTCATCATGGACCGCGAGGCGGCCGACGCGACGCCGGCGCCTGCCGCGACCGGGGCCGGGGTCGGTGCGCGGGTCGCGATCATCGGGGCCGGGCCGGCCGGCCTGGCCGCCGCGCGCGAGCTCGCCCGCGACGGGTTCGGGGTGACGATCTTCGAGTCGCGCCCGTACGCCGGCGGCATGCCGGGAGGAGCGATCCCCGCCTACCGGTTGCCCCAGGCGCAGATCGACCAGGACCTGGCGCCCCTCGCCGCGCTCGGCGTCGAGATCCGGTACGGCCAGGCGGCGGGCCGCGACGTGACGCTCGACGGGCTCCGCGGCGACGGCTTCGAGGCCGTCTTCATCGCTGTCGGCGCCCAGCTCGCCAAGCGGCTCGGCCTGCCGGGCGAGCAGGCGGCCGGGGTCATCGACGGGATCACCTTCCTGCGGAGCGTGCGCGAGGGCCACCCGATGCGCGTCGGGCCGCGGGTCGGCGTGATCGGCGCCGGCGACACGGCGATGGACTGCGTCCGATCCGCGCGCCGTGTCGGCGGCTCCGAGGTCACGCTCATCTACCGCCGCACCGTGGACCAGATGCCCGCCGACCGGGAGGACGTCCACGAAATCGTCGCGGAGGGCGTCCGCATCGAGGAGCTCGCGAGCCCTACCGCCCTCCACGTCGAGGGCGGCCGCATCGCCGGCCTCGTCTGCCGCCGCAACGAGTACCGCGGCGAGCGCGACGCCTCGGGCCGGAAGGTCCCCGCCGAGATCTCGGGCTCGGAGTTCGAGATCGGCCTCGACACGCTCATCCTGGCGATCAGCCAGCATGCGGTGCTCGACTTCTTCGGCGACCGCTCACCAGAGCTGACCGCGGCCGGCCACATCACGGTCGACCCGGCCACGCTCGAGACGTCCGTGCCGGGCGTCTACGCCGGAGGCGACGTCGCCGCCCACGGTCCGTCGTCCATCGTCGAGGCCGCCGCCGATGGCAAGCGGGTGGCGACCGCGATCGCCGCCGCGCACGGCATCGTCCGGCCGTCGTCCGCCACGCCGTCCGAGCCGATCGACGTCGCGGCGCTCACGGTCCGGCGGGCCCGTCGCGAGTACCGCGTGCCCGTTCACCACACCGCGCTCGCGCAGCGCGCCGGATTCGACGAGACGACGCTGGGCTACACGGCCGAGGATGCGATGCGCGAGGCGTCACGCTGTCTCGACTGCCACCAGATCTGCAGCCTGTGCGTCGGGGTCTGCCCGAACATGGCACTCATGACCTACCGCTCGACGCCGGTGGCGGCCACCCTGCCGACCCTCCGCGTGGCGGGCGGGGCGATCGTCGAGGGCGCGCCGGGGCGCTTCGTGGCCGCGCAGCACCTCCAGATCGCGGTGCTGACCGACTTCTGCAACGAGTGCGGCAACTGCGAGACCGCCTGCCCGACCTCGGGCACGCCGTACCGCGACAAGCCCCGGCTGTACCTCGACCGGGCCGACTTCGAGGCGCAGGCGTCGAACGCCTTCATGCTCCTCGGCGGGGGCGTGATCGAGGGCAGGTTCGGCGGCGAGACGCACCGGGCGGAGCTGGACGGCGCCTTGCGCTACACGGCGCCGGCGTTCACGGCGACGCTCGACCCGGCGACGTTCGTGCTGCTCGAGGCGACGCCGACGGGCGCGGCCGAGGGCGAGGCGCTCTCGCTCGAGCCGGCGGCCGTGATGGCCACGGTCCTGCGGGGCGTCAGCGGCTCCATGCCCCACATCCCGGTCGCGGCGGCCGGCGGCTCGCGAATCGGCCATCCCGGCTACGCCGACTGACCGGCTCCGAACCCAGCCTGCGGGGCTCGGGCTGAGCTTCCGAGACCGGCCGCCCTGCCGATCCGGTCGCATCGATCAGGCGGGCTCGAGGAGCTCCCGGGCGATCTGGTTGTGCCGCTCGACGAGCCGCGGGAGGTCGACCGTGACGACCTGGCCCTCGCGCACGACCGCGCGCCCGTTCACGTAGGTGTACGCGGCCTGCGCCGGCGCGCAGAAGACGACTGCGGCGACGGGGTCGTGGAGTGCGCCCGCGAACGCCGGCGCCCGGACGTCCACGGCGAAGAAGTCGGCGCACTTGCCCGGCTCGAGCGACCCGATGTCGTCGCGGCCGAGCACGGCGGCTCCGCCCAGGGTGGCCACCTCGAGCGCCTCGCGCGCGGTCAGCTGATCGTGCGGGCCCGGGACGTAGCCGGGATCGTGGCGCTGGCGCTCGGCGACGTCGAGGCGGGCGAGGAGCATCGCCTGCCGGGCCTCGGCGAGCATGTGGGAGCTGTCGTTGCTGGCGGAGCCGTCGACGCCGAGGCCCACCTTGACGCCGGCGGCGCGCATCTTGCGCAGCGGCGCGATGCCCGACGCGAGCCGCATGTTGCTCGACGGGCAGTGGGCCGAGCCGGAGCCGGTGCGGGCGTAGACGCCGATCTCATCGTCGCTGAGGTGGACGGAGTGGGCGAACCAGACGTCGGGCCCCAGCCAGTCGAGCGACTCCATGTACGCCACGGGCGGCATCCCGACGCGCTCGATGCAGTAGCGCTCCTCGTCCAGCGTCTCGGCGAGGTGGGTGTGGAGCATGACGCCGAGCGAGCGGGCGAGGACGGCCGATTCGCGCATCAGGTCTGGCGTGACCGTGAACGGCGCGCAGGGCGCCAGGGCGACCCGGAGCATCGCGCCCGGCGCCGGGTCGTGGTAGGTCTCGACGAGCCGCTGGCACTCGCGCAGGACGAACGCCTCGTCCTCGACGATGCTGTCCGGCGGCAGGCCGCCGCGCGATTCGCCCAGCGACATGCTGCCGCGCGTCGCGTGGAAGCGGACGCCGATCTCGAGCGCCCCCTCGATCGCGTCGTCGAGCCGGCTCCCGTTCGGGTACAGGTACAGGTGGTCCGAGCTGGTCGTGCAGCCAGAGGCCGCCAGCTCGGCCAGCCCGACGCGGGTCGAGACGCCGATCGCCTCCGGGGTCAGGTTCGCCCAGATCGGGTAGAGGGTCGTCAGCCAATGGAACAGGTCGGCGTCCTGGGCCGCCGGCACGGCCCGGGTCAGCGTCTGGCAGAGGTGGTGGTGCGTGTTGACCATGCCCGGCAGGACGACATGGCCCGCCAGGTCGAGGACCTCGTCGGCCGTGGCTGGCAGCTCGTCCGTGGGGCCGACCCGGGTGATGAACCCGTCCTCGGCGTACAGCCCGCCACCCGCGATCTCGCGCCTGCCCGCGTCATGCGTCACCAGCACGTGGGCGTTGCGCACCAAGAGCGTTCCCATCGTTCCCTCCGGGCGCCATCACGACGCGCTCCGCCTGCTCCTCGGGGTCCCTCGCGATCCCGGCGGACCCTCCTGATCCCCGCGGACGCGGAGCTGCATGACCGAATTGTCCGCTCGCGCCGCGCAGGGCGCCAAACTCGGAGGGTGGAATCGAGGGGGCCATCGGGCCCGCGTCCCGATCGCCAGGGTTGACCTCGATCCGTTGCGCGCCAATAGTCAGTGAGTCTCACCAAGAGCCTGTAGCCGACTTACCGAGCACGAATCCCCTCGTCCGTGCCATACAACCTGGCGCGGCGGGCGGTCAGGCTGCCGTCATGGGTGCGGTGGTCGTCCCGTCCGCGCCGCCGATGCTGCCGCCCAAGAAGCCGGGCGGCAAGCCGAGGCGGGGCAAGCGCGTCTTCAGCAGCTGCGCCCGCTCTACAAGGTCAAGTACACGTTCGCCCGGCTCGGGATGTGGCGGCGGCTGTCGCGGTGCTGCGAGCAGACCGCACCTCGGAACGCAGACCTGGATGGAGGTCCCCTGCGTCGCCTACCTCTGCGGGAGGCTCCGGGTCGAGCCGACCTGACGCGTCGGACCCTCGGGCAGCAGCCGGACGACGATCGTGGCGAGGAGGGCCGCCAGGATGACGGCGGTCGCCAGCGCGAAGGGGTCGAGCGGGCGCGGGATCGAGATCCAGGTGCCCGTGGAGTCGAACCCCTCCATCGCCAGCGGCCGCAGGGCGAGGAACGCGGCCGCGCCGATCGCGCCGCCGAGGCCGCCCGCGACGAGGGCCCGAAGCCGCCGGCCGGCGGGCACGGGGGCGATGACGAAGGCCGCAAGCGAGATCATGAGCGCGAGGAACGGCAGGCCGAGGCCGACGTCCGGCACGATGCCCGTGGCCCGGGCGCACTGGACCGCCGTCACGCCGAGAGGACCGAGACACCCTCCGACCCGGCCGCCGAAGAACAGGGCGGCCGCCGCACCCAGCAGCACGAGGAGAGCAGCGACGAGGACGCGGTTGGATCGGCTCACGAGCACAGGATCGGACGGTCCCGGGGCCCGGTCAAGCGGCGACCTCCTGCAATGGGGTCAATCGGCTGCAGGCTCTCACAACGTCCCGCGACGGGCGGGATCTTCGTGGTCAGACCGTCTGCGGCAAGGGCGAGTCGGCTCGCGCCGCCTACGGCGTTCGGAGCCGCCGGGAGGCCGCAGCGGCCTTGCCGGCATGACCTCGGCTGCCCCTCACGAGGACGTGTCCTCCGAGTCGACGGCTCGATTGTCCGGCCGGCGGAAGCGGGTTTGCGCTGGGATGAGTCCCTTGCACGATTGACCGCGGTCGCGAACGCCTCCGGCCACATCCCGCACCACGATCTTCATCCAGCAGCGCGCTTCTGTGGAGGACGCATGCAGCCGTCAGCAGACCGTCACCTTCGTGGTCCACCGACCAGGCGAGGCGATGGCGAAGATCGAGTGGCCCGCGACACCGTAGGCAGCCAGCACGACGATCTCATACGCGGCGCCACTCCAGCCACAGTCGGAGTCGTCGACCCACGTCCAGCTGACCGCGCCAGTGGACGCCGGTGCCGTCGCAGCGAGCTCAAAACCGACGGCGCGACCGCGACACGACGGCGGTTTGGGCGCCGGGATGACGGCGTTCCAGATGGTGGCCAGACGGTGCTCGACGGGCCGCACCATCGCCAGTGCCGACCCGCTCGTGGCCTCCGTGCCAATGGATCGCGACCCGTGACACACCGCGACGAGAGCCCCCGGCACCTGCCGGCCATCGTGCGCACGAGCGCCGCGGGCCATCTGCTCTCACGCAAGCCGTGCGCTGTGTACCCTGTCTGAGCACGAACTCGTCGGGGCGTGGCGCAACGGTGGCGCACGTGCTTTGGGAGCACGAGGATGTGGGTCCGAATCCCACCGCCCCGACCAATCTCTCCCATCCTGTCAGCGCGAACCGCCGCTGGCCGGCGATCACGCGCGCCGGATGTGGTCCTCCTCGGACCAGATGGGCGCCACAGGGGGCCTGCCCGTGGCCCTATGGTTCCGCGCCGGCGCGGTCCGGCCGCGCTGTGGCCCACAAGTCGCAGCCGGCCCGCCGCAGCGGATTGTTTGGGCCTCGGGTTGGCCCCCCGTTGTCGCGGCGGAACCACTGGTCCCCGGGGTGGCCCGGCGCCTGGCCGACCGTTGGCGAGGGTGGCCCGGCGCCTGGCCGCGGGTTGGCGAGGTGGCCCGGCGCCTGGCCGCGGGTTGGCGAGGTGGCCCGGCGCCGGATGGTGGCCGGAGGCGCGGCAAGAGGCTGGCGCGTACGACGCTAGGCC
>JBJKRU010000378.1:0-12755 GCA_046704485.1 Candidatus Limnocylindrales bacterium | reverse complement strand
GCGCCGACCCAGGCCCCATGCAGCGCGGGCCGATCGCCCGCAGCGCCGGCCGAGGGGCGCAGGCGACGCGGGCCGATCGCCCGGAGCGCCCCGGCCCCCCGGCCAGTCGCCATGCCGGTCCTTGGATCGGATCCATCCGCGGACCGGCCGAGCCGGGCCGCGCCGCCGCTTGACTGCCAGTCCAGACAATCGGGGACGACCTGAGCCGTCATGGACTACCGGTCGAGCTGCCGACCCTCTTCGGCCCTGGACAGGTCTCGGCAGCGCTCAGTTCTGGACCCACGGTCCAGCCGAAGCCGCCCGACCTCCGGGTGTCTGGACTCGGGGTCCAGAGCACATGGCTGCGCCGGAATGGTCTGCGCCGAGTGGGCCACGCTGGAATGGGCCACGCGGAATGGTCTGCGCCGAGTGGGCCACGCTGGAATACGCCCCGCTGGAATGGCCGGCGAGGAATGGGCCGCGCAACGGGCCGCGCGGGCCGGCGCGGACGCGGGCCGGCACGGAATGGGCCGCGCGCAGTTGGCTGCGCGGATCGGGCTCCCGTAGAGAGCCGCCGTCAAGGACCGCCCGGCCAATTTCCCGGTGAGTCCCGGATAAGCGACCGAGGCTTGAATCAACGCATGCCGAGTCGCAACTTCGACGCCGCGATCCGCCGTGCGGTCGTGGCGCGCCATCGCGACCTTGCCGAGGCGATCCAGAGGTTCCGCGAGGACGCGGGCGTCAGCAGGGCTGCACTCGCCCGGGCGGCCGGCGTGGACGCGGCGTTCCTTGGCCGGATAGAGCGCGGCGACGAGCGTCCGAGCCTGGAGACGTATGAGCGGCTGGCGGCGGTGCTCGGCGTCGACTTGAGCATCCGCCTCTACCCGAACACGGGGCCGGTCATCCGGGACCGGCTGAGCGCCCCGATGCTCGATGCCTTGCTCGGAATCCTTCATCCGCGCTGGCAGCCGTTCACCGAGGCTGCTGTGCGCAAGCCCTCGCGCGGCTGGATCGACGCCGTGCTGCGCGACGCCCGAGCCGGCACGCTCGTCGCCGGCGAGCTCCAGTCGGAACTCCGCCGCCTCGAGCAGCTCATCCGCTGGCACGCGGAGAAGGCCGCGTCACTGCCCAGCTGGGACGGCTGGCCGAAGGACGGCACCGAGCCGACGGTGAGCCGTCTGCTCATCGTGCGGCGCACGCGCGCCACGCAGGCGATCGCCGCCGAGTTCGGTCGGCAGTTGCGCGTCGCCTATCCTGCCCATCCCGACGATGCCCTTGGCGCCCTCGCGACATCGGGAGCGCCATGGCCCGGCGCGGCCGTGGTATGGGCAGAAGTCACCGGCTCGACGGCCAGACTCGTCGGGCGGCGATGACGCGAGCTGACGGCGATGACGCGAACTGGCGTCGACGCGAACTGTCGGCGGTGATCGGCCGTTGCCAACGCGAACAGGATGGCGCGGCGGTGGCCGGCGGCCCGAAGGACCGGCGGTGAGTGAGGCCGGCGGTGGACGCCTGGCGGTGAGGGGCGACGGTGGACGGGCCGCGCTGGGATCGGCGGTGGTCGGGCAGCGCGGCGGTGGTCGGGCGTCGGCGGCGCGAACGGCAGCGGTGCTACGACCATCGCGGCGGTGCGAGGCGCCGGCCCCAAGGCGCGCCGGCGGCGTGCGCCTTCGACCCCGCCCGGGAGCGGCGGTACCCGCACTCGTCCATGGAAGCCATCACACCCCATCCCCCGTACCCTAGGGCGCCCGCCGCAGCACCACAGGACCGCACGATGACCGCACCGCGAACGCTCGTCGAGAAGTTCTGGGACGACCACGTCGTCGCGCAGGACGAAGGCGCCCCGGCCCTCCTCGCGATCGACCTCCACCTCGTCCACGAGGTCACGAGCCCGCAGGCGTTCACCGGGATCCGCCAGCGCGGCATCAAGGTCCGGCGGCCAGACAAGACGGTGGCCACCGCCGACCACAGCACGCCCACGACGCCGCGCGGCCTGCCGATCCTCGACCAGATGGGCGCGGCGCAGATCAAGCAGCTCGAGACCAACTGCGCCGACTACGGCATCCCCATCCACGCCTACGGCAGCGACACGCAGGGCATCGTCCACGTCATCGGTCCCGAGCTCGGGCTCACGCAGCCGGGCATGACGATCGTGTGCGGCGACTCCCACACGGCCACCCACGGGGCGTTCGGGGCGCTGGCCTTCGGGATCGGCACGAGCGAGGTCGAGATGGTCCTCGCGACGCAGACGCTGCTCCAGCGCAGGCCCAAGACTTTCGAGGTCCGTGTGGACGGCCGCCTGGGCCCCGGCGTGAGCGCCAAGGACATCATCCTCGCGCTCATCGCGAAGATCGGCACCGGCGGCGGGACGGGCCACGTCTTCGAGTACACCGGCGAGGCGATCCGCGCGCTCAATGTGGAGCAGCGGATGACCATCTGCAACATGAGCATCGAGGGCGGGGCGCGGGCCGGCCTGGTGGCGCCCGACGAGACGACCTACGAGTACATCCGCGGCCGCCGCCACGCGCCGCAGGGCAAGGCCTGGGACGCGGCCGTCGAGCGATGGCGCCGGCTGCCGAGCGACCCGGGCGCCGTGTACGACAAGTCGGTCACGCTCGACGCGTCCGCGCTCGAGCCCATGGTCACGTACGGCACGAACCCGGGCATGGGCATCCCGGTCACCGGCCACGTCCCGACGCTTGACGAGATGCCCGACGACGGGGCCCGGCGTGGCCTCGCGCACAGTCTCGAGTACATGAACCTGACACCCGGGCAGGCGATCGCCGGCCAGCCCGTGGACGTGGTGTTCATCGGCAGCTGCACCAACAGCCGGATCAGCGACCTGCGCCTCGCGGCGAGCGTCCTCAAGGGGCGCCGTGTCCACGCGGGCACCCGCGTGATGATCGTTCCCGGCAGCCAGCAGGTGAAGGCGCAAGCGGAGCGCGAGGGCCTCGACGAGATCTTCAAGGCGGCCGGCGCTGAATGGCGCGAGGCCGGCTGCTCGATGTGCCTGGCGATGAACGGCGACCAGCTGTCGCCGGGCCAGTACGCGGTCAGCACGTCGAACCGCAACTTCGAGGGCCGCCAGGGCAAGGGCGGCCGGACACTGCTGGCGAGCCCGCTGACCGCGGCTGCGTCGGCGATCAACGGCGCCGTCACAGATCCCCGCACCATCGACGGCGTCGCCGACCTCGTGACCATGGGCGGAGGGTACTGAGCCGTGGCCGAGCCGTTCCGCTCCTTCTCCAGCAAGGCCATCCCGATCCGGACCGAGAACATCGACACGGACCAGATCGTGCCGGCGCGCTACCTCAAGGTCACCAACAAGGACGGCCTCGCCGACGCCCTGTTCCACGACTGGCGCTACAACGAGGACGGGTCTCGCAAAGAGCCGGGCTTCATCCTCGACGAGCCGCGCTACGCGGGCGCCAAGGTGCTGGTGGCGGGCGACAACTTCGGCAGCGGCTCGTCGCGCGAGCACGCGCCGTGGGCGCTCCGCGCTTGGGGCGTCCAGGCGATCTTCTCGACCAGCTTCGCTGACATCTTCCGCAGCAACAGCCTCAAGAACGGCGTGCTGCCGATCGTCGTGGACAACGCGACCCTCGACCGGCTGTTCGAGATGCTGGCGGCCGACCCCGACGCCGAGCTCCGGATCGACCTTGCCGAACAGGGCGTCCTGCTGCCCGACGGGTCGACGCTGGAGTTCGAGATCGACCCGTTCGCCAAGATGATGCTGCTCGCCGGCCAGGACGAGATCGGCTACGTGCTCGGCAAGGACGAGGCCATCTCAGCCTGGGAGACGGCGCACCCAGCCCGCGTCGACACCCGCGTCGGGACGCCGCTCGCGAGCTGACGCGGCCAGCTGACGCGCAGTGCCGCGATCAGATCCGAGCACATGGGCATGACCTCGCCCGTCGAGGAGACCCCCTCCCTCCCCGCGTCGAGATGGCGCTTCCTCGGCCTCGTGGCGCCGGCCCTCGACGCGCGCACGGGTCTCCTGGGCACGCGCCATCGCCGGGCCATGTCGGACCCGGAGCTCGACGCCTGCCGCTCGATCCTGCGCTCGCTCCCCGACGTGGTGGCGACGTGGAGCGACGGCAACGTGGCCCTCGAGACCGAGGTGGTCGTGGCCGAGCAGCCGCTGGAACGGCTGGCGCGGGTGGGCGGCGGCTGGTGGGCCGACCCGGCCGCCGCGGCAGACCTGCTCGGGCCGCACCTCGCCGAACCCCGCGACTCGCTCCTGCTCCTCTACCCCACCGACGGCGACCCGGCGCTCCACGGTGCCTGGGGCTACACCTGGGGCGAGGTCGCACTCCTGGGCGGCGCCGGCTTCTCCGCGATCGTGTCGGATCCGTGGCCGGGCTGGGCCTCCATCGAGGACCCGGCCCACGGCTTCGTCCACGAGTGGCTCCACCAGGTGGAGTCGGTGTACCGCCGACTGGGCTTCCCCGAGGACGATCTGCCGGGCCTCCACGACGTGGCCGACCGCCGCACGACGCGGCCCGAGGCACCGGACCGTGCCGAGACCTACGTCGAGCACGAGCGGCGGACCGGATCCTGGCGGCCTTGGTACCGCGACTACATGACGGGCACCGTGGGCCCGAAGACCGGCGAGCAGCCGCGCCTCCGCGGTCTCACGCGCGAGCGCTGGCTCCGACGGCCGAACCCGTCCTGATGCGGGGAACCGATGACGCTCCGCAACCGTCTGCCGCCCATGACGCGCCGTCCCCGCCTTCGCATCGTGGTCCTGGGGTTCGTCGCAACGCTGGTCCTCGTCGCGTGCGGGGCCAGCCCCGCGGGCCCGTCTCCGTCGGCTCCTCCGTTCGCCCCCGCTTCGGCCTCGGCCTACGCCTCGGCCCACGCTTCGGCCCCGGCATCCGCCCCTGGGTCGCCCGCGCCGTCGGACTCGGCGGCGCCGGTCCCGTTCCCGAGCCGATCGCCGGGCGTGGTCGGCAGGGCACCAGGCTCGGTTGGCAGCGCGCCTGGCGTGACGCCGATCCCGGTCGCTCCAGTCGGCCCCGGCGCATCGATCGGCCCGATCCAGCAGCAGCCGCCGACGGTGGTCCACCCTGTCGCGAACCTGCTCGACGTCCACGACGTGCGGGCCGAGGCCGTCGCCGCATCGGTCACTGGGGGTCGCGTGACGGCCACCCTGATCTGGTGGAGCGGACCGGCCCCGTGCAGCGTGCTCTCGGAGGTCGCCGTTGCGCGTCAGGGCAGCGCGTTCACCCTGACCGTCAGGGAGGGCGCGCAGCAGCTCGGGATCGCCTGCCCGGCCATCGCGGTCCACAAGCAGGCCACGGTCGACCTCGGTGCGCTGCCCGCGGGCACGTACTCAATCAGGGCCATGGGCGTCGACGCCCCCGTCACGGTCGCCGTCCCGGGTTGAGGCGCGCCGGCCCGACCTCGCCCATACTCGCCGCGTGACCCTGTTCGACCTGCTGGCTGCCGTCGTCGTCGTGGCCGCCGTGATCGCGGGCACCCGCACGGGAGCGCTGCCTCAGATCGGCGGCATCGCCGGCGCCATCGGCGGCCTGCTGCTCAGCCTCAACGTCGCCCCGTGGATCGTCAGCCAGACCACCGGTCACCAGCCGGTTCCGCGGATCCTCGTGGTGCTCGGCGCGATCATCGGCGCTGTGCTGATCGGCGAGGCGATCGGCTCGGGCATCGGCCGCGTCTTCGGCGATCGGCTGGGGCAAGGCGTCCTGTCCGGCATGGACCGCGCCGCCGGTGCGGTCCTCGGCGCCGCTCAGGCGGTCCTCATCGTCTGGCTCGCGGGCGGCCTTCTCGCGCTCGGGCCGCTGCCGAACTTCGGCCGCACCGCCTCGGAGTCCTTCTCGATGCAGGTCATCGACGCCTACCTGCCTCCGCCCACCAAGGTCGTCGGCCAGATCGCCGGCGCGCTGGACGCGTCCGGCCTGCCGTCGGTCTTCGTGGGGCTCGAGCCAGCGCCACTCGCCCCCGTCGACCTGCCGGGTTCGGCAGCTGCCCGCCAGATGGCGGCGAGGGCCATCGACGGCACTGCGCGAGTCGTCACGATCGCCTGCACGGCCCAGGTCGCCGGGACCGCCGAGCTCATCGCGCCGAACTACCTGGTGACCAACGCCCACGTCGTCGCCGGCGCCCAGTCGATCACGGTCGAGCTGGGTTCAGAGGACGTGGCCGCCAGGGCCGTCGCCTTCGATCCCGAGCTCGATGTGGCGGTGCTCTACGCGCCCGGGTTCAAGGGAACGGTGCTCCAGTTCGCGACGGCGACGCCCGAACGCGGCGTCGAAGGCGCGGCGATCGGCTACCCGGGCGGTGGCCCAATGGTCGTCATCCCGGCCGGCGTCACCGGCTCCTATCCGGCCACCGGGCGGGACATCTACAACCAGGCCGTCATCGACCGCACGATCATCGAGCTGCGCGCCGCGATCCAGCCGGGCGACTCGGGAGGGCCGCTCATCCTGCCCGACGGCACGATCGGGGGGCTGGTCTTCGCCGAGTCGCGCACCGATCCGTCCGTCGGCTACGCGCTGACGCCCACGGCGGTGGCCGTTGCCGTGCGCCCGGCGATCGGCCGGACCGCCGGGGTCGACGTGGGGCCGTGCATCCACTAGCCCCGCGGTTGCGGAAGGCGGCGGTCACGACGGCCCGGGGTGTGAACGGAGCGGGCGGCGGCCGGCCTCCCGCATTCGTGGACGGCAGCGGGGGGCATACTTGAGGGCGCAGATCCCGCCGCACGAACCGCCCTGAGGACGACATGCCCGCTGACCGACCGCTCCCGTACGACCGCCCCGCCGACCCCGGCAAGCGCCACAGCCATGCGCTCACCGACGGTCCGGACCGAGCGGCCGCCCGGGCGATGCTGAAGGCGGTCGGCTTCTCCGACGACGACCTCGCCCAGCCGATCATCGGCGTCGCCACGACATGGATCGAGACGATGCCCTGCAACATCAACCAGCGCCGGCTGGCGGAGTTCGTCAAGGAGGGCATCCGCGCGGCGGGCGGCACGCCGATGGAGTTCAACACCATCTCCATCAGCGACGGCGTCTCGATGGGCACCGAGGGCATGAAGGCCTCGCTCATCAGCCGCGAGGTGATCGCGGATTCGATCGAGCTGGTGGCACGCGGCCACCTGTTCGACGGGCTTGTCGTCCTGGTGGGCTGCGACAAGACCATCCCGGCCGGCGCCATGGCCCTCGGCCGCCTCGACATCCCGGGCCTCATCCTCTACAACGGGACGATCCTGCCGGGCACCTACAAGGGCCAACCGGCCGACGTGGTCACGGTGTTCGAGGCGATCGGCGCCTACCGCGCCGGGACGATCACGCTCGAGGAGCTGTACGAGGCCGAGAACGGCGCCTGCCCCGGCGCCGGAGCCTGCGGCGGCCAGTTCACGGCCAACACGATGTCGATGGTCCTCGAGTTCCTGGGGCTCTCCCCGGCCGGCCTCAACGGCATCCCGGCGGAGGACCCGGCGAAGGAGGGGGCCGCCCGCCGCTGCGGGGAGCTGGCGATGACCCTGGTCCACCACGACATCCGCCCCTCCTCCATCGTCACGAAGGGCTCGATCGAGAACGCCATCGCGTCGGTCGCCGCCACCGGCGGCTCCACCAACGCGGTCCTGCACCTGCCCGCCATAGCGGCGGAGTACGGGATCCCCCTCTCGCTCGACGAGTTCACGACGATCGCGGACCACACCCCGCTGATCGCGGACATGCGACCCGGCGGCCGCTACCTCGCGGCCGACATGTACGAGGCGGGCGGCGTGAGCATCGTCATGAAGGAACTCCTCAAGCAGGGCCTGCTCCACGGCGACGAGCGGACCGTCGACGGCCGGACGATCGCGAGGATCGGCGAGGAAGCGGTGGCCACCGAGGGCCAGCAGGTGGTCCACCCGATCGAGACGCCGATCAAGCCGTTCGGCGGCCTGACCATCCTGCGGGGCTCGCTCGCCCCGGACGGCTGCGTGGTCAAGCTGGCCGGCCATGAGCGGAAGACGCACCGCGGCCCCGCCCGCGTGTTCGACAACGAGAACGCCTGCTACGAGGCAGTCCAGGAGCGCCGGATCCAGAAGGGCGACGTCCTGGTCATCCGCTACGAGGGTCCCGTGGGCGGCCCGGGCATGCAGGAGATGCTGTCGGTCACCGCCGCGCTCGTCGGCCAGGGGATGGGCGGCGACATCCTCCTGCTCACCGACGGCAGGTTCTCTGGCGGCACCCACGGGCTCATGATCGGCCACGTGGCTCCCGAGGCAGCCGTCGGCGGCCCGATCGCGCTGGTCGAGGACGGCGACATCATCTCGGTGGACGTGGACCGCAAGGAGCTCAACCTCGAGGTGGACGAGGCCGTCCTCGCCGAGCGGCGCGCCCGCTGGACACCGCCCGCCCCGCGCTATGCCACCGGCGCGTTCGCCAAGTACGCCGCGCTGGTCTCTTCGGCGTCGCAGGGTGCGATCACCAACGGCGCGGCCCTCAAGCGGGCGCTCTACGCCCGGATGCACGGCTAGCAGGGCCGGAGCAGGCATGGAGCGCCGCGCATCCGGGGTCTGAAGCAGGGGTAGGAGGAGGTCGAGATGCCGTCTCACCCGACGCCCGGGCTCGCGCCCCGGCCGAGCTCCTCGCCCCTGCCCGCCCGTCCCGGCCTCGTCGGCGTCCGCGTGTCCGCCACCGAGCAGGAGCGCCTCGACTGGCACCGGATCGACGAGACGTGGGCCGCCGCGGGCGACGAGCACGCGGTCTCGGCGTGCTGGCTGTCCGACCACCTGTCCGACGCGTCGCGCGAGCGCAACGGACCGGCCTTCGAGGCGATGTCGCTCGCGGGCGCGCTGGCGCGGCGCGTGCCGGGCAAGTGGGTGGGGATCGCGGTTGCGTCGGCGACGTTCCGGCACCCGGCCGTCCTCGCGAAGTCGGCGACCGTCCTCGACAACGTCACCGGCGGGCGGCTGATCCTCGGGGTCGGGGCAGGCTGGCACGTGGGCGAGCACGAGGCGTTCGGGATCCCGCTGCCGCCGCCTCGGGAGCGTTTCGACCGGTTCGAGAGCACGCTGCGCGTCCTGCAGGCGCTCTTCAGCGACAAGGCGCGACGCCGCCCGGGCGTCACGCTCGATGACCCCGTCTACCCCCTCCGCGACGCCACCAACGAGCCGCCGCCGGTCCGGCCGGGCGGTCCGCCCATCTGGGTGGGGGCTTCGAAGCCGCGGGGCCTGGCGCTGCTCGCCCACTACGCATCGGGCTGGCCGATGCCCGGCAACCGGCCCGGCGACGTCGAGTTCTTCGCAGCGGCGCGGGCTGACATCCTGCGCGCGCTCGAGGCCGCCGGCCGCGACCCGTCGGACTTCTCGTTCGCGGCGCAGCTCTCGTGCGGCCTCACGCCGGCCGACCGCCGCGCGGCGCTGGCCACGGCGCGGCGTTTCGTGGCGGCCGGTGCCACGCACGTCATCCTGGGCCTCCCGGCCAGGATCGCCCCGGACGGCATGACCGCTCTGGCCGACGAGGTGGCCGACCCGCTGCTGGGGGATTGAGCACCGTGCCGACCCAGACCGCGCCCTCGGCCACACCGCTCCTCGATGCGCGGCCCCTTCCATTGGCCGCGGACACCCTTTGAGCCGCCACGGCCCGCGCCAAGTCACCATCCGTCTCCTGCCGCCCGGCGAGGCCGACGGCGTCGCCGCGTACCTGCGCGTGCGCAATGCGGTGACGCCCGAGAGCTCCGACTCCGCCGACCAGGTGCGGTGGGAGGAGGCGACCTACCCCGGGGAGATCGTCCGATTCCTCGCTGCGGACACTGGGGGGACCGTCGTCGGCGCCGCCTCGACCGGTCGGATATGGATGCACGGGCCCGACTACCCGCGGTATTGGCTCGGCCTCTGGGTGACGCCGGGGGCCCGACGCCAGGGCATCGGCAGCGCGCTTTTCGCGATGGCGGCCGAGGCAGCCCGCAGGGCCGGCAAGTCCGGGTTCCAGACCGAGCTCTCCGAGGCGCAGGTCGAGGGCCACCGGTTCCTGGCCGTCCGCGGGTTCGTGGAGACCGGCCGGACGAAGGACGTGCGCCTCGACCTCACCGGCATGGCCGCGCCGAGTGTCGATCCGCCGCCCGGGATCCGGATCACGTCGCTGGCGGCAGAACCGAGCCTGATGAAGGGCGTCCACCAGGCGGCCGTCGAGGCCTTCCCCGACGTGCCCACCAGCGGCGAACCCCTGTACGCCGGATCGCTCGAGGAGTTCGTCGCCCGCGACGTGGATCGAGAGGCGGTGCCCAGGGAGGCGTTCAAGGTCGCGGTGGACGAGGCGTCGGGCGAGGTCGTCGGCTATGCCAGCCTCACGTACGCGCCGGACCGCAGAACACTCGCGTACCACGACATGACGGCGGTGCGGCCCGCGTTCCGGGGCAGAGGCATTGCCAGCGCCCTCAAGCGGGCGACCATCGCCTGGGCCGTCGGCACCGGCGTGGAGGCGCTCGAGACGGGCAACGCCGAGGGCAACGCTCCGATGCGCGCCGTCAATGCGGCGCTCGGCTATCGGCCGCTGCCGGACCTCATCAGCCTCCAGGGGCCGCTCGCCCACGCGCTGGATCCCCTCGCCCACGCGCTGGACCCCGCTGCCGACCCGCGGCCCGACCCCGCTGCCGACCCGCGGCCCGGTCCCGGCTAGACTTCGGCGCGTGACCATCGACCTCAACGGCATCAAGCTCCGGAACCGGCTCGTCACCTCCGCGAGCCTCCTCGGGTACGGCGCTTCGAAGAACCGGCTGATCCTCTACGGCCTGTCGCCCATCGCCCAGTGGGTGCCCCTCGAGCGCTTCGGCGCGGTGACCACCCGCACGCTGACGCTCGAGCCGCGCGCCGGGCACTTCACGCTCAAGGAGGATTGGACCCTCGGCCAGTTCGCCGAGATGCTCCGGCTCTACGGCCGGGCGCTGCACAAGGTCGACGGCGGCTGGCTCAACGCGTTCGGCTGGTCGAATATCGGATTAGCACGCTACTTCGATGAGTACTTCGACCGCACGGCGAGCCTCAACCGGATCGTGAGCGTCGGCGGCTTCTCCGCGGACGAAGTCGAACAGCTGATCGAGACCGTCAACGAGCGGGCCCGTCCGGGCGAGATCGCCGGTGTCGAGCTGAACGCCTCGTGCCACAACGTCAACTTCCCCTTCAACACGATCCTCGAGGAGGCGCTCCGGCGGGCCGTGCCGAAGAGCCGCCACCCGGTGATCCTCAAGGTCAGCCCCGACGAGGACTACCAGTGGCAGGCGCGTCTGGCGGCGGCCCACGGCTGCGCCGCGATCACCGCGATCAACACGGTGAAGGGCCTGCGCCTCGACCCGGAGACGGGCGAGCCGTACCTGAAGAACCGTTTCGGCGCGATCAGCGGGCGCGCGATCAAGCCGATCGGCCTGCGGGTGGTCGCCGAACTGCGCGACGCTGGCTTCCGCCTGCCGATCATCGCCAACGGCGGCATCCGCGACTTCGACGACTGCCGCGAGTACTTCTGGGCGGGCGCCGACGCCGTGTCACTGGGCTCGTCGGTGTGGCTCAAGCCCATGCCGCTGTATGCGCTGGGGCCACTGGAGGGGCTGCGGATCCGGCGGCTGATCTCGCGCATCGCGCGGTTCACGCCGCCCGAATCGGCGCCGCACTGGACGCCGACATCCGCTGGAGACGCCGCTCCTGCCAACCCGCGCGCCGTGCCCGTCCCGGACGCGCCCATCCCCGAGGAGCCGATGATCGTCCCGCCGGTGCTCGCCTCGAGCGGCGACCTGTCGGCGGCGCCGGCCTCGCCCGACATCGCGTGAGCCGTCCCCGCGTCACCGTCGTCACCACCGGCGGCACGATCGATTCGCTGGGCGCCGACCGGCTGGACCTCGCCGCCTACCTCGAGACCGGGCGACGCCTCGAGCCGGGCGACCTGCTCGAGTCCGTGTCAGCCGAACTGGAGACCGTCGCCCGGGTGACCGAGATCCCGTTCGAGCGTCTGGCCGCCCATGCGATGACTGACGTCTACCTGGCGCGGCTGCGCGACCTCGTGGCCGACATCCTCGCCCGCGGCGACGCCGACGGCGTGGTGCTCACCCACGGCACGAACACGCTCGAGGAGACCGCCTGGCTGCTGCACCTGACCGTGGCCGCCGAGGCGCCGATCGTGCTCACGGGCGCGATGCGGCCGGCGTCAGCGCTGTCGGGTGACGGGCCGCTGAACCTGGTCGAAGCGGTGCGCGTCGCGGCGGAGCCGGCGGTCCGGGGCCTCGGCGTGCTCGTGGTGATGGACGACACGATCCACGGCGCCCTCGACGTGACCAAGTCGAACACGCTGCGCGTTGACGCCTTCGCCAGCCCGATGACCGGGCCGCTGGGCCGGGTCGACGGGGACGGGCGCGTCGTGATCAGTGCGCAGCCGGCGCGGGCGACCACACTGCGCGGCGCGTACGCGGGCGTCGACCTGCGGGCGCTTCCGCGTGTTGACGTGGTAGCGAGCTACCAGGGCGCGGATGGCACGCTCGTGGACGCTGCTGTGGCGTCCGGCGCGAGGGGGATTGTGTGCGCCGGCACCGGCGCCGGCTACCCCACCCCCGGGCAGGTCGAGGCCCTCGAGCGCGCATCCGGGGTCGGCGTCATCGTCGTCCAGTCCTCGCGGGTCGGCTCCGGGCGCGTCCCGCCGGTCCCCGTGCTGCTCGCCCGCGGCTGGATCCCCGCTGACGACCTGCCGCCGTGGAAGGCACGGATCCTGCTGCGTCTCGCGCTAGCCGCCAGCGAGGATCTCCCCACCATCCGCGACCGCTTCGCCGCAGGCTGACCC
>JBJKRU010000377.1:0-3033 GCA_046704485.1 Candidatus Limnocylindrales bacterium | reverse complement strand
GGCCATCGGGTCTGTAGCGTAGCGCCGCGACGCGATCGGCGGCACACTCGGGCCATGCAGCGGCCGTTCAGGCAAGTCGACGTGTTCACGACCGGCCCCGGGCTCGGCAACCCCCTCGCCGTCGTGCTGGATGCGTCCGGGCTCGCCGCGTCGGAGATGCAGCGGCTCGCGCGGTGGACGAACCTGTCAGAGACGACCTTCGTCGTGCCGGCCGCCGATCCGGCCGCCGACTACGCTGTCCGGATCTTCACGCCCGACGACGAGATCCCGTTTGCCGGACACCCGACGCTTGGCACTTGCCACGCGTGGCTCGAGGCGGGCGGGCGGCCCCGCGACCCCCACCGGATCGTCCAGGCGTGCGGGTCAGGCCTCGTCGAGATCCGTCGCACCAGGCCCGGCATCCTCGCCTTCGCCGAGCCTCCCCTGCTCCGCTCAGGCCCCGTGGACGAGGCGCTGGTCGAGCGGATCGCGGCATCCATCGGGCTCGAGCGCGGCGCGATCGTCGATGCCCAGTGGGCCGACAACGGTCCGGGCTGGGTTGTCGTGCTCCTCGAGAGCGCCGCCGCTGTGCTGGCGGTCGAGCCGCGGGCCGTGTTCTGCGACCTCGGGATCGTGGGGCTCTACCCGGAGGGCTCGCCAGCCGCCCTGGAGGTGCGCGCGATGTGGCCGCAGGACGGGTACATCGTGGAGGACCCGGTGACCGGCAGCCTGAACGCGTCGGCCGGGGCGTGGCTCATCCGGACAGGGCGCCTGGCGGCGCCGTACATCGCCACGCAGGGTGCCGCGATCGGCAGGGCCGGGCGCGTTGAGGTCACGCAGGACCGTGACGGCAGGGTCTGGACCGGCGGCCGGTCTCTGACGGTGGTCGCGGGGTCGCTGGACCTCTGAGGCGGCCGGGGCCAGCTCGACCGCCGGCCGAGCGCCTCCCCGGCGGGATGGGCGCTAGCGGCGCTCGCGGAGCGTGGTCGCCGCCTTCCCGACGCGGTTGCGCAGGAAGTACAGCTTGGCGCGCCGGACCTGGCCGTGGCGCACGACCTCGATCTTCTCGATGCGCGGGCTGTGCAGCTTGAAGGTCCGCTCGACACCGACGCCCGAGGCGATGCGGCGCACGGTGATGGTGCTGGCGATCCCGGAGTTGCGGACGCGCATCACGAGACCCTCGAACACCTGGATGCGCTCGCGGTTGCCCTCGACGACCTTGGCGGACACCTTCACGGTGTCGCCGGGGACGATGGCGGGCAGGTCGGCCCGCAGCTGGTCGGCCACGATCTCGTTGAGCACGTTCACGGTTGAGTGTCCTTGTTCGGTCGTCGGCAGCGGCGGCTGCGGGTCTCGGATGCGGGAGCGGCGCGCCGCGGTGGGCATGGCCGACGGCGGAGGATAGCATGCCCGGGCCCGGGTGTCAGGCGTCCCCCTCGCCGTGGTTCTCGCCGCGGATCTCGCCGAGGAGCTCCGCCTCCTCCGTGCTCGGGGCGCGGTCGGCGAGCAGGTCCGGCCGCCGCTCGAGGGTCCGCCGCAGCGACTCGCGCAGCCGCCACCTGCGAACCTGCTCGTGGTGGCCCGACACGAGCACTGCGGGGACGGACGCGCCGCCGAACTCCGCGGGGCGCGTGTACTGGGGGTACTCGAGCAGGCCGGCCGCGAACGACTCCTCCGAGGTGGAGGCCTCGTCGATGGCGCCGGGCAGCAGCCGGATGATCGCGTCGACGACCACGAGCGCCGCGAGCTCGCCGCCCGTGAGCACGTAGTCGCCGATCGAGACCTCTCGGTCGCACATCGCGCGGACGCGCTCGTCCACACCCTCATAGCGCGGGCAGAGGAACACGAGGTGCGACGCCCTCGAGAGCTCGTGGGCCACGGCTTGGCGGAAGACCTCGCCCGCAGGGTCCAGCAGGATGACCGTGGTGTCGGGGCGCCGGAGCTCCGAGAGCGCCGCGGCGACGACGTCGGCCCGGAGCACCATCCCCGCTCCCCCGCCGTAGGTGTAGTCGTCGACCGTCCTGCGGCGGCCGAGACCCCAGCGGCGGAGGTCGTGGACGCGGATCGCGGCGAGACCCTGCTCCTGGATCCGCGCGGGGATGCTCTCGGCCAGGGGCCCCTCCACCATCGGCGGGAAGAGCGTGAGGACGTCGATCTCGAGCATCAGGGCTCAGCCTCGGGCGGGGTGACCGGCGAGGAAGGCCCGCGCCGCTTGGGCTGCTTTCGCGGACGACGGTCGCGCGGTCGCACGTAGTCCTCGTCGTCCACCGGGCGGGCGTCGAGGGCGAGGGCGTCGAGGTCAACGACCATCACCCCCCGCTCGGGCGCAAGCTCGGTCACGATCCCGCGCACGCCGGGAACGTCAAGCTCGCCCCGCGGGCCGCGGACCACGAACACCTCGGCACCCCCGGCACGGTAGATGTCCACGACCTCGCCCAGGGCCTCCCCGGCCGCGGAGGCGACGGCGAGGCCCAGCAGCTCGTGCCAGAACCAGCGGCCCGGCTCGTGCGGCTCGTGCGGGTCCTCGATCTCGAGGTAGCGGTCGCGCAGCAGCTCCTCGGCCAACGTCCGCTCACCGATCTCGCGGAACCGCAGCCACCATCCTGGCCCGTCGGCCACGGGGGTGGCCTCGGCGATCGTCAGGCGCTCGTCCGTCCCCTCGGGGAACAGGCGCGCGCCCACCACGAACCGGTCCTCCGGGCGGTCGGTGAGCAGCTCGACCCGGACCTGCCCACGCAACCCGCGGAACCCACGGACCAGCGCAACCACGAGGCGCGCCGCCACGGTGTCAGGCATGCGCGTTCGCGGCGCGGACACCCCTGCACGGGCCGATGAGCCTGCGCCGCGCGGCGGGAGCGCGCCGCCGCGTGGCGCTGTCCGGGGAGCCAAGGCCCCCTCAGACGATCTCGAGGCTGACCGGCTCGCCTGTGCGGGCGGACGTCACCTTGAGCAGGGTCCGGAGCGCCTTCGCGACGCTGCCGTTCCGGCCGATGACCTTGCCCATGTCGGACTCGGCCACATGCAACTCGATGATGGTGCCGTCCTCGGCGTTGA
>JBJKRU010000376.1:0-14334 GCA_046704485.1 Candidatus Limnocylindrales bacterium | reverse complement strand
GTCGCCGCCTGCGCCTGTGCCGGGGCGCGGGTCCGGCCGCTCTGTGTGGGGGCGTCAGTGGGCGTCGGTGTCGCCGCGGCGGGCGGCGGTGCGACGGCGGACACGGCCTGCGGGGCCCCGGCGCCGGGTCCTGCGTCGAGAACCGCCAGTTCCAGCTGCAGGCGCAGGCCGCCAGCGCCCAGCCGTGCCGTGTCGATCGCGGCCAGTCGCCGGGCCGCGGCGACCACGGCCGGCTCCACCGGCCCCCCCTCCGCCACATCGACGAGCATCCGGTCGCGCAGCGACTCGACGGCCTGGTCCAGGAACACGCGCAGGTCGCGTCCTCGCTCCTCCAGGCCGTCGAGGAGCGCGATCCCGGACACTGGGTCGCCCGCGACGAGCGCGACGAGGTAGCCGCGCACGGCCTCGGCGTCGGCCAGCCCCAGAAGGTCGCGCACGGCCTCGGCGTCGACCCGGCCGGCCGTGGAGCTGAGGAGCTGGTCGAGGATCGACTCGGCGTCGCGCATGCCGCCGGCCGCGAGCCGCGCAATGAGGCGGACCGCCTCCGGGTCCACCTCGCGGCCGTCGGCGGCCAAGATCCGCTCGAGCTTGCCGATGATCTCGGCGACCGTGAGCCGCCGGACGTCGAACCGCTGGACCCGCGACAGGATGGCCGGCGGGAAGTCCTGCGGGTGCGTCGACGCGAACATGAACGACACGAAGTCGGGCGGCTCCTCCAGCGACTTGAGGAGCGCGTTCCAGCCGTCGCGGGTGATCTGGTGGGCCTCGTCGAGGATGTAGACCTTGCGCCGCAGGTCCTGCGGCGCGTAGGCGAGGCGCTCGCGGAGGTCGCGGATGCTGTCGATGCCGCGGTTCGAGGCCGCGTCGATCTCGACCAGGTCCAGCGCCCGTCCCTCGCGGATGGCCGTGCAGGAAGGGCAGCGGTCGCAGGGGTCGCCGTTGGGCTGGAGGTTCGAGCAGTTGACGGCCTTGGCGAGGATCCTCGCCAGCGACGTCTTGCCGGTCCCGCGCGGCCCCGCGAAGAGGATGGCGTGCGCGACGCGCCCGCTCGTCACGGCGTTGCGCAGCGTCTGGACCACCGCCTCCTGCCCGACGATCTCGGAGAACGTCTGGGCTCGCCAGCGGCGATAGAGCGCCTGGTGGGCGGTCCCTTCGGTCAACGCGGCTCCTGCGTCGGGCGGGTGCGCGCCAAGCGCGCGGCAATCGGACGTTATGCCGTGCACCCTCCGTCGATCAGGACGTCCCCGCGCCCAGCGTGCGGTCGCGGCTCGGACCAGGCCGTTCCGCGGCACCCGGAGCTCATCGCTGAGTGCTGCTTCCTTCCGGACCTGACACGGTTCACGAGTCTCCGCTGCGCGGGACCCGGCCCTCATCGTCGCGAACGCCGTCGGCTCTCGAGAGCGCCGACCTCGGGAGGGAATTCAGCCCTGCTGGAGCGGATTGCAGGTACAGGGCACCGCTAGTTCCCCGCCTAGCACGGCACCGGGGATGATAGCAGGCGGGAATGCGTCGACCCGCCAGCCGGATTCTCAGGAGGCGGCCCCGTACCACAGCCGTCCGTCCGCGTTGACGAGCACGCCGCCGGGCATCACCACCAGCCTGCCGATCGAGGCGGGCATCGAGCCCCGAGCCGACTCGACCGGTGTCCACGTGCGGGCGTCGGCCGATGTCCAGCCGCGGCTCGAGCCGTCAGCCGGCAGGGCGACGATGCGCCCATCGTCGGAGCCGACCACGCCGTTCGGGTGCGCGCCGCATCCCTCGGCTCCTCCTGGCGTGAGCGCGCCCAGCGGGCACGGGCGCCGACCGAGGGGCCAGAACGACGCCACCGATGACCAGTGGAGCCCGTCGGAGGACCGCCACCACAGTGCCTGGCCCGAGGGATCATCCGTCGCGCCCAAGGCCAGAACGGCGCCCGCCGCCGGCTCGAGGGCCCACACATCACTGCCCGCGGTACCGGCGGCGGCAATCTGGTCCGTCGGCAGCGAGACGGGGGTCCAGTTGGCTCCGGCGGGTGAGTGGACGAGCACCGCCGAGGCCACGCCAGCGCGCGTGGCCGTCCCTGCGCCCAGGAAGCCACCGTCCGGCGACTCGACCAGCGCGCTGATCTGGAACCCCGCTGGCAGCGATGCCCGCTCCACCTGGTGCCAGCTCGACCCGTCGCCGCTCCACCAGACACGGGCGGCCGTCGACCCGTCGGGCGCGAGCTCGTTCCAGGCGAGGACGAGGCGGTCGCTGGAGGCGGCGGCGAGCACCGGCCCGACGAGCCCGAGCGGTGTCGGGATGGTTGTGGCGCCAAGCACCTGCCACGAACGCCCATCGGTCGTGGTCCATGGCAGCAGATACGTCGTCTCGGACGCGGGCGAGTCGCTCGGGGATGCGGACATCGGCACCGTCCCAACCGCCCACAGGCGGCCGCCGAAGCCGACGGCGGCCAAGATCCGCGTGCCGGGCCAGAAGCCGTCCGGCGTGTCGAATGGCAGCGCATGCCACGCCACCCCGTCGGCACTGGACCAGAGCGGGGTGCCGCCTGAGCCGTCGGGGCCGATGGCGAGGAAGCCGTGCTGCCAATCCACCACCGACTGAACCTGCCCAAGCGCGAGCCCTGGGTTGACGGGCGTCCATGTGAGGGAGGCCCACGTGCTCGTCGGCGGGCGCCCGACGATGAAGCCGAAGCCCGCGGCCGACGGCGCCGGCATCGGCGCTGCGGTCACCAGTCGCGACGGGCGGACAGCGACCGGCGTCGTCGATCGGGCTGGCGAGGGCGAAGGAGCAGGCCTCGCGGAAACCCAGGGCTTGGCGGTGGCGAGCGCGATGAACGCCACCAACACCACCCCCACGACGACGGCGCGCCGGGTGTCCTGCCCGGCAGGTCGGCCCTTGAAGCCGACGGGTTCCGGCATTGAGCTGCGCCTTGGGACACGGCGGGGAGAAGGCTGGCGGAGAGGGCGGGATTCGAACCCGCGATGGGTTGCCCCATACCGCATTTCCAGTGCGGCGCCCTAGGCCTCTAGGCGACCTCTCCGCGCGACACGATACGACCCGGCGAGCGATCCCGCCGGGTCGTCTGTCCGTGCGTGTGGCGGAGAGGGTGGGATTCGAACCCACGGTGCTTTCGCACACCGCTTTTCGAGAGCGGCACCATCAACCACTCGGACACCTCTCCGCGCGAGAGGATACCAAAGGCGGGCCGGTTGGCGGCTCGAGATCGCGTACGCCCTGCGATCTCGCATGCGCCCGCCGAGACCGGCGGCTCACGCGCCGGTGGGCTCCCCCGTGGGGACGCCCGCGAGCTCCTCGGCCTCCTCCCGCCGGATCCCCGAGACGACTTGGAGGCGGCGGCCCAGTGCCGGGTGCTGCGCCAGCTGCAGGACGGAGCCCGCTGCCCCGTCGACCGGGTTCGGGGCCGCATAGACGAGCGCCGCGGCATCGCAGGCGAGCAGGGCTCCGACGCACATCGCACAGGGCTCGAGGGTGGTGAACACCGTGACGTCGGACAGTCGCGGCGTCCCGAGCCGGCGTGCGGCCTCGCGGACCACGGACATCACGGGATGCGCGGTGGGATCTCCCGTCTCGGTCGCGCGGTTGCTGCCGCGGGCCACCATCGCCTCGTCGACGACGGCGATGGCGCCAACAGGCGGCCGACCGGCGGCCTGCGCGGCGCGCGCCTCCGCAAGCGCCTCGACCATGAACAGCTCGTAGTTCATGTAATCGATGATAACGACCCGTGGCCACGGTAGGATGACCAAGGACTGAGCCAGCCCGGGCGTGGGGCGACCGGCCCGGCGCCGCCTTGCACGGTGCCCACGACGATCTTCGCGTCGGCTGCGTGCCGATGCGCCACCACTGGAGCCTGCGACCATGGCAGCACCTCGACGGATCGGCATCCTGACCGGCGGCGGAGACGTCCCGGGCCTCAACGCGGTGATCAAGAGCGTCGTGTACCGCGCCACCGATCTGGGCTACGAGGTCCTCGGCATCCGTCGCGGCTGGGAGGGCCTGACCCACCAGCGCCGCTCGCCCGAGCTGGACCCCGAATACGTCCGCGTGCTGGACCGGATCAACACCCGCACGATCGACCGGACGGGCGGCACGATCCTCCACTCGTCCCGGACGAACCCCACGAAGATGAAGGCGGCCAACCTGCCCTCCTGGCTGGACCCCAAGACGATCGCCGACAAGGAGACGTCCGAGGGCGTCTACGACCTCACCGACCACGTGCTCGACACGATCGCGCACCTCGGCCTGACGCACCTCGTCACCATCGGCGGCGACGACACCCTGTCCTTCTCGTCGGTCCTCTACTCTCGTGGGCTGCCGCTCGTGGCGATTCCCAAGACGATGGACAACGACGTCAACGGCACCGAGTACTGCATCGGCTTCTCGTCAGCCATCACGCGCGCCAAGGAGCTGGTGAACCGCCAGCGCTCAACGCTCGGCAGCCACGAGCGGATCGGCGTGTTCCGGATCTTCGGCCGCGACGCCGGCTTCACCTCGCTGTACACCGCGTACGTCACCTCCACGCGCTGCGTGGTGCCCGAGTTCGCCTACGACCTCGACGCCCTCGCCGCGCTGCTCAAGGACGACCACCGGAACAACCCGTCGCACTACGCGATCGTGATCACGGCCGAGGGCGCCATCTGGCAGGGCGCCCACATGCAGGACGTGGGCGAGGCGGACGCGTTCGGCCACCGGCACAAGGCCAACATCGGCGAGGTGCTCGCGACCGAGCTCAAGGCGCGGACCGGGGTCGAGGCCGTGGCCTCGGAGCTGACCTACGACCTGCGCTCAGGCGAGCCGGACATGTTCGACTCGATGGTCGCGTCCACGTTCGCCAACGTGGCGATGGATCTCATCGCCGACGGCATCGGCGGCCGCATGACGGCGATCCGCGACGGCAAGTACGCCCACGTGTCCCTGGCCGAGACGGCGAAGCCGCCGCGCAGGGTCCAGCCCGACCAGTGGGACGACGCCCGCTTCCGTCCCGTCTATTCGCACAAGCTTGGCACGCCGGTGCTGCTGACCCCCTCGCTGGGACCGGTCCAGGGCTGACCGGAGCCGCGGCGGGAGCCCGGGCGCCGAGACTCTAGCCCTCCATCCCGGACAGCTGGCGGATGGGCCGGGCGAGGTTGGACATGTCCTCGTCTCCGTAGCCCCGGGCGACGAGCCCGGCCTCGAGCTGGGCGGCGAGGCTGGTGACGGGAAGCGAGACGCCCAGGCCGCGGGCCATCTCGAGCGCGATGCCCAGGTCCTTGAGGTGGAGCGAGGTCTTGAACCCCAGCGGGTAGACGTTGCTGACCATCTTGGCCGAGCGGTTGGCGAGGATCCAGGACCCGGCCACGCCGCCGCCCAGCGCGGCCACGACCGCCTGCGGGTCGAGACCCGCCTTCATCGCGAGCACCATGCCCTCGGCCACCGCCAGGTAGACGCCGGAGATCACCACCTGGTTGACCGCCTTGACGGCCTGGCCGCTCCCAGCCGGCCCGAAGTGCGTGATGGACTTGCCCATCGCGGACAGCACGGGGCGGGCGCGCTCGACATCGGCGTCGGAGCCGCCCACCATGATGGTCAGCGTGCCGTTCCTGGCGCCCTCGGACCCACCTGAGACGGGGGCGTCCACCCAGCCGATCCCCTGCTCCGCGAGACGCGCCGCGAAGTGCCGCGTCGCGTCGGGCGACACGGTGGAGCAGTCGACGACCATGCCGCCCGACGCGATGCCGGCCGCGACGCCCTCGGAGCCGAACAGCACCGCTTCCACATCGGGCGTGTCCGATACGCAGGTGACCACGACGTCGGCGCCCCGCCCGACCTCTGCCGGCGTCGCCGCCTCGCGGCAGCCGAGCGCCAAGAGATCGCCGGCCCTGCCCGGAGTCCGGTTCCAGACCGCGACCTCGAACCCCGCCCTGCGCAGGTTGGCAGCCATGTGCTGGCCCATCGTGCCCAGCCCGCAGAACCCGATCCGTTCCATGCATTCCTCCGTGTGGTCTGCCAGAGAGGGTACAAGCGGCGCCGCAAGTCGGTGCGCGTGGCAGGCCCCGTCGGCCCTGCAGCTGGCCATACCATCGCCGTCATGGAGTGGCTGGACATCGATCGCCATCGTCTCGGGTCGGCCATGCTGGTCTTCGGCCTCGTCGGGCTCGTGCTCGCGGCGATCGTCGGCGCGGCGCTGGCGGCCGGGGTCTCGGCTGTCCGCA
Source organism: Candidatus Limnocylindrales bacterium (assembly GCA_046704485.1). GTDB lineage: Bacteria > Chloroflexota > Limnocylindria > Limnocylindrales > CSP1-4 > CAIXZV01. The sequence goes on along the minus strand of JBJKRU010000376.1, from coordinate 8,143 downwards.
ACCTCGACGACAGGATCGCCGCGGCGGAGAGTCAGATGGGCGCGTCGCTGACCCGTCTGACGCTCACCATCGACGGGATCGCCCAGAGCGTCGACAACACGTCCGGCACGCTCGCAACGGCTCGTGACAGCGCCGCCCAGGCGGCCAACTCCCTCAACGACGTGGCGAACGCAACCGGAGCCATTGCGAACTCGCTGGACGTCACGGTCGCCGGACAGCAGCCGTTCGCCAGCACGGTGGTCAGCCTGCGCAGCCTCCAGTCGCACCTGCACGAGGTGCAGGCCGAGGCGATCGCCCTCGCCGCCAACCTGGACGAGAACGTGACGGGCGTGTCGCAGACCGCGCAGCAGATCCGCGATATGCGCTCGCAGTTCGCCGAGCTGGCCGGCACCTTCGCCGGCTTCGCCGACGCGCGGGGCACCGTGTCGCTCGCCGTCGGGGGAATCGCACTGGCCGGCCTCCTGACCCTGTGGCAGGCGATCCTGGCGGCGTGGATCGCCTGGGCGGGGCTGCGGCTCCGGCGGCACGTCGGGTCGGCGGCCCCGGTCCCGGCTCCGGCCTCGTAGGCGACCGCCGCGGGGCGAAGGCGGCTGCGCCGCGTCCCGGGCGTCACGCCCATCGCTGCTGCGGCACACTGAGCTCATGACAGTCAAGATCATCCTCGACGTCGACACCGGCACCGACGACGCGGTGGCGCTCATGACGGCGGCCCTCTCCCCGGACATCGAGCTCGTCGGCGCGACCACGGTGAACGGCAACACGGGCGTCGACGGCACCACCGAGAACACCCTCCGCGTGCTCGAGTGGATCGGCATGCCAGAAGTGCCCGTGCACCGGGGAATGTCCAGGCCGCTCGCGCGCGATCAGATGCGCCAGCTCAATCCCGCGTCGCGGATCCATGGAGACCTGCTCGACCTGCCCGCCGCCACCGTCCAGGCGCAGCCGGGCCACGCGGTGGACTGGCTGATCGACACGTTCCTCGCGTCGGACGGCGACATCACGCTCGTGCCCGTCGGTCCGCTGACGAACATCGCCACGGCCATCCAGAAGGAGCCGTCGATCCTGGCCAAGATCCCCGAGATCGTGATCATGGGCGGCGCCCACGACCACGGGAACTCCACGGCGTCGGCCGAGTTCAACATCTGGCTCGACCCGGAGGCTGCGCGGATCGTGGTCAACTGCGGCCGGCCGATCCGGATGGTGCCGCTCGACGCCACCCACCGCGCGCTGGTCTCGGTCGAGGACGCCGCCCGCCTGCGCTCGCTCGGCACGCCAGCCGGTGAGGCCGCCGCGCGCTTCGTCCTCAAGCGGATCGACGGCTATGACGCCACCCAGCCGATGCCCCACCGTGCCGGCGCGGCGCCGGTCCATGACGCCCTCGCGGTGTGCGCGGTGATCGACCCGTCCATCTTGACGACGCAGTTCATCCCCGTCGACGTGGAGACCGGCGGCGAGCTCACGGTGGGACGCACCGTGTGCGACTTCCGTTTCCGCGGCCACAAGCCGGCGAACGTCCGCTTCGCGGTGGACGCGGACGAGCACAAGTTCAACCGGATGCTGCTGGAGATCCTCGGGCGGACCGCATAGCGGCTGTGGCGATGGCGGGTTGCGGCAACACGACGCCGTCGCTGCGGCGCGTGTGCGCGGCCATTCCCCCGGACGGCCGCGTCGACGTCGCCCGGGAGGAGGTCGCCGTGCTCGTCAGGAGGACGGCGCGGCGATCGGCGGCAAGCCGGATGCCGGCGTGAACACGCTCGTCGTCGCGGCAGGGTCGGCGCCCACGGTCGTCTCGTACGTCATGGTCACGGTGCCGTCCGGAGAGAGGACGAGATGGACCGTGACGGGCTTGCCGCCGTCGAGCCCGAGCGCCGCGGGCGGATAGGTTGCATCGACCGCGAGCCCCTTCGCACCGTCGGACACGAAGGAGACGCCGGTCGGGTTCGTGAACCCGGCGATGGGGCTCCCGGCAGGCACGTTGCCGCTCACCGCCACCCACGTCTTGCCTGGCTGCTCGACCCATGCCCTCGGCGGGATCGCCCGGTACGTGACCGACGACCCGCCGGTACTGAGCACGAACTCGCTCGACCCGCCGACCGAGCGGCCCTTGGCCGTCGAGACCGTGGACTTGCCGACCTTCACGGTGGCGGTGTACGTGTAGCCCCCGTCCATCGCGGCGAAGGCCGCCGCGAGGCGGTCGGCCGGCAAGGACGTCGCGGACGCGGCCGTCGGGGCGGGGGGCGGGGCAGTCTGCCCGACCGTTGCGGATGCAGCTGGCGGCGCGGCCGACGTGGCCGCCGGACTGCAGGCGGTCGCCACGACGCCGACGAGCACGAGGCAGGAGAGCAGGAGCGCGGCCCCGGCAGACTGCCGGGGCCGCATGGCGTCGCGGGTCAAGCTGCGATGCCCCGTGTGCGATTCGGCAGCGTGCTCAATCGCCGCCGCTGCGCCTGGAGCCGGTCCACGCGAACGAGCCGCCCCAACCGCTGAATGAGGTCTGGGCGCCCTGCTGACCGCCGCTCTTCGACCCGTCGTTCTTCAGCCAGGCGCTGTCGGAGTGCTGCTTGCCTCCGTGGTCGCCCCCGCAGTAGCCGGAGCGGCCGCGGGCGACGAGCGTGTAGGTGCTGTCGTGGTTGTCCTTGAGTCGGGCGGAGAACCCGACATTGGCGCCCTGGAACATCACCAGAAGCCCGCCCTCGCCGCTGCGCTGGACCGCGGTGCCGCCCGTGGCGCCGTCGAAGGCGATCGTGCCGTCCGCGTTCACGTGGTACGTGACGCTGACCTCGGTGGTTCCGTCGCAGAGGTAGCCGGACCAGGTCCGGGTGCCCGCAGCCGCAAGATCGGCCAGCGAGCCGGTCAGGGCCTGGACGTCGCGCCCGGACAGCGTGATCTTCAGTGATGCACTGGGGGGCTCGCCGTCGGTGCCGGGCTCAACACTGACCGACACCCGGAGGGTCTTCGTGAAGCCGTTGTAGGAGAACGTCCCGCCGGCGACCGCGGATGCCGATCCCTCGTGGTCCCATGCCTCCGGCGTCCCGGAAGTCCACGTCATCCCGTTCGCGAGCGGGGTCGGATCGGCCAGGGAGACCGTCGGATTGCCGTTGCCGTCATCTCCGATCGTGTACTGCGCAGACGAACTGGTGCCGTTGCCGAACACGTCGGCGCTCCAGGTGCCGGTGCCGACGAGGTCGGCAAGAGTGGTCACTCTGGCGCTGATGGCCAGATTGCTGCCCAGAGCCTTCACCACAACCTTCGTGTTGCCGTCGGCGGTGGCGAACTTGACGAAGCCGCCGCTGGACGCCGACTGGGTGAGCGACGCGTCGCTGACCGTCACGCCCGAGATGTTCCCGGCCGGGTCGAGCGCGACGGTGACGCTGACGCCACCGCCGAGGATCGGCAGCGTGGCGGTCATGCCCCCGGTCGAGGCGATCTGCGGGTTGGTGGAAGCGAACGCCATGCCGGGCAGCGCGATCAGCACCGCTAGGCCGAGGGCGGCGACGGCGACGAGCCGTCGAACGTGGCCGATGGTCATGGGCGTGGATTCCTCCGTGCGCCGCCATCTGGGGACGGCTGGCCGGCTGACTCCACGGGGAGGGGCCGGCGACTCTTCTGAGGCTGACGGCATGGAGAAGGTTGCACTCCGGGCCGTCGAATGCACGCTCAGTTGTCGCCCCGAAGGTCCCGAGATGCCAGCCGATGGTGCCGTATCGGTGCCCGTCCGCACCGACGGCGGCAATGGAAGCGGCGGCGGCCGGAGTCGGCCTGGCCGCCGCCACGCGTGGATCTCGCCGCCGCCACGCGTGGGTCTCAGATCGCAGCGGGTCGTGTTCGCGCGCGGTCCGTGCTCATGACCTCTGCTGTCACGCGGGACCAGCCGTCAGCACCGTTCATTCCGCTCGGGGCTCGTCCCGGCTCACATCATCTGATTCCGACGGCTCGGGCGGCGTCGCTGACGGCATCTCGCCCGACACCGGGGGCGTGGGGCCGCCTGCGGTGGCGGGATCAGCGGTTGCGGCAGCATCGGCGGTGGCGGTGGGATCGGCGGTTGCGACGGGCTGAGGAGCCGCCGGGCGTCCCGCGCCGGGCGCCTCGCCGGCGACCGCGGACGGCGCCGCCGAGGTCGTCGCTCCGGCTGCCTGGGCCTGTGGCTGCGAGCGGACCGACGCCACCAGCAGGGCGGCACCGAGCGCGAGGATTGCGGCGGGGCCGATGACCCTCCCGGTGTGGATGCCGGGCAGGATGACGCCCGCCAGCGCGATGATGCCGATCACGACCAGGACGACGCCCGTGATCGCAGCGATCCCGAGGCCCCGGCTGGCCGGCCGCGGTGCGGGTTGAGCAGCCCAGACAGGAGCCTGCGGGTGCCACTCGGGGCTGGCGGGCGGATTCGCCCACGCATCAACCTGACTGCCCCTGACCCACGGCTCGGTCCCGCTCGCCTGCCAGGCGCCCCCGGGCGCCCCGGGCTGGCTCCAGGCGTTGCTGGGAGGAGCGGGCTGGGCAGACGCGGCGCCCGGAGTGGCAGCTTGCCCCTGCCAAGCGTTCGGCGCCACCGGCGCGGACCATGCCCCGCCGGGGTACGGGTACGGCGCCGACGGGATCACGATGGCGAGGAGGAAGTAGGCGATCAGCGCCATGCCCGCGGAGGCGAGCCCGACCACGATCCAGCCGATCCGGATGATCGTGGGATCGAGGTCTAGGTACTCGGCCATCCCGCCGGCGACGCCGGCAAGCATGCGGTCGTGGCTTCGATACAGGCGACGCGGGTTCACTGGAGTCCTCCCTGGGGTTGGCCTCACTATGTCCCGCTGCGGCGCCAACTCCCAGCCGGGCAGCGGGCGTCTTCGGGGTGGGGATAGCCCCACCAGGAGTCGGGCCAACCCGCTACGCGGCGTCGTGCCGCCGTGGCTCAGGCCGCTGACGCGCTGACGGGCCGTGCAGCGATGCTCCGTCACCAGGTGGCCGCAGACGCCGTGCCAGTCTGCCCAATCAGGGGGGGTCGGCTACCCCTTCGGTACCGTGGTCGGCTCGCGCGCACGAGACTAACTTGGCGGAACCGCCGCCGCCATCTATTGGACGCCGGCCTGACATGTGCGTGGCATGAGCCGTTCAACGAGGGTGCGGCGCCAACCGTCCCACCCGGCAGGGATGCCCGGATCCTCTCCGGGCCCCGACATCGCGGATATCGAGGCCGCCGCCCAGATCGGGTGGTACTCCCTCGACGTCGAAGCCGACCGGTGGACAAGCTCGCCGGGCCTCGACGCCGTGCTCGGGATCGACGCCGCCTTCGAGCGGACGACGGCTGGCTGGCTGGCGCTCGTCCACCCGGATGACCGCGAGGACATGGCGGTGTACCTCGCACGGGACGTCCTCGAGCTGGGCCGCCCCTTCGACCGGCGCTATCGGGTCGTCCGCGCGGACACCGGCGCGGTCAGCTGGGTCCACGGGCGCGGGGAGCTCGCGCTCGACGCCACAGGCCGGGCGACGCGCATGCTGGGCACGATCGCGGACGTGACCGAGCAGCAGCGGGACCGGGAGGCGCTCGAGCAGTCTGAGCGGCGCTTCGAGACCGTGCTCGAGCGGTCTCACGACGCAATCCTCATCGGCGAACGGAGCACGGGCCGCACGCTGTGGGCGAACGCAGCGGCGAGCCGCCTGCTTGGCTACGACCACGACGAGCTGCTGGCGCTGTCCGTCAAGGATCTCCACCCTCCCGAGAACCTCCCGCGCATCCTCGCGGCCTTCAAGTCGGGAGAGGACCTCGTTGCGGCACCCTGCCGGCGGAAGGACGGCAGTATCGCCTACGCGGACATCCGCGCGTCGGAGGTCGACTTCGGCGGCGTGCCATGCATGGTGGGCCTGTTCGTCGACGTGACCGACTTCCACCGCATCGCCGAACGGCACGAGCGCCTCGCGGCAGCGGTCGAGCACGCGTCCGACTCGATCATCATCACCGACGCCGCAGGTTCCATCGAGTACGCGAACCCCGCGTTCGAGCGTGTGTCTGGGTACTCGCTCGACCAGGTCGTCGGGCGCAACCCCCGGATCCTCAAGAGCGGGCGCCAGCCCCCCGCGTTCTATCGCGCCATGTGGCGGCGCCTGACGAGTGGCAGCACTTGGTCGGGGACCCTCGTCAACAGGCGCCAGGACGGAACCCTCTACGAGGAGGAGGCCACGCTCTCCCCGATCCGCGACGCCTCCGGAGCGACGACGGGATACGTGGGCGTGAAGCGCGACGTGACCGAGATCCGCGCCACCGAGACGGCCCTCGAGGCTGAGTTCCGAGAGCGGGCGCACGTGGCCGCCGCTCTTGCGCGCCTGCAGCCCGCGGGCAGCGTGGAGGCCACCGCCGCCGAGATCTGCACCGAGCTGCTGGGCCTGCCCGGGGTCAGCGTGGCGGCGATCTTCGACCTGCTCGCACCAGGGACCGCCGTCACCCTGGCCTCGGCGGGTGCCGAAGGCCTTCCCCTCGCGCCCGGCGGTGCACTGCCGCCCGCGCGCGCCGCGCACCTGCACGACCTGGCCTCGCAGGGCCCATGGGCCGAGACGTGGACCGCCAGGCCGGAGGACGGCGAGTACGGCCGGCTGGTCCAGGCGGCGGGTGTCAAGGCGGTCGCCTACGCGCCGATCCGCAACGGTGAGGGGCTCCTGGGCGTCGTCGCCGCCGGGACCCGTGACGACGTGTTCGCGCGGCATCTAGTCGCCCGACTGCCCGCAGTCGGGGAGTTCGCGGCGGCGGCGAGCGCGCTGCTCAGCGGCCAACTCGAGCACGGCCACCGCGCTGCAGCGATCGCCGATCGCGTGCGGACCATCATCACCACCGCTGGGTTCGAGATGGTGTTCCAGCCCATCCTCACCCTCGACCTCCGCCTACCGGTGGGCCACGAGGCGCTCGCCCGATTCCACGACGGGTCGGCCCCCGACCGCATGGTCGCCGACGCCCACGCCGTGGGCCTCGGGGTGGAGCTCGAACTCGAGCTCGTGGGGGCTGCGGTCAGGCGCGCTGCTGGACTCCCCGCAGGCCTCTGGCTGAGCGTCAACGTCTCGCCAGAGGCACTCCTGCGCCCGGCCGAGCTCGCGAAGGCGCTCGCCCGGCGCGACCGTGCGGTGGTGCTCGAGGTGACCGAGCATGTCGAGATCCACGACTACCCGGCCATCCGAGCCGCACTGATGACGCTCGGACCAGGCATCTCTCTCTCCGTCGACGACGCCGGAGCGGGTTTCGCGAGCCTGCGGCACGTCGTCGAGCTGCGCCCCCAGTACCTCAAGGTCGACCGCAGCCTCGTCGGGGACGTGGACGGCGACCTCACCCGCCAAGCGATGATCGCGGGCCTGAGCCGGTTCGCGGAGCGGTCCGGCTGCCAGGTCGTCGCGGAGGGCATCGAGACCGAGGGCGAGCTCGAGATGCTTCGGGGCCTTGGCATCGCCCTCGGCCAGGGCTACCTCCTGGGTCGCCCGAAGCCGCTCCCGGTGCCGACGGCGGCAGCCTAGCGGCCCACCGAACCAGGCCTGGCGGACGGGGTCGATGGGCCGCGATGCTCAACGGCCAGCTCGGATCAGAGGCGGCGGCGACCCCGCGGGCGATGCACGGCGAGCAGGATGCCGAGGAAGGACAGGAGCGCCACCACCGTCAACAGGCCAGCGTTGCCCGTTGCGGCTGCCGTGGCTGAGCCCGGCGTGGTCGACGTGTCAGGAAGGACGTTCCCGGACCACCTGATCTCCTGAGTCGCGCACTCCCCGGCAGAGTCGCAGGCCCGGACTGTCACCCAGCTGCCCTGCAGCCCCAGAACCGCACCCGAGATGATGCCGGTCTCGGACAGGGACAGCCCGTCGGGGAGCTGGCCGGCAACAACCGTGTAGGAAAGCGGATCGCCATCAGCTTCGGCTGCATCCAAGCTCAGAGGAAGGGATCCGGGACCGAGCGTCACCGTGCGCGGGCTGCCCCCAGCGAATGACGGGTGCTGGCTCGGCGGAGTTGGCGTGGGGGTCGGGGTCGGCGTGGGGCTCGGCGTCCGGGTCGAGGTGGGCGTCGGCGTGGGGGCCGGGGTCACGGTCATGGCGGCCGCGGCTGGGGCGGGCGTCGGCGTGGGGCTCGGCGTGGGGGCCGGGGTCGCGGCCACGGTCGGGGCCGGCGTCGGCGTGGGGG
>JBJKRU010000375.1:0-4293 GCA_046704485.1 Candidatus Limnocylindrales bacterium | reverse complement strand
GAGGGCCAGGGCCTCGCCGAGTACGCGCTGATCCTCGCCCTCATCGCGATCGTCGCGATCGTCGCCCTCATCTTCCTGGGCGGCCAGGTCTCGCAGATCCTGTCGAACGTCGGCCACTCCATCTAGCGACCGGTTGACGTCGACGACGGCGCCGACCGCCCAGCGGTGGTCGGCGCCGTTCTGATCTCGAGACACGTCCGTGTGCCCGGGGGATCGGACTTCCGGGTGGCTGTCGGCTCCGCCATTGCGGACCACCGTTTCGCCATCCGGGGGTGATGGCCGCAGCGCGCGGCCATCGATACCTCCCCCGTGTCGTCAACCCGGGTGGGAGGTGACCAACGCCGTGCTCATGTATGTCTCGGCCCTCGCGGCCAGGGTCCTGCCGCCGTCCGACGAGGACGGCCAGGGCCTCGCGGAATACGCACTCATCCTGGCCCTGATCGCCATCGTGGCGATCGTGGCCCTCATCTTCCTCGGCGGCCAGATCAGCAGCAAGCTGAGCACCATCGGCAACGCGCTGTAGACCGGCCCAAGCTCAACCAGACAGCCCGCCGGGATGCTCCCGGCGGGCTGTCGCGTTTCCGTCAGGCACCACGCGGAAGCGGCCGATACTTCTTTGCAATCAACCTTGCGGCCATGATCCGCTTCTACCCATTTCCTCCCAATGGTCCTAGGTCATTTGGTTGATCGCGTGCGCCGATCACGATGTTAGAGTGGTGCGGCCTGTCACACGGCTGGGGAGAAGAAGTTGAAGCGAAGTTCGAACCGACTGGTCCTCTTGGTGGGGTTGTTCCTCGCCGTGGTGGCCTTCGTCCTGATCGCGGTCCTGTTCAGCAACGGCGGTCCGGGCGGCGGCGCTGGAGCCAGCGCGCCCGCCCTCACGGCCAAGGTGGTCATCGCGGCCCAGGACATCCCGCTGGGGTCGCGGATCACCGCGGACATGGTCACCACCAAGGACATCAACGCGGCGGACAAGCCGCTCGACAGCTACTCGGACACCTCGCTGGTGATCGGGCAGACGGCCCGCCAGCCCGTCACGGCCCAGCAGCTGATCACGAGCGCCATCCTCAACGGCGGCGGCAACGTCGCCAACATCTCGGTGCCCGCCGGGAAGGTGGGGATCGCGGTCCAGGTGGACCAGATCACGGGCGTCGGCACGCTGATCAAGCCGGGCGACCGGGTTGACGTGGTCACGGGCCTCGCCACGTGGCCGCTCGTCGTCTACAACGGGGCGTCCCCCACCCCGCGCACGGCGCCGACGGGCTCGCCCGAGGCCAGCGCGAAGGCGCTGGACCTCCAGTTCGACCCCAACTCCATCAAGACCGTGGTCGAGGGCCTGCAGGTCCTCGGCACGCTCCTCCCGCCCGCCTCGCAGCAGGGCGCGGCCGCCAGCGGCCAGCCCCAGAACGGCACCAGCCTCAACGGACAGCAGGAGATCGTGATCCTGGCGGCCACCTCGCAGCAGGCGGAGGCCATCCGCTTCGCCCAGGTGGACGGCACCATCGCGCTGGTCCTGCGCAGCTCCGCTGACTGCACCACACCCAACGGGACGGCCACGGACTGCCCGATCATCCCCACCACGGGGATCACCCTGCGCAAGATGGTGGACGACTTCGGGGTCCTCCCGCCGCAGATCGTGGAGGTCCTGGAGCCCACGCCGTACCCGAGCCCGATGCCGGTCCGCGTCTTCCCGAGCCCGAGCCCCAGCCCGAGCCCGAGCCCGAGCGGCAGCACCACGCCGTAACCCAAGCCGGCGGCCCCGCGGCCGCGACAGGCGACGCCGATGGGCCGGCGCGAGCCGGCCCATCGCCATCGGACAGCCCGGCATCCCGGGCGCACCACGAGGAACAGCCAACCGCATGGCAGACCGTATCCGCGTCCTGATCGTGGACGACATCCCGGAGACCCGAGACCACCTCGCCAAGCTGCTCGGCTTCGAGGCGGACATCGAGGTCGTGGGTGCCGCCGCGTCCGGCCGCGAGGCGATCGAGCTGGCCGGGCAGGTGACTCCGGACGTGGTCCTGATGGACATCAACATGCCGGACATGGACGGCATCCTGGCCACGGAGCGCCTGGCCGCGAGCGTCCCGACGGCGGCCGTGGTGATGATGTCCGTCCAGGGCGAGGCCGACTACCTGCGGCGCTCGATGCTGGCCGGCGCGCGCGAGTTCCTCGTCAAGCCCTTCTCGTCCGACGAGCTGACGGCGTCCATCCGGCAGGTCTACACGCGCGAGCGGGAGAAGCAGTCTCGGATCACCGCGCAGCCCGGCGCCACGCCCGGCGCGGCCATGCCGGCCGGCGACGACCGGGAGGACGGGGAGCCCGGGCGCGTGGTGGCCGTGTTCGGGCCGAAGGGCGGCGTCGGCCGCACCACGCTGGCCGTCAACCTGGCCGTCGCGGCCGCCACCGAGCTGGGCCTCCGGACGTGCCTCGTCGACGCGTCGTTCCAGTTCGGCGACGTTGGCGTCCTGCTCAACCTCAACCCCAAGAACAAGTCGATCGCGGATCTCATCCCGCAGCTCGAGTCGGGCGAGGCGGACTCGCTCGACACGTTCATCATCAACCACTCCTCTGGCATCCGCGTGCTGCTCGCCCCGCCGTCCCCGGAGATGGCGGAGCTCATCACGCCGCCGGTCACCAAGCGGATGGTCGAGGCGCTGCGCGAGTCGCACGACCTGGTGGTCGTGGACTGCATGTCCTCGTTCAACGACACCACCCTCTCCATCCTCGACCTCGCCGACACCGTCCTCACGATGCTGTCGCTCGAGATCACGTCGATCAAGAACATCCGGCTGTTCCTCGAGGTCGCCGAGCAGCTCGGGTACGGCGCGGACAAGGTCCGCCTCGTGCTCAACCGGGCCGACTCGTCGCTGGGGATCCGCGTGGCCGACGTCGAGCACTCGATCGGCCGCCGGGTTGACCACACGATCGTCTCCGACGGCCGGAGCGTCGTCTACGCCTTGAATCGAGGCGTACCGTTCTTCCTGTCCAGCCGGGAGGCGCAGGTCTCCCAGGACGTCCTGCGGCTCGCGTCGGCGGTCGCCGGGACCCGCACCGCCGACGCCGGCGAGAGCCGGAAACCCGCGCAGAAGAAGTCGCTGTTCGCATGGCGCTGAGCCGCCGTTCCAGCGGGCCGCTCGCGGCCGAAGGGGAGTAGCCAATGTCGCTGCTGAAGCGCATCGAGAGCGCCCGTCCCGGCGCCGCGCCGGAGGGCGGTTCCAACCTGCCCGCCCCGACGCCGGGCGCCAGTCCTGCGCCGCAGCCCGGGGCCCCGGCGCCCGGGCGGCTGATGACGCAGACCCCGGTCCGCGAGTCGTTCCGGGACGTCAAGTTCCGGATCCAGAACCGCGTGATCCAGGACCTGGACCCGAAGCTGGACCTCTCCAACCAGGTGGAGGTCCGCCGGCAGATCGAGGAGATCTTCGGGCGGGTCATCGACGAGGAGGGCCTCGCGCTCACCCGCGCCGAGCGGGTGCGGATGCTCGAGCAGATCACCGACGAGATCATCGGCCTCGGCCCGCTCGAGCCGCTCCTGCGCGACGAGGGCATCTCCGAGGTCATGGTGAACGGCCCGCGCCAGGTCTACATCGAGCGGGGCGGCCGCCTCGAGCTCACCAACGTGGTGTTCCAGAACGACGACCACGTCATGCGGATCATCGACCGCATCATCGCGCCCATCGGCCGGCGCGTGGACGAGTCCAGCCCGATGGTGGACGCCCGCCTCACCGACGGCTCCCGCGTGAACGCCATCATCCCGCCGCTGTCGCTGGTGGGCCCGGTGATCACGATCCGGAAGTTCTCCGCCTCGCCGTTCACCGTCGACGACCTGGTCCGGTTCGGCACCGCCACCCCGGACATGTTCGAGTTCCTCCGCGCCTCGGTCGAGGCCCGGCTGAACATCTTCGTGTCGGGCGGCACCGGCTCCGGCAAGACCACCACGCTCAACGTGCTGTCGTCGTTCATCCCCAACGACGAGCGCATCGTCACGATCGAGGACGCCGCCGAGCTCCAGCTCCGCCAGGAGCACGTGGTGACCCTGGAGTCCCGGCCGCCCAACATCGAGGGGAAGGGCCAGATCCCGATCCGCGAGCTCGTCCGCAACTCCCTGCGCATGCGCCCCGACCGCATCATCGTCGGCGAGTGCCGCGCGGGCGAGGCGCTGGACATGCTCCAGGCGATGAACACCGGCCACGACGGCTCGATGTCCACGGGCCACGCGAACAGCCCGCGCGACATGCTGTCCCGCCTCGAGACGATGGTCCTCATGGCCGGCGTCGACCTGCCGGTCCGGGC
>JBJKRU010000374.1:0-4819 GCA_046704485.1 Candidatus Limnocylindrales bacterium | reverse complement strand
GCGCTGGACGTCGCAGCGGAGCCCGTCGTCCCGGCCGCTGGCGACGCCGCAGCGGCTGGCTGGTCGGGAGCGCTCGCTGCAGCCGCTGCGGCTGCGCCCGCGGCACCGGGGGTGGACGGCAGGGCGAAGCTCCACAGGGGGCCGCCGGCGGCGCTGCTGCTGCACCCGCCGGTGAGGAGCGCGAGCACAGCGGTGGTGGCGATGAGGCGTCGGGATCGGTTCATGGCGATACCCTCACAGCAGGCCTGGCGCATCGAGCCGCCCGCATTCCTGCACCCAGGCCCGGCTCGACAGGCCCGTCCGGGCGGCTGCTCGACAAACTATCATCAACTTACTATGTATTTAGCTAGATGACAAGCGGCCCGATCCCGTCAGGCCGACCGGACGGATCCCCGGTCGGAGCGGCCCGATACACCCCAGGACCCCGGCGTGATGACGACCGCCGTATCGCGGTGGCGTCAGTCGTCGTCGCCGCCGGATACCTCGTTGCCGCCGCCGGCGCCGCGGCCGCCATCGCCACGGGTGCGCCCGCCCTGCCGTCGACGGCGTGGCTCCCGCTGCACCTGGCGATGGCCGGTGGCGCGTCGACCGCCATCGCGGGCGTGATGCCGTTCTTCGTGGCCGCCCTGTCGGCAAGCCGCCCCGCGCCAGCCCGGGTCCGGACGGCGGCCGTCGTCCTTGTCGCGGTCGGCGCGGCGCTCGTCGCGACGCACGGGCTGCAGCCGGGCCTGTCCGTGGGCGTCCCGCTGTCGGCCGTGGGCGGCGTGGCCTTCCTGTGCGGCATCGCGACGACTGCCGCCAGCGTGCGGGCATCCGGGCGCGGCGGGCTCATGGCGCGCCGCCCCATCGTCGTGCGGGGCTATCTCCTGGCACTCGCGAACGTGGGCGTGGGCGCCACGCTCGGCACTCTGGTGCTGGCCGACTGGGAGCCTGTGGCCTCGCGCCTGGCCGTCGTCCGGCCCGCGCACGCTTGGACCAACCTGGTCGGCTTCGTGTCGCTGGTCATCCTCGCGACCCTGCTGCACTTCCTGCCAACGGTCCTGGGCACGCGGATCGTGCCCCGGCGGTCGGCCACCGTGGCGGTCACCGGCGTCGGGCTCGGAGCGCCCCTGGTGGTCGTGGGGCTGCTCGCGAGGGTCGGCGTGATCGCCGACGGGGGAGCGGTCCTCACGCTGGCGGGCGTGGCCGGGCTCATCGCCGAGGCACGGGCCGTGCACGCGGCTCGCGGGCGGTGGACCACGGACGCCGGCTGGCACCTGATGGCGGGTGGCGGGCTGATGGCGGGCGTCGCATGGTTCGGAATCGGGGCCGGGCTCGCCTCGGCGCTCGTGCTGGCGTGGTCGGTGGGCCTGGATGGCGATGCGGCGGCGTGGCGCTCCGACCTCGTGGCCGCGCCGCTCGCCATCGGCTGGGTGGTGCAGGTGCTCGTGGCGTCATGGACGCAGCTGCTGCCGTCGATCGGCCCGGGCGGTCCAGTGGAGCACGCGGTGCAGCGGGCTGTCCTCGGCCGGGCCGCCGAGCCTCGGCTCGTGGCGCTCAACCTCGGGACGGCGCTCGTCGCGGTGGGCTGGCCGCTCGGGATCGCCCCGCTCGCCGCGCTGGGCCTCGCGCTGGCGGCGGCGGCCGTGGTGGCGTCGGCGGGGCTGGCCTGGTCGACGGTGGGGGTTCGGGCCCGCGGATGATGGCGCGGGCCGGGCCCGGGTGAGGTCCCCGACGGCCTCCCCGGAACCCCGCCGCCCCGCCGCGCCGCGCCCGCCGCGCCGCGCCGCCCGGTCCGGGGAGTCCCGCCCCGCCACAACGCGTCGCAACCCGTCGCAACGCGTCGCAACCCGCCACAACGCGTCGCAACCCGCCACATGTCACTGACGGGGGCATTGGCCGCCGATGGTCGGCGAAACTTGGCCCAACTGCCCGCCTGGGTGGCATTTGCACCCGAACCGAGCTCGAGTGCGCACAGCTTCGCCCCGACGACCCCCGGACATCCCGGCTAGTGCCCGCCGGAGTGACATCTGGTTCTTCCCGGAGCCCTCCGTTCTCCGGAGCTGCGTTTCGGGTGCTGGTCGCCCGCTCCGTCGCCTGCGCGGTCGCCGGGCGCCCGTGTGTCAGCCAGCGCCGGGCTGCGCCAGGTCAGCCAGCGGCGGACGGGGGCTCGGGGCGCCCGTGTGTCAGCCAGCGCCGGGCTGCGCCTCGCCCTGCGCCAGGTCCGCCAGGGACGCGCCCGCGAACGTGCCGAGGAGGGCCTCCTGCCCCTTGAAGAAGACCTCGTGCACGTCGCAGTAGCCGTCCGAGCCGCACAGGCCGCCGCGCAGCACGCAGGACTGGCGACGCGAATCGCCCTCGACCGCCTCGATGACCTCGAGCAGCGACACGCCCGCCGGGTCGCGCGAGAGCCGGTAGCCGCCGGCGCGCCCCGGCGCGGCCTCCACTAGCCCGGCGTGCTGGAGGTCGGTCAGGACCTGGGGCAGGAACCGCACCGGGATGTCCATCGCGTCGGCGATCCGGCGCGCGGAGAGCAGGCCGTTCCCGGCCCCGCGCGTGAGCGCGAGCATCGCGCGCACCGCGTAGTCGCCACGCTTGGTCAGCTCCAGTCGCATCGGCCCGAGTATGCGACCGAACGCGAGACCACGCCCGCTGTGGCCCCGCGCCGGCGGCGGCGGCCCGATCACCCCAGCCGGTAGACTTGGCCGATGCCCAGCTTCGCCTACGGCGGCCAGGCGCTCATCGAAGGGGTGATGATGCGCGGCCGCGACGCCATCGCCGTCGCCCTGCGGCACCCCGACGGCCACATCGTCTGGGAGGCCGAGCGGCTCGACGCCGGGTTCCACAAGAACCGCGTGTCGCGCTGGCCGTTCGTGCGCGGCCTCGTGATCCTCTACGAGACGCTGGTCGTGGGGACGCGCTGGCTGATGCGATCGGCGAGCCTCCAGGTGGAGGACGAGGGCGTGGAGCTGGGCAAGGGCAGCGTGGCCCTGATGCTCATCATCACGGCGGTCGTGGGCCTGGGCCTCTTCTTCCTCCTCCCGCTGGCGGTCGCGACCTTCGCCGCCGGCAGCAGCGAGAACGGCCTGGCCCAGCAGGTGATCGAGGGCCTGGTGCGCATCGCCCTGTTCCTCGGCTACCTCGCGCTGCTGGCGAGGACACCCGACATCAGCCGCGTCTTCGCCTACCACGGCGCGGAGCACATGACGATCCACGCGCTCGAGCGCGGCGACCCGCTCCGCCCGGAGGCCATCCGCAAGTACCCCACCGCGCACCCGCGCTGCGGGACGGAGTTCCTCGTGGTGGTGGTGCTGCTCTCGATCCTGGCCTTCAGCCTCGTCGGCCGCCAGACGCCGGTCGTGATGGTCGGCAGCCGGATCCTCCTGATCCCGGTGATCGCGTCGGTGGGCTACGAGCTGCTCCGCGTGGGCTCCCGGCACCGCGGCAACCCCATCGTGCGGGTGGTCATGTGGCCGGGGATCCTGGTCCAGATGATCACGACGAAGCAGCCCACCGACGACATGATCGAGGTCGCGATCGTGGCGGTCGAGGAGGCGCTGCGCGCCGACGGGGAGGCCATTCCCGAGGGCGGCCTCGGGCTCGTCCGGGAGCCGATGCCCGCCCCCGGCGAGACCGCCGCGAAGGCTCGCGCGGCCGCGGAAGTCCTGGCGGACGAGGTCGCCTTGGCCCCGGTCGACCCGCCCGGGGACTGACCCGTGCCCGCTGCCGCAGGATCGCCCGACGACTTCGGGCTCGACGCCAAGCTCGCCGGCCTCGCCGCTCAGTACGACGAGGTGTCGGGCCAGCTCGCCACGCCCGAGGTCCTGGCGGACCCGGGCCAGCTGCGCCGCCTGGGGCGCGAGCTCGCGCGCCTCGAGCCCGTGGTCGCCGCCTACCGCGAGCTGGGCGAGGTCCGCGGGCAGCTCGCCGGCGCCCGCCAGATGCGCGACGCGGAGTCGGACGAGGACATGCGCGCGCTGGCGCGCGAGGAGATCGGCGAGCTCGAGGCCCGCGAGGCGCAGCTGCTCGACGACCTCAGGGTGGCGCTGCTGCCGCGCGACCCCAACGACGACCGCAACGTGATCGTGGAGATCCGGGCCGGCGCGGGCGGCGAGGAGGCGGCGCTGTTCGCGGCCGAGCTCCTGCGCATGTACACGCGCTACGCGCAGGAGCACCGGTTCGCCACCGATCTCATGAGCCTCAACGAGACCGGCATCGGCGGCATCAAGGAGGCCATCCTCGAGGACACCGGCGACGGCGCCTACAGCCGCCTCAAGTTCGAGGGCGGCGTGCACCGGGTGCAGCGCGTGCCCGCCACGGAGTCGGCGGGGCGGATCCACACGTCCACGGCGACGGTGATCGTGATGCCCGAGGCGGATGACGTGGAGATCGACATCGACGAGGAGAAGGACCTCCGGATCGAGGTCAAGCGCTCGTCTGGGCCCGGCGGGCAGAGCGTCAACACGACGGACTCGGCGGTCCGGATCACCCACCTGCCCACCGGCCTGGTGGTCGAGATCCAGGACGAGAAGAGCCAGCACAAGAACAAGGCGAAGGCGATGTCGGTCCTCCGCTCGCGCCTCTACGACATGGAGCTGGCGAAGCAGCGTGAGGCCCAGAGCGCCGAGCGCAAGCTGATGGTCGGCGGCGGCGAGCGCTCGGAGAAGATCCGGACCTACAACTTCCCCGACAACCGCGTCACCGACCACCGGATCGGCCTCACGATCCACAACGTGCCCGCCGTGCTCGAGGGCCGCGAGGCGCAGCTGCTCGACGACCTCAGGGTGGCGCTGCTGCCGCGCGACCCCAACGACGACCGCAACGTGATCGTGGAGATCCG
>JBJKRU010000373.1:0-13399 GCA_046704485.1 Candidatus Limnocylindrales bacterium | reverse complement strand
ACGAGTTCTCCGAGGCCCTGGAGCGCATCGTCGCCGGCCCGGAGCGCAAGAGCCGCGTCATCAGCGACGAGGAGAAGCGGATCATCGCCTACCACGAGGGCGGCCACGCCGTCGTGCAGCGGATCCTTCCCAAGTGCGACCCGGTCGCGAAGGTCACCGTCATCAGCCGCGGCATGGCGCTCGGCTACACGATGGCCCTGCCCACCGAGGACCGCTACCTCCAGTCGAAGTCCGAGTTCGAGGACAAGATCGCGGGCCTGCTCGGCGGCAACGTCGCTGAGCGCCTGGTGTTCGGCGACACGACCACCGGCGCCAGCAACGACATCGAGAAGGCGACCGACCTCGCCCGGCGCATGGTGACCGAGTTCGGCATGAGCGACCGCCTCGGCCCGCTCTCGTTCGGCAAGCGCGACGAGCTCGTGTTCCTCGGCCGTGAGATCGGGGAGCAGCGGAACTACTCCGATGACGTCGCCAAGATGATCGACGAGGAGACGCGCGCCATCATCGACCATGCGTACGAGCGCGCCACGCAGGTGCTCACCGCGCACCGGGACCGCCTCGACCGCCTCGCCGACAAGCTGATCGCCGAGGAGACTGTCGACGGCGACGCGTTCGAGACGCTGTTCGACGACCTGCCGCCCAAGCCGGATCGCCATTCGGGGATCCCGCGCGTCATCGCCCCCGGCGCCGACGGCGGTGCGCCGACCGGCTCCGGCTCCGGGGCCCCGGCGCCCAATCCGGCCCCACAGCCCGCCTGACACGCGACCCGCAGGACCGCGGGTGGCACCGCAAGCCCATCGAGGGCGGACCGCCGGTCCGCCCTCGATCAGTGTCTGGGGCACGGTAGATTCGGGTCGACGCCAACCAGAGCGCAGGAGCCGCCATGACCGAACCGACGCGCATCCCGGAGCCCAATCCGATCCACCCGGCGGTCGAGGCCGCCCTGGTGGCCTCGCGGGAGTCCCGCGCCGCGGCGCTCCTCGAGTTCGCGCGGATCCCGAGCATCTCCACGCAGCCGGCCCACACAGACGACATGGTCACTGCCGCCGAGTGGGTCGCCGGGAGGCTCCGGGGCGTGGGCGCGACGGAAGTGGAAGTCATCCGGACCGACCTCCACCCGATCGTCTACGGGAAGATCCACGAGGCGCCGGACGCGCCGACGGTGCTCGTCTACTGCCACTACGACGTGCAGCCCGTGGACCCGGTCGAGCTGTGGGAGACGGCGCCGTTCGAGCCCTTCCTGCGGGACGGGCGGTTCGTGGGCCGGGGCGCGGCCGACGACAAGGGCCAACTCGTCATGCACCTCGCGGCGCTCGAGGCGATGCGCACGGCCGGCAAGGCTCCAGCGGTGAACCTGACGTTCGTGTTCGAGGGTGAGGAGGAGTTCGGCTCCGAGAGCCTGTTCAGGTGGATCCCCCAGAACCGCGACAGGCTGTCAGCGGACCTGGCGGTCATCAGCGACACGGGCTACTTCGAGGGCAACGTCCCGGCGCTCACCGTCGGCCTGCGCGGGATCATGTACGCGCAGATCGACGTCGTGCTCTCGCCGGTCGACCTCCACTCGGGCCAGTACGGCGGCTCGGTGGACAACCCTGCGATCGCCCTGGCCAGGATCATCACCGCGCTCAAGGGCCCCGACGGCCGCGTCCACATCCCCGGCTTCTACGACGATGTCGTCGCCCTCACTGACGAGGATCGGGGGCAGATGGCCGCCCTGCCGTTCGAGGAGGAGGAGTTCCGCGAGGAGACGCAGGTGCCGGCGCTCGTGGGCGAGGCCGGGTGGTCAATCCTGGAGAGCAAGACGGCACGCCCCACGCTCGACGTGAATGGCATCTGGGGCGGCTTCCAGGGCGAGGGCGCCAAGACGATCATCCCGGCGCACGCCCATGCCAAGGTGTCCACGCGCCTCGTGGCGAACCAGGACCCGGAGAAGGTGTTCGAGGCGCTCCGAGACTACGTCGCCCAGATCTCGCCGCCGGGGGTCAAGGTCACCACGACCTACATACACGGCGGCGAGGCGAGCCTCACGCCGACGGACCACCCGGCGACGCAGGCGGCGGCACGCGCGATCCGGGCCATCGAGGGCGTTGACCCGGTCTTCATCCGCGAGGGCGGCTCGATCCCGGTCACCGCTGCGTTCGACCACGTGCTCGGCCTTCCCGTGGTGCTCGCCGGCTTCACCCAGCCCAACTGCAATGCGCACGCGCCGAACGAGTGGCTCGATGAGCGCAACTTCGAGGCCGGGACGAGGGTCATCGTGCGGCTCTGGGACGAGCTGGCGGGCCTCCCGCGCGACGCCGGGCGGTAGCATCTGGCGGCAGGACCATCGGTGGGGGGCGCTTCTGCAGCCCGGTGCTAGCATGCGCCCGTGGGTTGCCGCGCCGGGAGGACATGAGGGAGTGACGACGGAGAGCGAGCCGATGCCGAAGCCGACTTGGCGGCTCGACGGCCCGAATGGCAGCATGGCGCCGCGGTCGGCGATCGAGGTCCTCGTGGACCTCAACGACAAGGTCGCAACAGGGAATGTCGGCGAGTACCAGCCGCTCCCCCTCGGCTTCACGCCCCTCGACAAGACCATCGGCACGGGGCTCCGTGCGGGCGAGCTGATGCTGATCGGCGGCGCGCAGGGCACCGGCAAGACGACGATGGCCCTGCAGATGGCCCGCAACGTGGCGTCGGGCGGCCAGGCCAACGTGCTGTACATCTGCTACGAGCACGATGAGCTCTACCTGCTGAACCGCATGATCGCCGCGGAGTCCGCGCTCGCCCACCTGCCCCACACGACCGGGGCGATCAAGATCCAGGATGTCCGCAAGGAGATCCTGGGCACCTGGATGTCGGAGGGCGGCGGCGTCGCCCAGCTGGCCTCGAACCCCCGGCTGCGGCCCTCGCTCGATCGCATCGCCCGGTACGGCCAGAACCTGTTCCTGCTCCGGGGCACCCAGACCGCGAGCACCGTCGAGGGCATCCGGGCGCTGGTGAAGCAGCACCGCGAGCTGTCGGGCGACCGTCGGCTGCTGGTGGTCGTGGACTACATGCAGAAGGTGCCGGTCATCCCCGAGCCCCCGACCGAGGCCGAGAAGGTCACGTTCGTGGTCAACGGGCTCAAGGACATCGCCCTGTCCGAGGACGTGCCGATGATCGCGATCGTCGCCGCGGACAAGGAGGGCCTCAAGGCCGCCCGCCTGCGCAACCACCACCTGCGCGGGTCGTCGGCGATCAACTACGAGGCCGACATCATCCTGATCCTCAACGAGAAGTACAACATCGTCGCGAAGGTCAACATCGAGTTCAACCCGTACCAGGCGCAGCGCTTCCGGGACTGGGTGGTGCTCTCGGTGGAGAAGAACCGCGGCGGCATGGACGCGGTGGACGTCGAGTTCGAGAAGCACTTCGAGTTCTCCTGCTTCGACCCCAACGGCCGAACGGTCCAGGAGAAGCTCATCGAGGAGCGGCTCTACAACGACTGACCGGGGGACGACCGCGGCAGCGGCCGGCCGGCTCCCGATGCGCCTCCCCGCGCGTCGGACAGCCGAGCGAATGCCGCATCCACGACGACCCGCTAGAGTTCGGGGATGAGCGGACACGCCGACAGGTTCCCCGAGGTCGTCGAGATCGTGGTCGAGATCCCGAGGGGCAGCCGCAACAAGTACGAGTTCGACGAGGTGGCCGGCGTCTACCGGCTCGACCGCGTGCTGTCGTCGGCGGTGTTCTACAACTACGACTACGGCTTCATCGAGGCGACTCGCGCGGACGACGGCGACCACACCGACGCCCTGCTGGTGATCGACGAGCCGACGTTCACCGGCTGCCACGTCTGGGGGCGCCCGGTCGGCGGCCTCGAGATGCATGACGAGAACGGCTTCGACTTCAAGGTGCTGTGCGTGGCGCTGGCGGACCCGCACCAGACGCACATCCGGAACCTCAGCCAGGTCCGCCCGCACCGCCTGATCGAGATCGAGCACTTCTTCCAGACCTACAAGCTGCTCGAGAACAAGGCCGTCCAGATCGACGGCTGGCGCGACCGGGACCGGGCGCTCGAGGTCCTGCGCGCGGACCGCGACCGGTACCGTGCCGAGCACGGTGCCTGAGCGGCCCCAGCGGCTGTTCGTCGCCGTCGTCGTCCCCTCCGGGCCGCTGGAGGCATGCCGCCACGTCATCGACGCGGTCCGGACCACGAGCCTGGGCCGCGACGCGCGGTGGGTCCAGACCGAGAACCTGCACCTCACGGTCCGGTTCCTGGGCGACACGCCGCCCGACCTGGTCCCAGACGTCGGGCTCGCGGTGCTCGACGCCGCCGCTGCCGTCGCGCCGTTCCGGATCGAGCTTGCAGGCGCCGGCGCCTTCCCCGACGGCCGTCACCCGCGCACCCTATGGCTGGGCGTCGACCGGGGCAACGACGGCCTCGAACGGCTGGTCGACTCGCTCGAGTCGCCGCTCGACCGCCTCGGCTGGCCGCCCGACCCGCGGGCCCGCCGACCGCACCTCACCGTCGCGCGGACCGATGCCGCGCGCGGCGACGTGAGCCACGCGATCGCCGACGCGCTCGCAAGGGAGGCGACCGGCTGGCGGACGGGCTTCGACGCCACCACGCTGACGCTCTTCCGGAGCCATCTGGGGGGCGGCCCGCCGCGCTACGAGGTGGTCGTGGAGGCTCCGCTCGGCGCCTGAGGCGCCAGCAGCCTGAGGCGCCAGCGGGTTGCCGCGCATGGCCCCGAGGCGCTAGGCTCGCACGGCCCCATCCTGCACCAATCCCGGGAGAGACTCCAATGGCCAGCGCACCCCGCCACACGAAGTTCGTTCTGGACGAGGACCGGACGCCGCGGACTTGGTACAACGTCGTCGCTGACCTGCTCCCGAAGGGCATCGCGCCCGTCGCGCCGATCCACCCGGGCACGGGTCAGCCCATCGGCCCGGACGACCTGGCGCCGCTGTTCCCGATGGCGCTGATCATGCAGGAGGTCTCGGCCGATCGAGAGATCGAGATCCCCGATCCCGTCCGCGACGCGTACATGCTCTACCGGCCGTCGCCGCTCCACCGCGCCTACCGGCTCGAGCGTGCCCTGGACACGCCGGCCCACATCTACTTCAAGTACGAGGGCGTGAGCCCGGCCGGCAGCCACAAGCCCAACACGGCGCTGGCGCAGGCCTTCTACAACAAGGAGGCGGGCGTCAAGCGCCTGGCCACCGAGACCGGTGCGGGGCAGTGGGGGAGCGCGCTGGCGTTCGCCGGGGCGGTGTTCGGCCTCGAGGTCAAGGTCTACATGGTGCGGGCGAGCTACGACCAGAAGCCGTACCGCCGGATCCTCATGGAGACCTACGGCGCGAGCGTGGTGCCCAGCCCGAGCCCCGACACCAACTACGGCCGGAAGCTGCTCGCGGAGATGCCCGAGACGCCGGGCTCGCTGGGCATCGCGATCAGCGAGGCCGTCGAGGACGCGGCGGGCCGCGACGACACCAAGTACTCGCTCGGCTCGGTGCTCAACCATGTGCTGCTGCACCAGACCGTGGTCGGGCAGGAGTCGATCGAGCAGATGCAGATGGCGGGCGAGGAGCCCGACGTGGTCATCGCCTGCGCCGGCGGCGGGTCGAACTTCGGGGGCCTCGCATTCCCGTGGGTCGGCCGGATGCTGCGAGGCGAGGGCAAGTACCGAGTTGTCGCCGCCGAGCCCGAGGCCGCGCCGTCGCTCACTCGCGGCGTCTACGCGTACGACTTCGGCGATACGGGCCACCTGACGCCCATCGTCAAGATGCACACGCTCGGCAGCGAGTTCATCCCCGAGCCCATCCACGCGGGCGGCCTGCGCTACCACGGGATGGCTCCCCTGGTGTCGCTCCTCAAGGAGAACGGCCTGATCGATGCCCGGAGCGCCCACCAGCGCGCCTGCTTCGAGTCCGGCGTCAAGTTCGCCCGCACCGAGGGAATCCTGCCGGCCCCCGAGAGCACCCACGCGATCAAGGTCGCCATCGACGAGGCGCTCGACGCAAAGGAGCGCGGCGAGGCCCGGGTGATCCTGTTCAACCTCTCGGGTCACGGCCACTTCGACCTGTCGAGCTACGAGAAGTACCTGCAGGGCGTCCTCGAGGACTACGAGTACCCGGCCGAGCGCGTGGCCGCGTCGCTCGCCGACCTGCCCAAGGTCGGCGTCTGACGCCTCCCCGCCGCCCTTGCCGGCGGGGAGGGGATCCCGGATCCGCGGTGCGCCGTCGACGTGCACCGCTGACCGTGGTTGCATACGATCGGGTGGTGCCCCAAGCTCGCCTGCCATGCCTGCGGTCGCCAGATGTACGCGGTGGCCCCGCTGGAATCGCTGTTCGCCGACGAGCGGCGGTGCCCGCGGTGCGGCGCCATCCTGTCGACCGAGCGCCGCGTGATCGAGCGCCGGCAGCTCGTGCGGCGCGCCAATCCGCCCGACGCTCCCGGGCCGCCGACGGAAGCCGGGGAGCGCCGGCGGGCAGAGCGCCGGCGTGCGTCGCGCCGGGGCGCCGGGGGGAACCTGCACCTGCCGTAGCCGTCAGCAGGCATACCGGGTTCTCCGCGCGCCCACGTTGAACGGCACCGGCGATAATCCCGCCATGCGCGTCGCCCTGCTCGGACTCGGCCTGATCGGCGGCTCGGTGGCCCGCGCCGTGCGCGCCGCCGGTGCCGACTGGTGGGTGGGCGCCTGGACCCCGTCCGGCGCAGGTCCTCAGCGCGCCCTCGAGGCCGGGGCGATCGACGCCTCGTTCCGGTCGGTCCCGGACCTTCTGGCCGAGGCGGAGGTCGTGGTGCTGGCGGCACCGCCCCTCGCCTGCGCCGGGCTGATCGGCCGCCTGTCGACGGCGTGGCGCGATGCCCTGCCGCCGGGCGTGACGGTGACGGACGTCGCCTCGACCAAGGCCGCGCTCGAGCGCGTCGCCCGCGACGCCGGACTGCCGTGGGTCGGGGGACACCCGATGGCGGGCCGTGAGACGAGCGGCTTCGAGTCATCGGACGCCGCGCTGTTCCGCGACCGGCCCTGGGTCGTGACCGCGCCGGTGGCCGGCGGCGACCCGGGTGTCGTCGAGCGGCTGGCGATCGCCTGCGGGGCGAGGCCCGTCCACCTGGACGCCGCACGCCACGACCGCCTCGTGGCGGCCATCAGCCACCTGCCGCTGCTGACCTCGGTGATGCTCGTCGAGGCCATTGCGGGCCTGCCTGGCGGCACCGACGGCGACTGGGAGGCGGCCCTGTCGCTCGCCGCCGGGGGCTGGCGCGACACGACGCGCCTGGCCCGGGGTGACACGGCGATGGGCGCAGAGATCTTCGCCACGAACGCCGACCGCCTGGCGGAGCGACTCCGCACGTACCGGGCGCGGGTCGATGCGTGGCTGGCGGTGCTCGAGGCGCCCGGCGGCGCCGACCCTGCCGCGATCCGCGAGCGGCTCGAGGCCGTTCGCGACCGTCTGGACGGCTGAGGCGTGGGCAACCAGGACGAGCTCGTCCTCGTGGTGCCGCGCGAGGCGCTGGTTCCCGGAGAGGGCTGGACCGGGGTCCGGCGGGGAGACCTCGGGGACGCCCTTGCCGTCGTGGCCCGAGAAGGCCGCTACGCGCGACGCGGCGATGCCGAGGAGGACCCCTCGCTCAAGCAGGTGATCCCGTACCTGGTGCTGCGCGACGGCGAGCGCTGGTTCCTGATGCGCCGGACGCGCGCCGGCGGCGATGCCCGCCTCCACGATCTCGGTTCCATCGGCGTGGGCGGACACCTCAACCCGGGTGATGGCGATGTGGCGGGCGGGCTGCGCCGAGAGTGGCGTGAGGAGGTGGAGGCCGACTTCCTGCCCGACTTCGAGCCCGTCGGTCTGCTCAATGACGACACGACGCCCGTAGGCGCAGTCCACGTCGGCTTCGTGTACACGGCCGACGCGGCGGGGCGGGCGGTGGCGATCCGCGAGACCGACAAGCTCGTCGGGGGGTTCGCGACCACGGAGGAGGTGGCGGCGCTCCGCGACAGCCTCGAGACGTGGAGCCGGCTCGCCTTCGACGCGCTGACCGACCGGCCCGGCCGGTGAGGCCCAGCGGCATGGGCTGCCTGTGGAGGCGAGTGCGATACTCACCTCGATGAGATGAGCGCTCGCATCACGGGTTCCAAGGTCGCGCTCGCCCGTGCCATCCTGGCCTCGGGCCTGCTGCTGGTCGCCCTGGTGGCGCCCGCCCGCGCCGCGTCGGGCAGCGTGGTGGTCCTGACGGCGGACGGCGTGGTCGACAACGTCATGGCCGGCTACCTCTCCGGCGGCATCGCGTCGGCGGCCAGCGACGGTGCCGCGGCCGTGGTGATCAAGCTCAACACCCCGGGCGGCAGCCTCGACTCCATGCTCCAGATCACCCAGGCGGAGCTCGAGTCGCGCGTCCCCGTGATCGTGTGGGTCGCACCGGCCGGGGGCTGGGCAGCCAGCGCCGGCACGTTCATCGCGCTGGCCGGCCACCTCACGTACATGGCGCCCGGGACGAGCATCGGGGCGGCGTCGCCGGTGGGCAGCAACGGCCAGGACATCACGGGCACCGAGGGTGCGAAGGTCCGCAGCATCTCCATCGCGACCATCACCTCGATTCCCGAGGCGCGGGGGCGCAACGTGACCTGGGCGGTCTCGGCGGTGTCGAACGCGGTGTCCGCCACGGCCACCGAGGCAGCGTCCAGCGGAGTCGTCAACGGGGTCGCCGCCACGCTCGACGCGGTGCTCGCCGCGGCCCAGGGGCAGCAGGTGACGACGCCCGGTGGGACGGTCACGCTCGACGTCGTCGGGAAGCCCGTCGTCGACGCTCCGATGAACCCGGTGCTCGCCACGCTGCAGCTGTTGTCCGACCCGAACATCGCGTTCCTGCTGTTCGTGGTGGGCATCGCGGGGCTGCTGATCGAGCTGGTCCACCCGACCATCGTCGGCGGCATCGTCGGCGCGCTGTGCCTCATCCTCGCGTTCATCGGCTTCGGCAGCCTGCCGCTCAACGTTGCGGGCCTCATCCTGCTGGCGTTCGGGATGCTGCTGTTCGCCCTCGAGTCGCAGATCACCAGCCACGGCATCCTCGGCCTCGGCGGCCTCATCGCGTTCGTCCTCGGCGCGTCGATCCTCTACTCGCAGCCCGTCGGCGCGCCGGTGGAGCCGTCCGTCGCCGTGGCGACGCCGGTCATCTTCGCCGCCGCGGCGACGTTCGCGGTGTTCATGGGCGCGATCGTCCTGGCAGCGATCCGGCTCCGCCGCATGCCGGCTCAGGCGGAAGGTGTGGGCACGAGGCCTTCACCGGGAACGACCGGCACCGTCCAGGCGCCCCTCGACCCGATGGGCACCGTCCACCTCGGGGGTGAGACGTGGACCGCCCGCACGGCCGACGGCGACGAGCTCGACCGGGACACGCCGGTCCGCTTGGTCGGCTTCGAGGGCCTGACGGCCATCGTCGCCGCCGATTCCAGCGCACCCGCGGGCGACCAGGGACAGTCGGCGGCGCAGCCGACGGCGTCCCCGCCCGCTGCACACCCGTAGGTCCAGCAACACCCAAGGAGGGGAGGTCCGCGTGGAAGTCATCGTCGCCGTCGCGATCGCGGTGTTCATCATCCTGGCGATCCTGCTGCTGGTGTACCTGTCGGTACGCGTCGTGAACCAGTACGAGCGCCTCGTGATCAAGAGGCTGGGCCGGATGAGCGAGAGCCTCGTCCGCGAGCCGGGCCTGCGATTCCTGATCCCGTTCGTCGACCGGCCCACCAAGGTCGACATGCGCGAGAACTTCATCGAGGTCCCCAGCCAGACCACGATCACCAAGGACAACGCGCCGATCAACGTCGACTTCCTGATCTACTGGCGGATCGTCGACCCGCTCAAGAGCGTCCGCGACGTCTTCGACTTCGCGGGGGCCCTCCAGGGCGTGGCGACCACCACGCTGCGCGCGGTCATCGGCGACATCATGCTCGACGACGTGCTCTCGAAGCGCGACCAGATCAACGAGCTGCTGCGGACCAAGCTGGACGAGGTCACCGAGCGCTGGGGCGGCAAGGTCACGACCGTCGAGATCAGGGAGATCATCCCGCCCCGCGATGTCCAGGACGCGATGAACCGCCAGCTGTCAGCCGAGCGGACACGGCGCGCGGTCATCACCGAGTCGGAGGGCGCCCGCCAGTCCGCGATCAACGTCGCAGAGGGCCAGAAGCAGTCGGCGATCCTGCAGGCCGAAGGCGACCGCCAGGCCGCCATCCTGCGGGCCGAGGGATTCGGCCAGGCGCTGGAGCGGATCTTCGCGGCCGCGCACCAGATCGACGAGAAGACGATGGCGCTGCAGTACCTCGAGGCGCTCAAGGCGCTGGGTGCCAGCCCGTCGACGAAGTTCCTGATCCCGACGGAGTTCAGCTCGCTCGCCGAGAAGATCGGCGGCTACGTGGACAAGGGCATCTCGGCGCCGGCCGCCACGCCCAAGTGATCCGCCGGGCGGTCGTCGCGGCGGCGGCTCTGGGGGCCGCCGCCGTCTCCATCGGCCCGGTCAGCGATCGGCTGGCGCGACGGCTGATGGCTGCGCCGCGGCGGCTGCCCGATGAGGCCGGCATGGCCGTGCAGCTCGACCGCCTCGGCGGCGAGGTCGTCCGCCTGCGGTCCCGGGACGGGATCCGCCTCACAGGCCGCTGGCTGGCCGCCGAGCCCGACGCCGATTGGCTCGGCGACCCGCGCGAGGCGATCCTGCTGCTCCACGGCTACAGCGGCTCGGTGACGCCGGATCTCGTGGAGCTGGGGCCGTTCTTGCGGCGCACGGCGAGCGTCCTCGGCCTCGACTTCCGTGGGCACGGCGGTTCGGACGACGCGCCCACCACCTTCGGCCTCGACGAGATCGAGGACGTGGCCGGGGCGCTCGCGTGGCTGGGCGAGCGGGGGGTGCGCCGGGTGGCACTCGTGGGCTCGTCGATGGGCGGCATCACCGCGATCGCCGCCACCGTGGTGCTGGGCGACGGGCGCCTCGAGGCCGCGGACACGTCCTTCGACGCTGCCGCCTCGACCGCGGTGGATGCGCCACGCCCGCGCATCGTGGGGATCGTGGCCGACTCGGTCTCGCCGGAGCTGGCGCTCGTCGTCGGCCGGCGCATGGGCCTGCCCGGCGGCGTGCGACTGGCGGGCCACGCGTTCTCGCGGTTCGGGCGCATGGCGGGCGGGGACCCGAGGTCCATCGAGCCCCTCGCCACGATCGGGCTGCTCGAGGACTTGCCCCTCCTGCTGGTCCACGGAGGCTCGGACCCGCTCATCCCGCCCGAGGCGCAGACACGACTGGTGGCCGCCGCACCCGACGGTACGCGGCATCTCGTCGTCGCCGGGGCGGGCCACGGGGATGCGCACCAGAAGGACCCGGAGGCCTGGGAAGCCGCGGCGAACGAGGTGCTGCGCCCCGCGCTGCGCGCGGGGCGGCCCTAGCGCGAGGCTCCCGTCGAGCCTGTCCGTATACTTCGAACTGCGAGGGCGCGGGCGGCACCGCGAACGCATACGCATGCCGGGAGGTGCGATGGCCGGAAAGGTGCTCGTCGTCGACGACGACGCGGGCGTCCAGCGTCTCTTGCAGCAGACTCTCCGCGGCGAGGGCTACGAGGTGCTCCTCGCCACCGAGTCGGCTGAGGCGATCCGCCTGTGGCAGTCGGAGAGCCCGTCCCTGCTCCTGCTCGACGTGACGCTGCCCGGCGTCGACGGGTACGAGCTGGCCACGCGGATCCGAGGTACGGAGGCGGCCGGGCGGCACGTCCCGATCATCATCCTGACGTCCGACCGCGACGTGTCGCAGAAGGTCCGTGCTCTCCGCTCCGGCGCGGACGACTACCTCGTCAAGCCCTTCCACCCGGCGGAGCTGCTGGCGCGCATCAAGGCGCTGCTCGCGCGCTTCGCGCCAACAGACGCCCTCGGTGGGCGGCCGCCGATGGGGCGGATCCACGCCTACTACGGGGCGAAGGGCGGCGTGGGGACCACCACGATCGCCATCAACACCGCGATCGCACTCCGGTCGCTCGACCGCCGGGTGGTCCTCGTGGATGGCAACCTGCAGTTCGGCGACCACCGCGTGTTCATGGACCTCGCCAACGACCGCAAGAGCATCGTGGACGCCCTGACCGCGCCGACGATCGACGCAGACCTGCTGCGGGGCGTCATCCAGGCTCACGACTCCGGTGTCGACCTGCTCCTCGCCCCGCCCACGCCCGAGGCGGCGGACCTGGTCACGGCGGCGCACATGCACGAGATCCTGCGGGTGCTGGCCACGATGTACGACTACGTCATCGTGGACATCGACAAGCGGCTCGACGAGTTCAACCTGATGGTGCTCGACATCGCCGAGACGATCTTCGCGGTGATGACCGCCGACCTCTCCTGCCTCAAGAACGTCCGCCTCGTGCTGGGCACGATGGGCCATCTGGGCTACGCGTCGGGCAAGCTCAAGCTCGTCCTGAACCGCTCGAACGCCTACACGGGCATCAACGTCAAGAGCGCCGAGGGCGCACTGCGCCAGCCCATCGAGCACCAGATCGTGAACGAGTACCGGGGTGCCATCTCCGCCCTCAACACCGGGGCGCCGTTCATGGCCGCGAAGGCCGACTCGGTGCTGGGCCGGTCGGTGCTTGACTTCGCCAAGGCGGTGGACAAGGCACCCGCGAGGTCCGCCCCGCAGCTGCAGCCCGGCCCCGCCCGCTAGTCCCGGCAGCTGCAAGACGGTCCGCGGACTGCGGCTGGCCAGCCCATGCATCGCCTCGTCCCGCTGTGCCCCGGAATACCGTTTGAGGCGCCCATAAGCGCGGGGTGAGCGCGGCGGCCTACTGTGCCGCCCGTGCTAGCCACCCTGATGTCCGCCACCCTCCACGGCCTCGTCGGCCGCGTTGTCGGCGTCGAGGTCGACGTGGCGCCCGGACTGCCCGGGTTCACGATCGTCGGCCTGCCCGACGCTGCCCTCTCTGAGGCGCGTGAGCGCGTGCGGGGGGCGCTCCGGAACGCGGGCTACCGGCATCCGCCGCGGCGGATCACCGTGAACCTCGCCCCGGCCGAGCTCCGCAAGGCCGGGGCGTCCCTCGACCTCGCCATCGCGGTTGGCGTGCTCCTCGGGTCTGAGCAGGTCGCGGCGGACGTCGGCGGGATCGGCCTTGTCGGGGAGCTCGGCCTCGGAGGCGAGGTGCGCCGTGTGCCTGGCCTGCTGCCGATCGCCCTGGCCCTCCGCGACCGGGGGGTTCGGAGGGTCCTGGTTCCGGAGGAGGCCGAAGAGGAGGCCCGGCTCGCCCCAGGCGTCGAGGTGGTGGGGATCGCCACGCTCGGCGACGCGGTGCGCTGCCTGCGTCGGCCGATGGCGAGGCGAGCCGCGCCGTCACCGCTGCGCCGGACGGGCAGCGTGAACGGCAGCGGCCGTGGCGCGGCAGGCGAGGCGGAGCCCGCGGCAGGCCCG
>JBJKRU010000372.1:0-18345 GCA_046704485.1 Candidatus Limnocylindrales bacterium | reverse complement strand
TCCCCGGCGCAGGCCGCGTCCCCGGCGCAGGCCACCGGCGCGCGGCGCAGCGACGGCGGCCCGGATGGGGACCTGCGGCGCGGTCCCAGCCCGGCCGCGGACTGACGCGGCAGCAGCGCTACCATCGGCCCGTGGCCGCCATCCTCGACTTCCCGCCTGAGCTGCTCGCACACGGGGCGGACCGCGCCGCGTTCGCCCCGGTGCTCCCGCTCGCGGACCTGCCGTCCGGCGCGATGCGGCGCGTCACCATCGATGACGTCGACATCCTGCTGGCCCACACCAGCCAGGGGATCGCCGCGGTGGACGACCGCTGCCCGCACATGGCGGCCCCGCTGTCGATCGGCGAGCTCGACGGCTGTGTGGTGGCATGCCCACTGCACAGCGGGCGCTTCGACCTGGCGTCGGCAGCCATCGTGCAGATGCCCACCACCGGCGGCCTCCTGCCCGACGGGACCTACGTGCCCACGTGGACCCCGCCGGGGCGGGAGCCCAAGGATGACCCGCCCGGCAAGAAGGCCGAGGCGCGTCGCCTGACCCGGGTCCGCCGGATCCGCTACTACCCCGTCCGCGTGTCGGAGGGCGGGATGCTCGAGGTCGCCGTCCCGCGCTGAGCCGCTCCCGGGCTGCCCCGAGTGCCCTGGGCCGCGCCGAGCCGCCCTGGGCTGAACACCCTGGGCCGCGCCGGGCCGCCCCAGGCCGCGCTGGGCCGCGCCGACCAGCCCTGGGCCGCCCTAGGGGTGCGCTGATCCGCGGCGCACGATGTGGAACCTCTCACGTGGTCCACAACGGCGCCAGATCTGCTGCCCCGATGATGACAGGGTCCGAACCGAGTGGGCCTCCTCCCCCCAGGCAAGGACACCACTGGCAGCCGTCGGCTTCCGCAGAGCCCTCGGCGCAATGCAGACGACGCACCCCATGCCTTCCCGGGGTGCGTCGTTCTCGTATGGGCGCGGATCGTCGCGGTGCGGACAGGTCCGGTGGAACCCCGGCGTCAGCGGTTCAGTTCCGCGAGCAGGATGCCGCCCAGGACGATCGCCGCCCCGACCAGCTGCGCCGGCGTCAGCACCTCGCCCAGCAGCACCCAGGCGATCGCCGTGGCCATGATGGGCTCGGTCATGCCCACAACCGACGCCTGCGATGCCCGCAGGTGCTGAAGCGACAGCACCACCAGCGAGAACGGCACGACGGTCCCCAAGAGCACGACGTAGCCGACCAGGACGGGCACCGGCCACACCGTGGCACCTGTCCCGGCGACGAGCGCGGTCCCCCCGAGCGAGCCCCACGGATACGTCCACCAAGGCTGCACGACGGCCCAGAACAGCGCCGCCGCGCCCATGCCCCACAGCGTCAGCGACACGGGGTCGCGCCGATACGGACCGCGCACCTGCGCGTCCGCCGACAGGAAGTAGGCGACCAGCGCGAGCATCGCCGCCACCGCCGCCGCGACGCCCAGCGGATCGAGCGTGAGGCCGTCCCACACCTGGGCCACGATGGCGAGCCCCGCGAGCGCCATCACGAGTCCCACCCAGACCGCGGGCTTCGTGGCGTGGTGCAGCCCGAAATGGAACCACAGCGCGATCGCCAGCGGCGCGGTGAACTCGATCAGCAGCGTCACGCTGATCGGCAGCCGGGTGATGGCCAGGAAGTAGAGCGCCTGCGTGGCCGCCACGCCCAGGACTCCGTACGCGACCAGCAGCGGGATCTCGCCGCGACGGAGCCGCAGCGCCGGCCGATTGGTCGCCGCCACGAACGCGAGCAGGACGAAGAACGCGCCGGTGCTCCGCAGCTGCGAGAGGCGCCACACGTCAACGCCGTTGGCCAGCACCGTCTTGGCGACGGTGCCGTTGAGCGAGAACAGGAACGCCGCGAGCAGGTACAGCGAGTAGCCGCGCAGGGGACGGCTGCGGGTGGCGGCGACAACCCCCGGCAGCGGCTCGGCGAGCTCGGTCACCCCTCGAGGCCGTGCGCCGTGGCGTAGGCGGCGACCATCGCCACCGCCTCGGCGGGGTCGTCGGTGACGCGCAGCAGGTCGAGGTCCTCCTGGGAGATCGCTCCCGCGGGCAGCTGGACGTCGCGGATCCAGGTGAGGAGGCCGTCCCAGTAGGCGTGGCCCATCAGGATGACCGGGAAGTCGCGGATCTTGCCGGTCTGGATCAGGGTGAGGCTCTCGAACAGCTCGTCGAGGGTGCCGAACCCGCCGGGCAGGATCACGAATGCGTCGGCGTACTTCACGAACATGGTCTTGCGGGCGAAGAAGTAGTGGAACTCGATCGAGAGGTCGACGTACGGGTTGAGGTGCTGCTCGTGCGGCAGCTCGATGTTGCAGCCGATCGAGAGCCCGCCGGCCTCGTGGGCGCCCCGATTGGCCGCTTCCATGGCGCCCGGCCCACCGCCGGTGATGACCGCGAAGCCGGCCCTCGCCAGTCCGGCGCCGATCTCGCGCGCCAGGTCGTACACGGGCGTGCCCGAGCTCATCCGCGCCGAGCCGAACACCGCGACTGCCGGCCCGATGCCGGCCAGCGCCTCGAACCCCTCGACGAACTCGGACTGGATCCGCAGGACCCGCCACGTGTCCTCGTCGAGGAAGTGCGGCCGACCCGCCGGCCGGCCGGCAAGGAGCTTCTCGTCCTCCGTGGCACGTGGCGTGCCGAGGCGGGCGGCAGTCTCGGGACGCATGGAGACCCGGCCGGCGCGCACGGTCCGGGGCGAGGGGCTGGGAGCCGCGGCGTCGGGATCCTTGTCGGTGCTCACGAACAGCCAGCATGCCACGCGCCGACGGCCCGCGCTCGGGCCGAGCGCGTCGTCGGGCGCCGCCCGCGCGGGGGCCGCTACCTCGGGCGGGCGAGCCAAGCCCTCCAGGCGTCCTCAGCCTTGCCGGCGGTCACCTCGTCGCCGTAGCGGACGAGTGGCAGCCGCAGGAGGCGGACATCGGCCAGGAGGCGCTGCGTGATGGCTGACGCGTCGGTCGACAGGAAGGCGAGGCCCTGCTCACGGTAGGGACGGCTGTCCGTGTCCATGCACGCCACCGCGCCCAGCTTGTCCGTGAAGCGCCGCAGTTCGCCCGCGGCGATAGGCTTCTTGCGCAGGTCGACGTAGTGCACGACGATCCGCCGCTCCCGGAAGAAGCGGAGCGCGGCCCGCGTGGCCTGCGAGTCGTCGAGGCCGAAGACCTGGATGTTGGGCATCCTCTTGGTGGGCGTGTTGCCCAGCGGCGCGGGCATGGCGAGTCAGAGGATCCCCGCTGCGTCCGGCGTCGGGTGTGTGGCGGGTGCGATCGGCGCCAGCACGATCACGGGGATCGAGCGTGCGGTCGTCCTCCGATACACCTCGTAGCCCGGATAGGCCGCCGCGGCGAGGCCCCACAGCCGGTCGCGCTCCTCGCCCGTCGCCTCCAGCGCCTCCACCGGCAGCACTTGGCGGCCCACCCTGAGCGTCGCTCGCGGGTCGGCGCGCAGGTTCGCCACCCAGGCGGGCTCGCGATCGCCACCGGCGTTCGATCCGATGACGACGTAGCTGCCGCCGTCCGGGAACGCGTACAGCGGCACCTCTCGCAGCCTGCCGGAGCGCCGGCCGGTCATGGCGACGATCACGTTCTGCACACCGAAGTTGCGCCCGATGACCCCGCGCCCGCCGCTGAGCCGGTAGACGTGCGGATGCAGGCGCGTGACCACCCGGCTCGTTCCCACCCGGCCGATGACGCGGTACACCGCGTCAGGGAGCCGTGTTGCCATCAGCGCGTCACCACGGCAGCAGGGTAACGCGATGCCCGCGTACCATGCGCGCAGGAGGTTCCCCGAATGTCCGTCTGGTTCACCGTGCAGCTCGACGACAGGCCCGGGGCGCTTGCGCGCGTGGCGCAGGCGCTTGCCGACCGGGACGTCAACATCACCGGGATCGTCGGCGTGGCCGAGGACACCGACGGCGCCCTGATGCTGACCACGAGCGATCCCGCCGCCACGCGCGAGGCCTTCACGGCGCTGGGGATCGCCTTCGAGGACCACGACCCCACCGGCGCTGACCCGGGCAGCCTGTCGATCTCCGACATCGTCGCAGGCCGGGCGGGCTAGGGCCAGCCCGGATGCCCCGCCGCCAGCCCAACCCGCTGCCGCCGACGACGGCCGCACGCCTCGAGGTCGCCGACGAGCCCGCGGCCGTCGCCGCCATCGCCGCCGCCGTGGCCGGAGCCGGAGGACGACTGCGCTCGCTCACCACGATGCGACGCGCCGCTGCGCGCGCAGCCTCCGGTGGGCTCGGCCGGGCCGAGCTCGAGCTCGAGGTCGAGGACGTCGACGAGGCGACGCTGATCGCGGCGCTCCAGCCGCTGCGCGACGTGGCCACCATCCACAAGACCCGGCCGATGGACAAGGTCTTCGGCAAGCGCGTGATCATCGTCGGCGGCGGGGCGCAAGTGGCCCAGGTGGCGCTGGGCGCCGTCACCGAGGCGGACCGCCACAACATCCGGGGCGAGAAGATCTCCGTGGACACGATCCCCCTCGTGGGCGAGGAGAACATCGCCACCGCCGTGCGCGCGGTCATCGACCTCCCCCGCGCCCGGCTGCTCGTGCTGGCGGGCTCGATCATGGGCGGCGACATCAGCAACGCCGCCGACGAGCTGCGAGCGGTGGGCATCCCGATCATCGCCCTCAACATGGCGGGCTCGCTCCCCGACCACGTCGACCTTGTCGTCAGCGATCCCGTCCAGGCCGGGACCATGGCGGTCATGGCGATTGCCGACACCGCCACCTTCGAGATGGCCCGCGCGCGCGGCCGGCGCTTCTAGCCGCGGGGCGCGTCGTGCGGATCGCCACCTGGAACGTCAACTCGCTCAAGGCGCGGATGGAGGCCGTCGAGAAGTGGCTGGCGAGGGCCGAGCCGGACGTGCTCCTGATGCAGGAGACGAAGCTGTCCGACGCCGACGCGCCCGTCATGCCGTTCGGGATGCTCGGCTATGAGCTGGTCCACCACGGCGAGGGGCGCTGGAACGGCGTGGCGATCCTGTCGCGGGTCGGCGCCGCGGACGTCGTCACCAACTTCGGCGATGGGCCCGTGCGCGACTCCTCCTCGGGGGCCGCAGCCCCCGCAGCCGAGGACGACTTCGACCCGTTCCACGAGGCGCGCATGGTGTCGGCCGTCTGCGGAGGGGTGCGGGTGGTGTCGCTGTACGCGCCCAACGGCCGCGAAGTGGGGTCGCCGTTCTACGAGGGCAAGCTCGCCTGGTTCGCCCGCCTCCGCCGCTGGCTCGACGAGACCCAGTCGCCGGAGGCGCCGATCCTGCTCGGCGGCGACTACAACGTCACTCCGGCGGACGAGGACGTCTGGAGCCCTGACCGCGCCCACGGGGGGACGCACGTGTCCGAGCCCGAGCGAGCGGCACTGGCGTCGCTCCGCGAGTGGGGCCTCAGGGACGCATACCGTGAGTTGCGGCCCGAGCAGGAGCGGTTCTCGTGGTGGGACTACCGGGCCGGCATGTTCCACCGCAACGAGGGCATGCGGATCGACCTGCTGTACGGGTCGGCGCCCGTGGTGGCGCGGGTCGTGTGGGCGGAGATCGACCGCGAGGCGCGGAAGGGGCCGCCGACCCCGTCCGACCACACGCCCGTGGTGATCGACCTCGACGCGCCCGGCAGGCCGTTCGACGCGGGCTGGGAAGGCGCGATCGCGCGCATCGCCGCCCGGACGAAGCCCCGTCGCTAGCAGCCGGCTCGCGGGCCAGCGCCGGGGTGCGGCCCACCCCGGGGCGACCTCTCAGACCAGCTCGGGCTCGAGCTCCCCGGGGGTCGGCATCCTCCCGCGGGCGCGGGGCAGGGCCACCATCCCGATCGCCGAGGTGACCGCGATCGACAGGGCGAACGCGGGCGCGATGCCCGGGCTCACCACGAGGAAGTGGATCGGCACGTAGAAGGCGACGGTCCCGGGAAGTCCGATCAGCGCCCCGCGGAGCACGCCCATCGCCGCCGGGCGCCCGTCGCCGAGGAACGCGAACACGGTCAGAACCGACACATAGACGGGGAACGTGGTCACGATCCCGGACACCGTCGGACCGAGCAGCGGGGCGACGGTGGTGAGGCCCACGACCAGCGCCGTCCCCACCACGATCCTGGCCGGCAGGTCCCACGACGGCTGCGGTCGCGACGACGGCCTGACCGCGGACGAGGGGATGATCCGCAGCGTGCCCAGGATCGACGCGGCGACCAGCAGGGCCAGCAGCAGGAACGGCCAGCCGGCGAGGGCCTGGAGCGCGAAGCCCGCCACCACGTACGCGGCGGTCGCGGCGGTGAGGGCTGCCGCGGGGCCGCGCGTCGACGCCGCGGCGAAGGCGAGGCTGTAGGCGACGATGGCGGCGAGGCCCAGCGTGGTGCCCACTGCCGCCTCGGCGGCGAACGCCGGTCCGTGGTCGAGCGCGACGAAGAACAGGACCGGTCCGGAGGTGAGGGGCAGGGCGACGATCCAGCCGGCGATGGCCGGGCCCCAACGGCGCGCAGCGAGGCTGGCGCCGCCGACCAGGATTGGCGTCAGCGTGAGCTTGAGGATGAGCAGCGGCACGGACGCACGATACCGGCTGTCCGGGGCCGCTGGCGGGCAGTTGCCGCAGCCGGGGACCCTCAGTCCAGCGACACCGTCTGCGCCCAGGCGGGGACGTCCACGGCGAGGCCGAGGGCCGCCACCTTCGGCGCCAGCGCCTGCTGGGCGGGCGGGTCGCCGTGGACGAGGTAGACGTGCGACGGGACGCCCGGGTCGCCGGGCTTCCGGCCCCGGATGAAGCCGCCCAGCCAGGCCAGGAGCTCGGGCTCGTCCGAATGTGCCGAGAAGCCGTCGAGCGTGCGGATGGTCGCGCGCACCGCCATCTCGCGACCGCCGATCCGCGCACTCGTCGCGCCGCGCACCAGATGGCCGCCAAGGGTGCCCTCGCCCTGGTAGCCGACGAACAGGATCGTCGCCGATGGATCGTCGAGCAGCCGCGAGGCGTGGCCCACCGACCGGCCGCCGGTCAGCATCCCGTTGGACGCGATCACCACATACGGCGGCCGGGTCTGCTCGATCCGTTCCGACTCCTGCACGTTGCGCACCACGTGCTGGCCCGGGTAGTCGAGCGGCGCCTCGTGGGCACGCAGCAGGGCCGCCGTCTCCGCATCGTAGGCCTCGGGGTGGCTGCGGTAGACGTCCGACGCGGACTTGGCCATCGGCGAGTCGAGGTACAGCGGGAGCTGCGGGATCCGCCCGGCGTCGACCAGCCTGTGCAGCTCCCACACCAGCTCCTGCGTCCGCCCGATGGCGAACGACGGGATCAGCAACACGCCGTTGCGCGCGGCGACATCGCGCACGGTGCTCGCAAGGGTCTCGATGGACGCCTCTGCCGCCTCGTGCTCGCGCCCGCCGTAGGTGCTCTCGCAGACGACGAAGTCGGCGGCGTCTACCGGCGTCGGGTCCCGCAGGATCGGCGTGCCGGGACGACCCAGGTCGCCCGAGAACACCACCACCGCGTCGCGGCCGCCGGTGGGGCGGGCCAGCCGCATGCGGACCATCCCGGAGCCGAGGATGTGACCCGCGTCGAGCAGCGTGACGTGGACGCCCGGCGCCACCTCCGTCTCGGCGTCGTAGGGGATCGCCTGGAGGTGCGGGAGCGCGGCCTCGGCGTCGTCCTCCGTGTACAGCGGCTCGTCGAAGTCGAGCTCCACCTCCGCGCCGGCGGCGCGGAGCATGTCCTCGGGGTCAGGCCCGCCGGGGCTGGCCGCGCCCTCTGCCGCCAGCTCGACGGCCTGGTCGAACAGGTGTTCCTCACGCTCCTCCTCGGCGGCCGCGCGGTCGGGGTGGTGGCGCTCTCGGCGGGCAGCCCGCTTGGCGAACTCCTCCTGCAGCTTGGCTGAGTCCAGCAGGACGAGACGCGCCAGCTCGGCCGTGGCGGCGGTGCAGACGATGCGGCCGCGGAACCCCTCCCGCACGAGGAGCGGGAGGAGCCCGCAGTGGTCCAGATGGGCGTGCGTGAGGACGACGGCGTCAAGGCTCGCGGGATCCACTCCCAGCGGCACGCGGTTGCGGACGCCCTCCGCGGGGCCGCCCTGGAACATCCCGCAGTCGATGAGCACCTTGGCGCGGCCGGTTTCGACGAGGTGGCGGGAGCCGGTCACGGTCCGGGTGCCGCCGAGGAATGTCAGCTCCATGGCGGGATCGTGACACAGTGCGCCCGCCCGAGTATGGCGATGCGTGCATAGGACGCCCACGTCGCGGCTGGCTCGACGCGGAGAAGGCGGGCGTCCTCGAACCCCCGGCGGCGCGCTCGACGGCACCGAATCCGGCCCGGGCTGCCGGCGGCGGCGCGGGGTCCGCGGGGTGGGCGGCGGCTAGATCCGGACGGCCACCAGCGCGTCGAGCGCCACGGCGGCGAACAGCAGCGTCAGGTAGCTGATCGAGTACTTGTACAGGCGGATCGACTGCGCGAGCGACCCCTCGGGCGAGGTCCCTTGCCGCCACAGCACGTAGGCGCGCCAGAGGAAGACGGCGCCGAGCCCCACGGCGGCGACGAGGTACACGAGGCCCATCCCGGCCACGAGGTAGAAGACCAGGCTGATCGCGACCAGCACCACCGTGTACACGGCGATCTGGCGAGTGGTCTCCGGCACGCCCTTGACCACCGGCAGCATCGGCACGCGGGCCGCCTCGTAGTCCTTCCGGATCCGGAGCGCGAGCGCCCAGAAGTGGGGCGGCGTCCAGTAGAAGACGAGCAGGAAGAGCACCAGCGCGGGCACCTCAATCCGGCCCGTCACCGCCGCCCAGCCGATCACCGGCGGCAGCGCGCCGGCGGCGCCGCCGATCACGATGTTCTGGGGCGTCGTGCGCTTGAGCATGATCGTGTAGACGACCACGTAGAACGCGATCGCGAGCAGCGTCAGGAACGCGGCCACGAGGTTGACCGTCCACGCCATCAGCGAGACCGAGACCACGCCGAGCACGATCCCGAACACCATCGCGTTCTCGGGCGGGACCTGGTGCGCGGGAAGCGGGCGCTTCCGCGTGCGCGACATCAGGAGATCGATGTCGCGGTCGAGGTACTGGTTGATCGCGTTGGCAGAGCCCGCGGCGAGCGTGCCGCAGGTCAGGGTCCAGAACGCCAGCCGGAACCACTCGGGCATGGTCATGCCCGGCAGGTGGCGGGTGGCCAGGACCATGGCCGGGACCGTGGTGATCAGCAGCAGCTCGATGATCCGCGGCTTGGTGAGCGCGATGTAGGCGCGGACGGTGTCACCGGTGCTGGGCCTGGCCCTGCCGCCGCTGGCCGCGTCGGAGCCCGGGCCGGCGGCCGCGGTGGCGCCCGAGATCCGCGCCTCGTAATAGGAGGTGACCGCGAGGCCAACGCTGAGCGCCCATACCAGCGCGCCGATCGCGACGTGCAGCGTCCGGGCCCACGGTGCGAGCGCGGTGAACACGAGCGCGGCGCCGACGCCCACCTGGACCAGGAACAGCACGCCCATCGACACGGCGATCCGCGCGACGACCGGCCGATGGCGCTGGGTGCGCCAGCCGGCGACCGCGGTGATCAGCACGATGATCCCGACGACCGCCGCGACCCAGCGGTGGAGGGCCTGGATCTGGTACAGGGCGGCGACCGCGGGCGACAGCCCGGGCGCAGCCGCCGGGTCGATCCCGCCGTTCATCAGCGGCCAGTCGGTGAACACCGCGCCCGCGTCGTTCGCCATCACGTTGGACCCGAACAGGAGCAGGGCGTAGATCGCCACCGAGGACAGGGTGGCGAGCAGCGTGAACCGCTGGCTGGCACCCGGCCCTGCGAACCGCATGGGGTAGCGGACGCGCACCGCGAGGTACGTGAGCAGCCCCAGCAGCGCCATCGCCGTGGCGAGATGCGCGAGCACCGACGCACCCGAGTTGCCGAGGCGGACGGTCTCCTCGCCGAGGTAGGCCTGGAAGCCCACCAGGACCACGGCCACCAGCGTCGGCCACAGGACGGACCTCTGGCCCCGGAAGTGGCGGACCGCGAGGAACGCGAGGCCCAGGATCTCGAAGCCGATGACCATCGCGATGTCGCGGTGGAGCCACTCGAGCCATGCCTGGTAGTCATCCCCGGACGGGATCAGCTGCCCGTGGCACAGCGGCCAGTCCGGGCAGCCCATGCCCGAGTCGGTGGCACGCACGACCACGCCCATGGTGATGAGCAGGATCGTGGTGATGACCGTGGCGAGCGCGAGCTTCTGGTAGCGGGACACGGCGGGAAGCAGCAACCTCGGTCCGAGCGTGCGGGTGGATGGCGCCCATTCTACGCAGCCGGCCGGAGTGCGCATTGGAGGCGTCGGCGCTAGGCTCACCCGATGCGCCATCTGCCCCTTGCCCTCCTGCTCGCCGTCGCCCTCTCCGCCGCCGCGTGCAAGCCGGCGGACCAGGGGGGGTTCGTGGTCGTGTCGCCGACGGCCGTGTCCTCGGGGGCGGGCGCGGAGGCGAGCCAGGCCGTCGCCTCGGTCACGCCGGTCATCATCAGCTCGCAGCTGGCGGTGGGCGAGAACCGGGTGGTGTTCTCGTTCCTCGACCCCGCCAGCGGGCTGCCCATCGGCTCGCCAGACATGCCGGCTGCGATCTCGTTCATCGCGCCAGGGACCACGCAGGCCAGCTCGCCGGTCCAGGGCGAATTCGTGTGGGCGATCGCGGGGAGCCGCGGCGAGTACATCGCCCACGCCTCGTTCCCCACCGCGGGACAGTGGACCGCGGTCTTCAACGTCACGCCCAAGGGCGGCCAGCCCGAGTCGATCGGCGTCCCCTTCACCGTGCTGCTCAAGCCGACGGTGATCTCGGTGGGCGACAAGGCGCCCGACACGCAGACCCCCACCCTGTCGGACGTCGGCGGCGACATCCACAAGATCTCCTCCGACACCAATCCGGACCCGGCCTTCTACCAGACCTCCGTTGCGACCGCGCTCGCCCAGCACAGGCCGTTCATCCTGATCTTCGCCACACCGGCGTTCTGCCGGAGCGCCCAGTGCGGCCCGACGCTCGACCAGGTCAAGGCTGCCGCGACGACGGCCCCCTCGTCCGTGGCGTTCATCAACGTAGAGCCCTACAAGCTCACGTTCACCGACGGTCGACTCCAGCCGGTGCTCGATGCGCAGAACAACCTGATCCCCACCGATGTGTCGAACGCGTGGGGCCTGCCCACCGAGCCGTGGATCTTCGCGGTCGACCGCAACGGCATCGTGCAGGGCTCATTCGAGGGGATCATCACGCCCCAGGAGCTCTCGGACGTGATCGCCAAGATCGCCGGGTCATAGCCGGATCGGGGGGTCGCGGCGGGCACCACGCGCGGGACGGCGGCGCCCTGGACCGCCCCTAGGACGCTGACGGGGACGTCGGCGCCGGCGATGCGGACGCGTCCTCGAGGCGGTAGACGACCAGATTCGAGCCGTCGACCCTGAAGTAGACGCGCACGGGCTCCGACGATGCCACGTGCTCGGCGAGGTGGGCGGCCGGGAAGTCGAGCGGATCCTCGAGCGTCCCCATCCTGAACAGGACCTGGCGGCCGCCGGTGAGGAGCGTGAAGTCGGTCACCTGGCCCAGCCGGGGGGAGTCCACATGCAGGACCACGCCTTCGATGGGCGACGTGAGGGCCGGCTGCGACACGGCGGCCGCCCCCGAGGCGGCGCGCGATGGCGCCGGGCTTGCCGGGGACACCGCCGAGCAGGCAGCGAGGACAGCGCCCGCGACCAGGGTCGCCACGACGGCAGCGACCAGGGTCGCCACCGGCGTGCCGGCCGTGCGCCGCGCCCGCGGCTCCCGCCTCACCTCGGCACGAGCCCGGTCCCGCTCGACCCCGGCTTGACGGCCGGCTCGCCCGCGGCGCAGCGCGGGCAGGTGGCAGCGCCCGGCTCGTAGGTCGGCAGCTCGAGGGTCCACAGCGAGCGCAGCGGATACACCCGACCGGTGGCCGGCGATGTGAGCGTGGCGGTACCGCCGGAGCGGTCAACGATCACCGCGCACTCGATGATCTCGCCGCCCATCGCCTCGACCGCCGGGATCATCGAGAGGAGCGACCCGCCGGTCGTGAGAATGTCGTCCACCAGCAGGACCCGCTCGCCGGGGGCGATGGTGAAGCCGCGGCGGAACTCGCGGCGGGGGCCATCCCCCGGCCCGCCCGCCACCTCTTCCGCGAAGATCGCCCGGGCGCCCAGCTGGCGGCCGGTCTCGAAGGCCAGCATCACGCCACCGGTGGTCGGCCCGGCCACCACGTCCACCATCGGGGTCCCGTCGCGGTCGCGGATGCCCGCGGCCCAGAACCCGCACAGCTCGCTCGTGGCGGCCGGGTCCTGGAGGACCTGGAACTTCTCGACGTAGGCGTCGCTGTGGCGGCCGCTCTTCAGCCTGAAGTGGCCCTCGCTCAGCGCGCCGCTGCTCCGGAACAGGGCCTCAGTGCGGGCGGCGATCGCGTGGCGGGTGGCCTCGTCGAGGGTGCGTCGCAGGGTGGTCATGGCCGGGCGATTCTAGACCGCGACGGCGCTCGACCCGTCGGCAGCCGCCTTCGCCCGCTCCGCACGCCGGAATCCCGCCAGCGCCTAGTGCATCGCCACCGCGACGAGCGCCCCTGCCCACAGGACCGTCGCCAGCGACTGGACCACCCAGAACGAGCGGCGTCGCGTCTTGTAGCGGAGGCCGAGGAAGACCAGCCACGCCCCGATGGCGCCTCCGAGCCAGCAGCCGAGCTGCAGCGTGCGCTCGCGGATGCGTCGCCACCCGCGCCGCGCGGCCAGCTTGTCGTAGGCGTAGAGGCCCGCCGTCACGAGGTTGACGGCCGCCAGCCACGCCAGCAGCCAGCTCATCGCGCGAACTCGGCGCCTCGCGTGGAGGGCGTGGCGACACGCCTCGGCAGGGCCGTCCCGACAAGCTCGCGGACGTCGGCGACGCCGCGCTCGCGGCACGCGTCGGCCAGCTCGTCGGCCAGGCGCACGGGCAGCATCGGGTCGGCCAGGGCGGCCACGCCCACACCTGCCGCGCTCGCGCCCACGGCCAGGAAGTCGAGCACGTCGCCGACGGCCGCCACGCCGCCCACCCCGATCACGGGCACCTCCACGACCTGGGCCACCTCCCACACGACCCGCAGCGCGATCGGGCGCAGGGCCGGGCCGCAGACGCCTCCGTACGCGGAGCCGAGGGCGGGGCCGCGGCGGTCGGCGGCGGGCACGAATCCGGGCAGCGTGTTGACCGCGGCGATCGCGTCGGCGCCCGCATCCTCGACGGCCCTGGCGACCGCGCGCGCGTCAACCGCAGCAGCGGTCAGCTTCGCGATCACCGGCAGGTCCGTGCCGCGCCGCGCCGCGTCCACCCATGACGCGGCGGCGTCGGCATCGAGACCGGGGACCCCGGCGGCCCGGCCGCCGCACGAGAGGTTCAGCTCGACGCCTGCGACCCCGGGAACGCCCTCGAGGCGTCGGACCGCCTCGCCCAGCT
This sequence comes from Candidatus Limnocylindrales bacterium, assembly GCA_046704485.1. Taxonomy (GTDB): domain Bacteria; phylum Chloroflexota; class Limnocylindria; order Limnocylindrales; family CSP1-4; genus CAIXZV01. The sequence goes on along the minus strand of JBJKRU010000372.1, from coordinate 4,905 downwards.
CCCCCGACGTGTCCGCGCACAGGCTGAGGATCACCGGCACGTCCCAGCGCGCCCACGCCGCTGCGTACCGCTCCAGGACCACGTCAAGACCGGGGTTCTGCGGTCCGATGCCCAGCAGCAGGCCGGCAGGGATCTCCGCCACCCGCGGACCCGGGTGGCCGGCGCGCGGCTTGAGCGACGTGCTCCGCGTGACGAGCCCGCCGAGTCGCGGCAGGTCGACGACGTCGGCCACCTCGACACCGTAGCCGAAGGGGCCGGAGGCGACGATCACCGGGTTCGGGAGCACGAGGCCGCGGCCGAGGTCCACCGCTAGCGACACGGGACGGGCGCCGAGGGCATCGAGTGCGGGCGGAGCCGTGGCGCGTCGCACCTGGGGCGCCGGCACCGGACCCGGGGGCAGGGCCGCGGCTCGCCGGCCGAGCGGCGCTGGCGGCGTCGACTTCGCCACCGGCGTGATGGCGGGCTTGACCCGTCGAACCGTGGGGGTCCGCTTGGAGTTGGCGGCGACGCCCTTGCGCTTCGCCTTCATCGGGCCATGCCCGCGGCCTCGAGCCGCAGCCGCCGCCACCATGCGAGAGACGTGAGCAGGACCCACACCATGATCGAGACGAGCGCCGCCCACTCGAGGACTGGCGCGATCCAGACGTCGGGCCGCCCGACGATCGGCCCCGATGAGGCCATGCGCTGGCGCGAGAACTCGTCGGTGGACAGCGAGACGATGAAGGCGAGGAGCGCCACGACCGATACACCACCCACTGCCGCCAGCCAGACGGGGTGGCGTGGATCACGGCCGCGGACGAAGCTGGCCGACGCGAGCAGCACGAACACCCAGCCCAGGTTGAAGAACACGGACGCCGCAAGGACATGCTGCGTCGGGTAGTTCATCGGGAACACGCCCACGAGGAGTCCTCCGATGCCCGCGAGGACCCCAACCGGCGCGAAGGCCCAGCGCAGCGGCGACGGGCTGGACCGCCACAGCCCCACGACGAACGCCACGAACGCGGCGCCGCCGAGCACAAGGCAGCCGTTGAACACCGCCGCCTGCGCGGACACGCCGTCCTGGCCGAGCTCGCTGATCCAGTGGTTGAGCGGGCTGTACGGCTCGCCGGCGGTGCCCGTGTAGGCAACCGCGGCGACCAGGGAGCCCGCTGAGATCAGGACGAATGCCAGCATGCCCGCACCGGCCGCGAGGCGCTCCACGGCTGGGCGACGCGGGAAGCCGGAGCTCACGACGCGCGCTCCCAGTCGATCTCGTCGGCGGCGAACGACGGGCCCTCGCGGCAGATCCGGACCGTGCCGCCCACCCCCTCGACCGTGCAGGCCAGACACGTCCCCGCGGCACAGCCGATCGACTGGTCCAGCACCACCTGCAGCCATGCCTTGCGCCGCGCCTCGGGGGAGCCGGGCGGCACGGGCTTGCCGCCGCCGCGCTTGCGCCCCAGGGTCGCCACTCCCATCCGCTGGCGGCGCCCCGCGGCCAGGCGGGCGAAGCTGCCCAAGAGCGGAGCGGGGCCGGCCGCGACGGCCTGGTCCGCCCATGCCTCGTAGTCGAGCACCAGGTCCACCACCGACCCGCGGTGGCCGAGCGAACCGTCATCAGTGGCGACCACGTACTCCACCTCGTCGGGGAGCAGGCTCGACGGGTAGACCGAGGCGGCGGTCGCGGCCCCGAACAGCAGTACCACGGAGCGACCGTCGCGCACCGCCTCGTCGATCAGGAGCCGGACGGCGGCGATCGACGGCCCCTGGGCGACCAGCAGCACGTGGCGTGACCGCGGGTCCACCTCGAGCGGGCGTCCCAGCGGTCCGGCGAGGTCCACGCGATCGCCGGGCCGGAGTGCGGCGGCCCAGGGCGGGGGCGAGCTGCCGGACGAGTCGACCCTGCCCGTCGCCTGGATCGTGAGGATGCCCTGTGCCGCGTCGGCGGTGGCAATCGGGAACGGCCGGCGCAGCGGCAGCCCGCCCGCCTCGACCGTGCGGACATGCACCGCCTGCCCAGCCCGCGCGCCAGTCGCGACGGCCGGGGCGTGCCACGCGAGCAGCCACTGGCCGGGGCCGATCTCCCGGCGCTCGACGAGCTCGGCGCCTACGGGGCGCACGGCGGGCTAGTTCTCCTCGGCGTCCTCGTCTTCGGCCTCGTCCCCCTCCTCGCCCTCCTCCTCTTCCTCCTCGTCCTCTTCGGCCATCTCGGGCGCGACTGACGGGTAGGCCTCGGCAAGCGAGTCGGCGAGGTCGCCGAAGACGTCGGTGGGGTCGTAGTACTCGACGATGTCGTCCGGGGCGGTGAGCTCGCGCCACTCCCCGTCCGAATCCTCCGGCAGGACCTCGGCTCGGAACCGGCCAGACGCGCCGAGGATGAGGCGCTCGTCTTCGTCGTCGACGATGACCAGCTCGCCCACGAGCGCAGCCAGCTTCGCGATCGCCTCCTCGAACTGCTCGAGCAGCGCGGCCTCGTTCTGCTGGCTCTTCTCCTGGAAGTCGAGCGCCAGGTTGTACAGCGCCAGCGCGGCCGACTCCTCGTCGTCGGCCTCCATGACGGGTGCACGGCCGGCCGCCCACGTGTCGGCCGCCTCGGCGTAGCCGTCGTCGGAGTCCAGCGCGAACGTCTCCTCGGGGGCGACGCCGGCCACGGCCAGCATGTCACCGGCTGCGGTCGGCTCCGGCTCGAAGCCAGCAGCCTCGCGCGCGGCCTCGGCGAACGCCGTGTACACCTCTGCCGGGTTGTAGAGCTCGATGAGCTCGGACGGCGAGTCGACCACCTCGGTCTCCGACACCCACTCGCCCGTGTCCGGGTCCTCGTAGCGGCTGCGCACCCGGAAGGTCCCGTCAGGGGCGATCGAGAGGTAGTCGGGATCCTCGTCGATCAGCGTCAGGCCGCCCAGATCCTTGATCCGGTCCGCGTTGCGGTCCAGGAACTTCCGGAGCTGCTCGGTGGCCTCGACCAGGAAGGCCGTCCGCTCGAGGGCGGCGTCGTTGGCGAGCGCACTCAGCGTGTCGTTGCGACTCACGTCCATCGTTCCGCCTCCTCTAGCCGTGGTACTCAAGATCCGGTCCGAGCCGCTCTCGGAGGAACATCGAATGGTGCCGTTCGAACATCCACTCGCCAGCGCGGTGGCCCAGGGCACGGGTAGCCTCGTCGGCCTCCAGCTTGTCCAGGGTCGCGTAGTCGGGCAGGTCGAACATGATGACGTTGTCGAAATCCCAGCCGTGGGCGACGTTGTACCAGCCTAGGAACTTGATCCCGAACTTGTCCTCATACTCCTTCACCTGGCGCGGGAACAGCGTCTTCATGAAGAACTTGAAGAACGGGTCCCGTCCGCGGCGGACAGAGAAGTAGGTGGCGAGAACGGGCACGAACTGATGGGCCTCCAATGACGCGCTGGTCGAGGAGCTATTGTCGCATGCCCGGCGGGCCGCTCCCGGCGTCGCGAGCGCCATCCCGGCCATCCGTCCCGCCGGCGCCTTCGGCCGCGTCTCGCGCCTCGCCGGCCCCCGGCCCCTCGTCCTCGAGCTGGCCCACCGTGGGGGTCGCGCCCGCGAGCGGACGGCGGCGCCCCTCGTCGCGCCCGGCGGCGACAATGCGCAGCAGGAAGATCACGGTCTGCCCGCTCAGCAGCAGCAGGAGCAGCATCGCCACGAACAGGAGCGCGGTTGCCCAGACGGGCCAGTCCCACGCCATCGCCGACAACGGGGTCAGCACAATCAGCACCGCAAGCAGCACCATCTGGAGCCAGAAGCAGCCTAGGCCGGGGCCGCGGGCCGCGTCGAGCGGCTCGCCCTTGTACTCGACCGGCTGCGTCGTCCGGGGCGTGTGGGGGGAGGTCACGCCGCCACTGTACCGTCTGCCGACCCCGAGCTCGGCCCCGACGTCCGCCGCGCCCCGCGCCGTCCCGCGGCGTCGACCGGAGAACTGGGCGGTTGAGCGGTGAACGACATCTGGGTTTGCGACGACTGCCGGTCGATCAACCGCAGGCGCGACGACATCTGCTACAGCTGCGGCGCGGCGCGGTCGGGCGCCAGTGCCGCGCCGGGCCTCGACCTGAGGGCCGAGAGCGCGGCCCGCGAGCGGAGCGTCCGGGGCTACGTGGCCTCGTGGCCCCTGGCGCTGGTCGCGGTCGCCCTCCTCGCGGCCGTGGCGATCCTGGGGATCGTGATGCTGCGGCTCCAGGCGTCGGAGTACCCGGCGATGCGGCAGGCGTTCATCGACGCCATCGCCGCGGGCCACGACACGGTCGACCAGGCGGTGACGGCGCAGTCCGTCCAGCTCGGCCTGGTCTCCCTGATCCGCACCGGCCTCGCGCTGCTCGCGCTGCTGTGCCTCGCCGGCTGGCTCGGCCTCGTCACGCGCAACGTCCCCCTGCTCGGCGGCGGCACGCCGTCTCGGAGCCCGCTCCGTGTGTTCGGCTACGCCCTCATCCCCGTCTGGAACCTGGTCAAGGTGCCGGGCATGCTCCAGGACCTGCTGTACCGGGTCGACCCCGATGGCGGCGGCGCGTTCATGGTGATGGCCGCGTGGATGGGCTTGGTGGGCTCGTACATCTTGAGCGTGATCGGCGGCTGGGTGATCACGTGGGCCGGCGTCCGTGATCTGGTCCCCCAGGTCGAGGCGGGCGACATGGAGGCGGTGGTCCGGACCTTCGGCGGCATCCTCGACCAGGCCTTCTGGCTCGATGTCGTGGTTGCCGTGATGGTGGCCGTGGGCACGGTGCTGCTGGCCCTGCTGATGATCCGCGTGGAGATCCGGTGTGCCGCTCGCGACAGCGAGATCCGGGCGCAGATGACGGCATCCGGGGCGATCACGCCCCCGGCCGGGCCCGACTGGGGGCCGACGGGATCGCCGGCGGAGGCGCGGCCGGCGCCGACCTTCGGAGACGTGCCCGCCGCCGCTCCGTCGCCGACGTCGAC
>JBJKRU010000371.1:0-2548 GCA_046704485.1 Candidatus Limnocylindrales bacterium | reverse complement strand
TCGACGCCATGAGCATCCGGGCGGTGGCGACGACGCGATGAGGCGTCCAGCGCGCGGCCCTCCAGGGTCCCAGCGCACACGTCGCCACGCAAATGCAACCCTGCCGCGGTTGACAGGAATCCCCAGAGCGGTATCCTAGACGGTCTGTGACCTTGCCTCTCCCTGTCCTGCACACTCCGTAAGGAGCGGTCCTTGATGCTGTCTGTCCCGTCGACTCCCCTCCCGATCACGCCCTCCGGCCGCCTCTCATACGCCCGGATCGCCGAGGTCCAGAACGGGGTCAGCGACGACAAGTTCGCAGTTCCCAATCTGATCGAACTCCAGCTCGAATCGTTCAGGTGGTTCATCGACAAGGGCCTCCGCGACCTGTTCGACGAGATCAGCCCGATCGAGGACTTCACCAAGAAGGTGATGGAGCTGCGGTTCCTCGACTACGAGTTCGGGGACCCGAAGTACTCGGAGGAGGAGTGCCGCACCAAGGACCTGACGTTCAGCCGACCGCTGTACGTCCAGGTCGAGCTCCTGATCAAGGAGACGGGCGAGATCCAGCGCCAGCGCGTCTACATGGGCGACTACCCCTGGATGACCGACCTGGGCACGTTCGTCATCAACGGCGCCGAGCGCGTGGTGGTGAGCCAGCTGGTGCGCTCGCCGGGCGTGTACTACAGCGAAGTCGAGGACCCGGGCAGCGGCCGGATGCTGTTCAGCGCCAAGGTGATCCCCAACAGGGGCGCCTGGCTCGAGTTCGAGACCAACAACAAGGACCAGCTGTGGGTCAAGGTGGACCGCAAGCGCAAGATCGCGGCCACCACCCTCCTGCGCGCGGTGGGCTTCGACACCAACGACGAGATCGCGGGCCTGTTCACCGCGGTCGACACGGACCTCGAGCACCAGTACATCGCGAACACGCTCGAGAAGGACCTGACGAAGACGCCCAGCGAGGCGCTGATCGAGGTCTACAAGAAGCTGCGCCCGGGTGACCCGCCCACGGGCGACAACGCGCGCCAGCTTGTCGAGAGCCTGTTCTTCAACTTCCGCCGCTACGACCTCGGGCGCGTCGGCCGCTACAAGTTCAACAAGAAGCTCGACGACGTGGCGACGCGCATCGGCGTGGAGCTGCCGCGCGAGCAGCGGACGATCACCCGCGAGGACATCGCGGCGATCGTCGGCTACCTCATCGAGGCGAACCGCGGCCAGCACCCCAAGGATGACATCGACCACCTCGGCAACCGCCGGATCCGCGCCAATGGCGAGCTGATCCAGAACGCATTCCGGATCGGCCTGCTGCGCATGGAGCGCGTCGTGCGCGAGCGCATGACGATCCAGGAGATCGACAAGGCCACCCCCAACGCCCTCATCAACATCCGCCCCGTGGTGGCGGCGATGAAGGAGTTCTTCGGCGGCAGCCAGCTCAGCCAGTTCATGGACCAGACCAACCCGCTGGCCGAGCTCACCTCCAAGCGCCGCCTGTCGGCGCTCGGACCGGGCGGCCTCTCGCGCGAACGCGCCGGGTTCGACGTCCGCGACGTCCACCACAGCCACTACGGCCGGATCTGCCCGATCGAGACGCCCGAGGGCCCCAACATCGGCCTCATCGGGTCGCTCGCCACCTACGGGCGCATCAACGCCTACGGCTTCATCGAGACGCCGTACCGCAAGGTCAAGCGGTCGGTCGCCCACGATGACCCGGCCCTGCTCGAGTACGAGGCGGGTGCCGACGTGACCGACAAGGGCGGCAAGGTGGTGCTCCGCAAGGGCGACCGCTTCACCGCCGAGGCGCACAAGGAGCTCGCCCGCCAGAAGTCGCTCGCGTTCCCGATCCGCCCGATCGTGACCGACGACATCGACTACCTCCCGGCAGACGAGGAGGAGGAGCACGTCGTCGCGCAGGCGAACGCCGAGCTCGACGAGCAGGGCCACTTCGTGGGCGACAAGGTCCCGTCACGCTTCCGTGACACGTTCCCCGAGGCGCGCCCGGACCAGATCGAGTACATGGACGTCAGCCCCAAGCAGGTCGTCTCCGTCGCCACGGCGCTGATCCCGTTCCTCGAGCACGACGACGCGAACCGCGCCCTGATGGGCTCGAACATGCAGCGCCAGGCGGTGCCGCTCCTCGAGCCCGAGAGCCCCATCGTGGGCACCGGCATGGAGGCCCGCGCAGCGCGCGACTCCGGTCAGGTGGTCGTCGCCAAGCGGGCCGGCGTGGTGATCAGCGTCACGGCCGAGCGCGTGCTGGTGGACGCCGACGAGGGCGGCGCGCCCGACGAGTACAAGCTCCTCAAGTTCGTCCGCAGCAACCAGGGAACCTGCATCAACCAGCGGCCGATCGTCACGGTCGGCCAGCGGGTGGCGCAGGGCGACGCGGTCGCGGACTCGTCCTCCACGCAGGGCGGCGAGCTGGCCCTCGGCCGGAATGTGCTGTGCGCGTTCATGAGCTGGGAGGGCGGCAACTACGAGGACGCCATCGTGATCAGCGAGCGGCTCGTCCGCGACGACCTGTTCACGAGCATCCACATCGAGAAGCACGAGATCGAGTCCCGGGACACCA
>JBJKRU010000370.1:0-31114 GCA_046704485.1 Candidatus Limnocylindrales bacterium | reverse complement strand
CGACGTCCGCCTGGGTCATTCCCTGCGAGCGCCGCCCGGCGATGAGCAGCTCGCACATGCGCGCGTACGCGACGGTGAACACGGACCTGGTCATCGCGCCCTGCCAGACACGGGCCCGACGCTAAGTCCGTTTCGGGATCATCCCAAAATGGGATACTTGGCGAGGAGTCGCGGTCTGGGGGAACAGATGGCACGTTGGAGAGATCGGCCCAGGGCAGGGTCGTGGGCCCGCAACGCCGCCCTCGCCCTCGCCGGCGTGCTGCTCGCGGCGTGCACGCCATCGCTGCCCCCCGAGTCACCGTCTGCAGCGGATCTCACGCACCCCGCGACCGAGGCGCCACCAACCATGGCCCTCCAGGTGGAGCCGAGCACGCCGCCCAGTCTCTTGCCCACCACCCCAACACCCCGGCCGACACCCTCCACGATCGCGACGCCCCCGTCGCCGCGTCTCGTCACTACGCCTCGACCTACCGCGACGGGCGACATGTGGGCGCCCACGCCACCGCCGCTCCAGGCGTTCCAGGCGCCCACGTCGGCGACCACCATCCCGACGATCTTCACGACGCCACCCGGCTGGGTTGTCACGATCGGCCAGCAGGCCTCGCCTGGCGCAACCGTGGAGTTCCAGGAGTCCTCCGACCTCGTCACCTGGGACACGCTCGCGACTGTCGTGGCCGACGCGTCGGGCTCGGCAACCTGCACGTTCCGGCCGGTCCGCACCGCGTACTACCGCGCGTACGTCGCCGGCCAGCTCACGGCCCCGGCCCGCGGCGTGGTCGTGCCGACCGGGGAGTGGACCGGCTGGGTGGTGGGCAACGGCCCCTACTCCGGCGTTACGGGCACGTTCACGGTGCCCAACCTCGTGGTGCCCACGAAAGCGCGGACCGTCGTGTCTGAGTGGGTCGGCCTCGACGGCGTGGCGGGCTCCTCGCTCATCCAGGCCGGGGTCTCGGAGGTCACCACGCCCGGCTCCCAGGAGGTGACCTTCCAGCCGTGGTGGGAGATCCTGCCCGACGCACCGACCTACATCGACTGGAACCGGCTGTCGGTCCTTCCCGGCCACCGCGTGACCGTCACCATCTGGCGGGTGGCGGGGACGCAGTGGGGCATCGAGCTGACGGACGGCACGACGGGACAGAGCTTCGTCACCACGCAGCCGTACGGAGGCCCCGGGACGTCAGCGGACTGGATCGTCGAGGCGCCCGCCGACACCGCCACCGGGAGCGTGGTCACGCTCGGCCACTTCACGCCCGCGATCACGTTCACCGGCGCCCGGTTCAGCGGGGAACCGGGCGCTGTCTCCAGCACCGTCCCCGAGAAGCTGGGGCCGATCGTCCAGGCCGGGTTGACGGTGGCCGTCACGTCGGACCTGTCGGGTGACGGCTTCGCGGTCGCCTACGGCAGCTCGGTCCCGGCGGCGCCGTAGCGGCACGAGGCGACCCGGGCTGTATGGGAACCTTAGTGCCGGGCCGGTCAAGCGGGGTTGGCGTTGGCGGGCCCGTTGCGGCGGAAGGCGCTTGCCTCGCACCGCCTGATCACCCGCCGCGCTCCCAAACGCGCTTGGGATTCTTCGGAGCTCTCATCCGTACCTCGGGGATAACCCGCTTGACGGGAGCGCATCTCTGGCGGACCTTGCTCATAAGGGAAGGTGAGCCGATCCCTCGGGCAGGGGGCAGCATCTGGAGTCGATCATGACCGAGACCGCATACACCCAGAAGGACCACGAGTACGGTCGGGTGGTCCTCGACGCGCTGAGGCTGCAGCACAGTCTGCGAACTCGCGGGATGTCTGTGCAGGCAGCAATGGCTCGTGAGATCCGCAGGCATGCGACGGAGCGGCAGGTTGCGCTCTACATCACCAGCGGACCACCTCTGAAGTGAGAGTCCGCGGTGACCACCCGCCGCGTGGGTGCCCGCGATGACCGAGCCATCCGTGCGAATCGCACCGATCCCCGGCGAACGGCCGAACGCCGCATGCCGTCTGATCGACGAAGTCACCGGGCACACGTTCAGAGCCATTCCGCGTTCAACGATCGGCGGGCCCGACGTGCAGGTCGCGCGCCGTGTCCACAGCCGCTGCGTGTCGCGCTACCAGGCGATCGGCCTCCTCCTCGCGTTCAACCAGCCCGACGACGGCTACGCGCTGCTGCGCGGCCTCATGCTCGACGCTCAGCGGCTCCAGGTCATGGCGCGACGCCCGACGGCCCGGGTCGCCCTGGCCATCGGATGGATGGAAGCAGCCGTGCGGGACTTGGAGGACAGGGCGGCGACGGCGGACCGCGTGGGCGAGAGGCGGTTCGCGGCAGCGATCCGGGCGATCACCGTCCCGCAACGCGAGGCGCTCGACCGCGTCCAGCGCGAGTCCGGCGTCCGGCGTCGGCTGCACCTCCCCGACGAAGGGAAGCCGCTGGCTGTCGCGGCCGGCCACCCCGAGGACGAACTGGACTACGTGATCGGGTCCGACCCGACGCACGGGTCCCTGCCAGCGTCGCTCTGGCACGACCGAGGCGTCGCGGGGGGCGGTGCCATCGTCGTCGGTGGCAGCGATGCCGGATGGCGCAACACGGTCGCCGACCGGGCGACGCGGCACATGGTGCGCGCGACGGCGGCCCTCGCCGCGATCTGCGGCTTCCCGAACTCGGCCGACGTGTCCGCGTACGCCGCCGACATCGAGCGCCGCCTGGATGCCGAGGATCTTCCGGGGAAAGACTAGGGCTGGAAGCCTCTTCATCGCAGCGGTGTCCAGGGGTGGGCAGGGCCGCGGATCTTGACGTGGGCGCGTTCGTGACAGTCAACCGTATCTAGACTTCCACCATTGCGTGGCCAGCGGGCGACGCCGAACTAACAGGAGGCGGGGATGGGCTGGTACGGCACGGAGCGCGAGAACTACTACGACACGGCGCAGGTATGCCTGAGCGGTCACATGGTCAACTCGAGGTCGTCGAGCAGCCCCCAGCACAACGAATCGTTCTGCGAGAAGTGCGGCAGACCGACCACGACCGCCTGCGCGTCGTGCGGTGCGGCCATCCGCGGCTACTACCACAGTTCGGTCGTCGTTATTGGGGGCGCCGAGGAACAAGCCCCGACCTTCTGTTACTCGTGCGGCAGCTCGTTCCCTTGGACCGATGCGAAGCTCGCCGCCGCGCGAGAGCTCGCCGACGAGATGGATGGTCTGAGCGACGAGGAGAAGGAGCGCCTCAAGACAAACCTCGCCGATCTCGTCGCGGAGACGCCACGGACCGAGGTCGCGGTCATGCAAACGAAGAAGCTGCTCGCCAAGGCCAGAGGCGAGGCGGTCGGCCTATTCGTAGACGTGCTCAGGCAGCTCGCACGTGAGGCCGTCAAGGGTGCCCTTTTCGGACCCTGAACGCACAGCACTCAAGCGCGGCAGCGGCAACTTCTGACGCCCCTAACTACTACCCCGTCAACGAGGGGGTGGGGGTAGTAGTTAGACCCTCCAGAAGTTGCCGCTGGCCGCAGGAGGCGCCGACCGAACCCCGTTCGCGCCCGGTCCGGGGGAACAGGCTGGCTTTGGTGAAAGCCTAGCCGCCTGCAAGCTGGCGGTTGACCTTGCTCCAGAGCGCCGCTGCCGCGCCCTCTCCGGCGGCCCGCGCCTCCCGTTCGGTCGCATAAGTGACCGCCGCCCGTTCCACCACGACGGGGGGCCACGCCCCGGCATGCATGATCATCCACCCCCAGGGCCCATCGGGCGGATCGTCCTGCCCCGCCACCACCGACCACTGTGCCTGCCAGGGTCCCGGGTCCAGGAACGCCTGCCTTGTCGCGTCTTCCAGCTGTGCGAGCCTTCCCGTGAGGACGAGCTCCAGGTGCGCGTCGCGCTGCTCCTCGAAGTTGCGGGTCGCGTCCACAGCAACCGAGCCGGCTGCGACCTCGTTGGCATCCTTGAGGAGGCGGCGGCGCTCCTTCGATGGCAGCGCTCGGTAACGGTCAAGAAGCTCCGGCGGTAGGCGCGGTTCGGCCATCTCCCCGGTCGCCTTCTTGCCGAAGAGTTTCTCTAAGCCACCCGCGATCCTTCGGCGCCGACTGACACATCCGGATGCGTGCGCATGGGTCGGATAAGGCCACACAACGTTGGTGGTGCACATCCGTATACTCGACAACCGTCGACACGTCGCGGGGCCCGAAGCGGCGGCGTGCTGAATGAAAGGACCGGTGGCCGATGCGTCCCCAGCTCACGCGCCTGCTCGTTCCCCTCGTGACCGCCTGCATGGGCGCGCTGCTCCTGCCCGGCGCCGTAAGCGCGGCCGGAACGGCCGGACTCACCGCCACCGAGGGGACCGCCTTCTCGGGCGTGGTGGCGACCTTCGATCCCGCCGACGTCGGCGCATCGACGTGCAGTGAGGTCGTCGGGCCGTCGGTCGATTGGGGCGATGGCAGCGGACTTGACTCCTCTGTCACCATCGGCGGCACCGCGCCCAGCTGCACGGTCTCGGGGACGCACACGTACACCGACGAGGGCCTTTTCTCGCTTGTCGTTTTCGTCGCTGGACCCACCACGTTCACCGTGTATCCCGGGCTTGCCAACGTGATGGACGCGGACGACCTGCTAGCCGGCCCGCCGTCGCCGATACCGCTCTCGCCCATCGAGGGCGCCTCGTTCAGCGGGTTAGTCGCCACATTCGGCGACGCGTACCCCGGCAACGTCGCCAGCGACTTCACAGCGACGATCGATTGGGGCGACGGGACGACGACCGCGGGCACGGTGACCTCCCCCAGTGCCGGCCTGTACGACGTTTCGGGCAGCCACACGTACGCCGAAGATGGGCCGTATAGCGCGACCGTCACCCTGACCGACGGCGGCGGCCCAACTAACCCGCCTGGTATCGCGCCGGTTACCGTCGAGGTGAGTGACGCGCCGCTGACCGCTGCGGGGACGACGCTCAGCAGCACGAGCGGGCAGCCTTTGAGCGCGACCGTCGCCACCTTCACCGACGCCGACCCAGGCGGCGTCGCCTCGGACTACACGGCCACCATCGCCTGGGGTGACGGCGCGACGAGCGCGGGCACGATCAGCGCGGGTAGCGGCAGCGGCTTCGACGTCAGCGGCACGCATACGTACAGCTCCCCTGGCGCAGAGACCGCCACCATCACGATCCAGGACGCGGGAGGCTCCAGCACCACGGCGAGCACTGCCGTGACGGTCGCCGCCGCGCCGGTTGCCCCCGAGATCGTCCTCAGGCTGACGAAGGGCGTGGCCTCGTCCGAGGCTGGCCCGTTCTCCTCCTCGCTCACCGCGCCCGCGGGCTCGACGGCGTGGTACCAGCTGACGCTCACGAACGCGGGCACGAACGGGCTCGTCGGCCTCACGCTCGTCGACTCCGCCGCGGGGGGCGGCGCCCTGCCGGCGTCGTGCCCGGCCCTGCCCAGCCCGTTCGCCGCGGGGGCGACGTACACCTGCACGTACAGCTCCGCGGTCGCCCCGGGGACCGCCACCAACACCGCCACCGCCGCCTTCGGCGCCACCACCGTCACGGCCTCGGCGACAGTCACCGGCGCCGCGCCGGCGCTCGCCGACCTGATCGCGCCCGGCGTGGACCGCGGCACGTCGGGCTTCGGCACCGCGAGCGTGGTGCTCGAGCGACCGGGCTACGTGACGTACCTCGTGCGGCTCGACCCCTCGGATGCCGGACAGCACGTGGCGATCTACACCGAGACCGCCCGGGGTGCCTGGCGGTACACGACCGGGCGCATCGTGGCCGCCGACGGCACCGTGCACTACTACGCTCGGATCTCGGGCTGGACCGGCTTCTGGGCCAAGCTCGAGGGTGCCGCCAGCCACGGGCGGATCGCCACCGTGCGCTGAGGGCGCTGCGCCTGACTGACAACGGGAGGCCGTCGGCGTGGCGGCCTCCTGGCATTCCTCACCCTGCCTGCAGCCGCTCCCACCACTCCGCGTGCGGCACGACGAGTCCCTTCCTGATCCGCCGGCGGTAGTCCGCCGAGAGCCCGGTCGTCTCCACCGGGCGGTTCGAGCGGCTCGGCCCCGGCCCCGGGCCCCGGCTCCGGCCCACTTGCTGCCTGTCCCCGCGTCTACACTCCGGCCAGAGCCAACGAAGGCCCGAGGGAGACCGTGGCGACCAACCCCCAGCTGACGCCCGCCGAGTTCGCGCACAAGTGGCGCGGCGTGTCCGCCGGCGAGCGGCAGGCCGCCCAGGCGCACTTCCTCGACCTGTGCCGGATGCTCGGCGAGCCCGGGCCGCTCGACGCCGACCCCTCGGGCCGCTGGTACGCCTTCGAGCGGGGCACCGGCAAGCTGGGCGGCGGCGAGGGCTTCGCCGACGTCTGGAAGCGCGGCTTCTTCGCCTGGGAGTACAAGGGCCGGGGCCGCGACCTGCGCGCCGCGTACCGGCAGCTGGTGGACTACAAGGACGCGCTGGAGAACCCGCCGCTGCTGGTGGTCTCGGACCTCGACCGGATCGAGGTGCGCACCAACTTCACCGGCACCGCGCAGGCGACCCGCGTGGTCACGCTCGACGACCTCGCCGCCCCGGACCCGTCGGGCGCCCTGGCGGTCCTGCGCGCGGTGTTCACCGCGCCCGAGGAGCTGCGCCCATCGGCGCGACCCGCCGAGCTCACCGAGGCGGCGGCGGCCCACTTCGCCGGGCTGGCCCAGGCGCTGCGCTCCCAGGGCCACGACCCGGCCCGCGTCGCCCACTTCGTCAACCGCCTGGTGTTCTGCCTGTTCGCCGAGGACGTCGGCCTGCTGCCGAAGGGGCTGATTTCCCGCCTGGCCGACGCCACGCGCGACCGGCCCGACACGTTCTCCGGCGCCCTCCGGGAGCTGTTCGGGCGGATGAGCTCGGGCGGCGGCATGTTCGGCGCCGAGGAGGTCCGCTGGTTCAACGGCGGCCTGTTCGACGGCGACGAGGTCTTCCCGCTGGAGGCCGACGAGGTCGCCCTGCTGCGGGACGTCGGGCGGCTCGACTGGTCGCAGGTGGAGCCCGCGATTCTGGGCACGCTGTTCGAGCGGGGCCTCGACCCCGACCGGCGGGCGCAGCTGGGCGCCCACTACACCGACCGCGAGTCCATCTGGCGCCTGGTGGAGCCCGTCGTCGTGCGGCCCCTGCGCCGCGAGTACGCGGCGATGCAGGAGCGCGTGACCCGGCTCGTCGTGTCCGGCCGGAGGGTGACCCGGGCGACCCCGCCGGACCAGGACCCCTCCAGGGTGTTCGAGGCGTTCCTCGAGCGGCTGCGCGCGGTCAGGGTCCTCGACCCCGCCTGCGGCAGCGGCAACTTCCTGTACGTCACCCTCAAGGCGCTCAAGGACCTCGAGTGGGAGGCGATCCTGTGGGGGTCACTGGTCCTGCGGCAGCCCCAGCAGATCCCGCGGGTCGGCCCCGAGAACGTCCTCGGGATCGAGGTCAACCCGTACGCGGCCGAGCTCGCGCGGGTGACCATCTGGATCGGCCAGGTCCAGTGGATGACCGGGCACGGCTTCGGGCCTGACGACCCCGTGCTCCGGCGCCTGGAGCACATCGAGACCCGCGACGCGCTGCTCGACTGCTCCGACCCGTCGAGGCCCGAGGAGGCCGAGTGGCCCCCCGCCGAGTTCATCGTGGGGAACCCGCCGTTCCTGGGCGACAAGCTCATGGTCGGGTCGCTCGGCGAGCAGTACGTCGGCGCACTCCGACGCTGCTTCTCTGGGCGGCTGCCCGGCCAGTCTGACCTGTCCTGCTACTGGCACGAGAAGGCAAGGGCGGCGATCCGCGCGGGCAGCTCGCGCCGTGCTGGTCTCCTCGCTACCCAGGGCATCCGCGGCGGCGCCAACCGGCGAGTGCTCGAACGCATCAAGGAGACAGGCGCCATCTTCTTCGCCCGTTCAGACGACCCGTGGGTGCTGGCGGGCGCGAACGTGCACATCAGCTTCGTGGGCCAAGACGACGGCTCAGAGGCCGAGCGGGAGCTCGACGGCCACCGTGTCGCTGAGATCAACGCGGACCTCACGAGCGGGCTAGACCTCACCCGCGCGCGGCGGCTGCGGGAGAACCTGGGGATCGCTTTTCTGGGCTCTCAGAAGGCAGGTCCCTTCGACCTTGACGAGGTCACCGCGTCCGCGATGCTCGCGGCGCCGAATCCGGACGGACGACACAACCGGGACGTCATCAGGCTGCGAGCCAATGGGCGCGATGTGACTAGCGGCGCTCGCTCTCTCGGGTGGGTCATCGACTTCGGCACCGACACTCCAGAGCGAGAAGCAGCACTCTACGAGGCGCCGTTCGATTACGTGCTCCACCACGTTAAGCCGACCCGCGAGCACAACCCGAGGCGCTCATACCGCGAGCATTGGTGGCTCCACGCCGAAGCCCGTCCAGGTATGCGCGCCGCGCTCCGAAGCCGAGGCCGCTACATTGCAACGCCGCCCCTCTCGAAGTTCCGCCTCTTCGTTTGGCTTGACGCTGCCGTGCTACCCGACCACCAACTGGTCGTCTTCGCCCGCGACGACGACTACACGTTCGGTGTTCTCCACTCCCGCGCCCACGAGCTCTGGGCGCTCGCTCGGGGCACCCAACTCCGAGAGGCGGAGTCCGGCTTCCGCTACACACCCACCACGTGCTTCGAGACCTTCCCGTTCCCACGCCCAACCGATGAGCAGCGCGAGGACATTGGCGCGGCCGCCTACGCGCTCGACCAGCTCCGGCGCGGCTGGCTGGACCCGCCAGGGCTCCAGCCTGAAGAGGCCGCGCTCCGCACGCTCACCAATCTCTACAACCAACGGCCTACGTGGCTGGTCCACGCCCACGCGGAGCTCGACCACGCTGTCTTCGCCGCCTACGGCTGGCCGGCCGACCTGCCCGACGAGGACGTCCTCGCCCGACTGCTCGCCCTCAACCTCGAGCGCGAGCCCGCCTGAACGCCCCAGAGCTGCCGCGTCGCTCGCTTCGGCGGTTGAGGTCGGATGATCCAGTCGCCCTGGTTCGCGAGCCGACCGGTCGCCTCGGACCAGGGGCACCAGCCTACCTGGGTTGCTGCGTTGAACCATCGTGGCCGACGCCCCAATCGGCACCGGACATGAGTGCCTCGGCCGCATCACGCGCGGCCAGCATCGGGGCAACCGAGCGTCGGGCCACGCACAGCGCCAGGGCTCCCGAGAGGAGGACGGCCAGCTGCGCGGCGACGGCCTCCGGATCCGGCTGCCTCGCCTCGGCCACCAGCAAGCGGAAGTAGGCCTCGACCTCGTCGAGGTAGCCTCGGATCACGGGCCACGCCGGGTGGGTCGAGTCGGTGATCTCGATGGCGGCGTTCTGGAAGGCGCAACCCCGGAACCCGTCTTGTTCGTGCCAGCGAGCGGACTCCTCGAAAACCGCGAGAATTCGCTCGGCGGCCGGCCTGCCCGCCGCCTCCACCGTGGCCCGCACCGGATAGAGCCACCGGGGCCGGGTGTCCTCAAGCCACGCCACGACGAGGTCATCCTTCGACGCGAATTGCCGATAGAACGTGGCCTTGGCGACTCCCGCCGCCTCGATCAGGGTATCGACACCAGTCGCGCGGATCCCCAGGGAGTGAAAGTGGTCGTCAGCCGCGGCGAGGATGCGTTCCCGGGGGGAGACCCTGGCCAATGGTCGGCTGGCCCGGAGGATCCCTTCCTGCAGCACGAGGGAGTGCGCGTCGAGGATCAGAGCGATCACGCTCGCGCTGTGGCGCCCGAGTTCGTAGGCGCAGACGAGGATGTCGGGCCGAGCGCGGAGCAGCCGCTGGAGTTGCGCCTCGTACGTGGCGAGCTCCGGCACCCACTCCGAGTGGCCGACGACCCACTCCGCCGCGCCCACCAGCCGGGTGCGCGGATAGCCGCTCCTCCTGCCCGCATCGAGGCGCTGGCGGACGAACTCGAGCATTCGCTGACCCGAGAAGCCACCGCCGGCCAGGTAGGACTCTGCCCACGTGACCACCTCCAGCTGCCCGGTGGCAAGCGCGCCCTCGACGTCGATGCCGAGCCCTCGCAGCGCCGTCAGGTGGGCACCCCGGTCCCCGACGAGGTGGACTCCCCGGTCGCCCTGTTCCATGCCCTCGACGATGAACGGCCCGAGGGTGGCGTAGAAGTCTTGGGTGTCGTGCACAAGGGCGTATATATGGCCGGCGTTGAGCGACTCACCGCCCAGGTGGGCAGGGATGGCGGGCGACATGGCTGGACCGACCTCCACGGTCTTGAGCGTCGCCCGCAGGGGGCACGAGCACAGCGACGGAAGCGCGATTCCTCAACAACGATAACTGTTCCCGAACGTTTCGGGAAGAGAGCATACGGCAACTTCCTGTTCTTTATAGACAGAGCTGTCTCTTTGGGTATCATGGGCTCGCACCGGCTCTCAGTCCTCTTGAAGACCTCGGCAGCGCCCGGTGCTCCGGAGCGTCCTATGGAACGACCAGCCCACCGCAGGATCCATCGTCACAGAGGGGTTCGCCGGGGACAAGGCGAGCACGATGCCGCCGAGGCCCGCAGTCCGCTCGACACGCTGGAAGCGCGTTGCCGTCTGCTCGCCGAGCGGAGCCGGGACGTCGTCTACCGGGTGCGCCTCGATCCTGGTCCCGTCCTCGAGTACGTCAGCCCGGCCGCCACCGAGCTGACCGGCTACACACCGGAGGAGTTCTACGCTACGCCCGGCCTGTGGCAGGCGCTCGTCCACCCGGCCGATCGGGAGCGCGTCATGGTCGGTCGATCGCGCGCGGCTATCGAGGCGCCGACGGTGCTGCGCTGGGTGCGGCGGGACGGCGCTGTTCGCTGGACCGAGCACCAGCGCGTGCCCGTCTTCGACGACGACGGGACGCTGGTGGCAATCGAGGGCTCGGCGCGCGACGTGACCCATGTGCACGACTTGGAAGCAGAGCGAGCACTCCTCGCCGAGGCGGTCGCGCAGACGGCCGAGTCGGTCATCGTGACCGAGCCGTCCGGCGCCATCGTGTTAGTGAACCCTGCCTTCGAGCGGGTCACCGGGTATCGGCGCGAGGACGTCATCGGGCAGAATCCGAGGCTCCTGCAGGCCCCGGACGCCGACCCGTCCACGTTCGTCGAGATGTGGGCAGCCCTGGGCACCGGGCGAACCTGGCAGGGTGAGGTCCGCAACCGCAGGCGCGATGGCACGCCATACACCGACAGCGTCACGATCTCGCCCGTCCTCGGTCCCGAGGGCGATCTCGTCGCGTACATCTCCGTCCAGCGCGACATCAGCCACCTGCTCCAGGTGGAGGCAGAGTTGGTGCTGGAGGCGCGGGTCCGCGCCCTCCTCGGCGAGGCGGTGCAGATCGCCGAGGCGACGGCGACGTTGGAGGCGGCCGCCCAGGGCCTGTGTGACGGGCTCGCCGCCCTGCCCGGGATCGACTTTGCGCTCCTGCTTGCCATCCTCGATGACGGCGAGCTCCGAGTCGTCGCCAGCCGAGCAGACGACGGGTTTCCGGCGGCCTTCCCGTTGACGCCTGGCACGCGCCTGGCGGACGACGCGGCTGCATACCTCCTCAGCCATGCCGACACGGCTTGGGGCCAGCGCCTCGACGAGATCCCGGCCAGCACGGCCATCGGGGTCGCCGCACGGACGGCAGGAGTCCGCGCTCTCGCCTTCGGGCCGATCCGCCACCTCGACCACACCGACGGGGTGCTCATCGTGGGCACGCGGGACCCCGGCTCCGTCGCGGTGGTCGCCGACACGATGCCTCCGCTCGTGGCATTCGGCGCCTCATCCAACGCACCCTTGGTTGAACGCCTCGACGGGCGGCGTCGTGAGCTGGCCACGCGGTCGTCGATCAGCGCCGCCATTGCCCAGGCGAGCTTCGGGCCGGTCTTCCAACCCATCGTCGATCTTGCGTCCGGGACCCACGTCGGCTACGAGGCGCTGACACGGTTCACCGACGGTGAGCGGCCTGATCGTTGGTTTGCCGAGGCGTGGTCGGTTGGCCTCGGCCGCGAGCTCGAATTCGCGACGCTCGCTGCAGCCATCGCGGCCGCTCATGAGTTGCCCGCTGGACGCTCGCTCCATATCAACGTCTCACCTCGCCTGCTCGATCACGCGGAGAGCCTGCGCGACCTCCTCCGGAGGTCCGACCGACCGTTGGTGCTCGAGATCACCGAGCACGACACGATCGACGACTACGATCAGCTCCGCCAGGCGGTTCGTTCGCTGGGCCACGACGTGCGTCTGGCGGTCGACGACGCCGGTGTGGGTATCGCCAACTTCGGGCACATCATCGAGTTGCGGCCCGACCTCGTGAAGCTCGACCAGAGCCTCGTGCGGCGAGTGAACGCCAATCTCGGCCGCCAGGCCCTGGTGGTTGCGATGCGTCACTTCGCCCGGGCCGCGGGCTGTCGGATCGTCGCCGAAGGCATCGAGAACGACGACGAGCGACGGACCCTAGAGCAGCTCGGCGTCGACTACGGCCAGGGATTCGCGCTTGGCTTCCCCGAATCGGCAAGGCACTGGTCGGTGGACGAGGCGGGCGATCTCGCCGGGTAGGAAGCGCGTCGCGTGAGGCGGCTTCTGCCTACCGCTGCGGCTGCTCCGCGAATCCGTCGGCTGGCGTGGCGCCCGGGTCGGCCTCGGGCGCGGGCGGGCTCCCGGTCGCGGAGCCGAGGTACGGGAGCCGCGTAGACGAGAAGTCGATCCAGGTGGCGTCTCTGCCTCCTGAACTGCCCCTGCTCGAGGGGGAGGCCTCGATCGCCGCGCGGGTGGTGGGGCTCCACCCCGGGCTCGGGATGTTCCACGCCGACCAGCCCAACCGGGACTCGCTGGCCGCCGACCTGCTCAGAGTCCCGCGGGCGGCGGCACCCAAGGTCGCTCCTTCCGCGCGGCGAGCGCAGCCCGGACGCCGCTCCATCCCTCGGGCACGAAGAGGGAGATGACAGCCACGAAGGCGAGGGCCTTCGCCGTGATGTTGAGGCTATACGGACCCGCGGACCCCGGGTAGGCGAACCCGAACAAGGCCGCCCACAGGGCGAAGACCGTGAACATCGCTGCCAGCGCGACGACCGGCGACCTCGACACCCGCACCATCGGCGTCAGGCCGAGCACCGCGAATGTCGACACCTCCACCAGGATCAGCGGCGCGAAGAACAGCAGTCTGTACAGCGTGGGGTTTGGCGGGATCGGCGGATAGGTCCTAGCGATCACGATCAGGTCGAACGGGAGCTCGAAGACCAGTGGCGCCGCGAGCGCGGCCATGGTGGCGCTCACGAACGCCACCCGGACGCCCGCCCCTGGCCGGGAGTAGACGACGCCGAAGACGATGACGAAGGTCACCACCACGAGCGTGTCGGTGACCGGCGTGATCGGGTCGATGGGGACCGCCTCGAGAAGACCGGGGTAGACGTTGACCGCCTGCTCGAGTTCGACGGTGTAGCAGACCAGGAAGGTCAGGATCGAGAGGAGCCAGACAATGACGACGAGGGTGGTCAGCGCCCGGCCGGGTCGTCCTGCCTCGAGCGGTCGCTGCAGCCGGCGGGCGGTGAGCACGAGCGTGGCGGCGATGGCCAGGAGGATGATCGCCAGCACGACCCCCTCGCCGGCGCTGTAGCTGACCCACGTCCCGACCTGCGTCTCGGTGCTTTGCATGGCTGCCGGTGAACTCTAGAACAAGCCCAGTGATCGAGGGCGAGCTCGCGCATCTGCCGGTCGATCCGAGCTCGATCCAGCTTGACCGGCCAGGGAGCCAGCCACGGTCGAGGCAGTCGGCTTGGCGGGTGACCTGTCCGGCTCGGACCGACCCGTCGGAGACCGACTGCAGGTTGCCCAGCCAACTTCACCTGGACGGCGGCACTTCGGGCGGGAGGAGGAGGGCGATCATCAGGGCGGCCTGGAACGCCGCGAACCGGTCCGCAGACCACCCTCGGCGCAGCACGAGCAGCTCGAAGAGCTCCGGGGAAGAGCTCGCCCAAAGCACGTCGCGCGCCTCTTCGAGCGTGATCTCCGGGCGCAGCGCGTGGCGCTCATAGAGCGTTCGGGCGTTCTGCTCCATCCGACGCAGCCGCTGGTCGTCCACCTCGGCCAGAAGACCGGCCATGTCCGGGTCCGTTCCCGCGGCGCTGCGGATGAGGAGCACGATGGGTGCCGTGCGAGGAGCGACCTCGGTCGCCAGCCGGGTCCAGTTCCGGATCACGGTGCGCGGGTCGCGCTCTGCCGCCTGCATCTCGTCGGAGCGCTGTTCGGCTGGTACGGCTCCAGCGCCCTCGAGACCCTTCGCGACCATGGCGCGAACGAGGCCGGGCTTCCCGCCGAACGCCTTGTAGATCGTCTCGACCGAGACGCCGGCGGCCTCCGCGATCGCGCTGATGGTGGTCTGCCCGTAGCCGTTGGCGAGGAACAGCTCGCGAGCGGTCTCGACAACGGCCTCGCGCGTCCGGGCGGCCTCGGCGCGGCGCCTGCCGGAGTCGTAGTGCCGTCGGGGCTTGACGTCAGATGACATTCGTTACACAATCCTGTATCTGTTACAGTCAAGTGTACCAGACGCGACGAACGGAGGCAGGCCATGGAGATGGCGCGCGAACCAGCATCGCCCGGGGACCTCGTCGAACGGCTGTGCCGGGTCACGAACGACCACGACCTGCAGGGGGTCGGCGCGTGTTTCGCGACCGACTATCGGCTGGAGATGCCGGCCTACCCGGGCCGTGACTTCGTCGGTCGTGAGCAGGTGCTGCGGAACTGGGGCCAGATCTTCGCCGGTGTGCCGGACATCGTGGTCGACGCTCGATGGGTGACGGACGGCGACGAGGTGTGGTCCGAGTGGGAGATGCGCGGGACCAGGCGCGACGGGACGCCACACCTCATGCGTGGGGTCATCATCTTCCAGGTGCAAAGTGGCGAGTTCCGTTCGGCTCGCTTCTATGTCGAGCCCGTAAAGCGAGGCGGAAGCGGAGTCGACGAGACGGTCAGGCAGACCATCGAAGTCGGCGCGGCTCGGGATGACTCGGAAGCGAGTTCCGCGACCTCGAGCCCCGGCAAGGAAGGAGCCCAACGGTGATCCTCCTCGTCGGCGGCACCGGCAACCTCGGCGGCCGGATCGCGCGGCACCTGGCCACCCGTGGCTTGACGTTCCGGGCACTTGTTCGTCCGGATACCGATGCGGGCGAACTCGGCAATCTCGCCGCCATGATCGTCCGCGGCGATCTCCGCGATGCGCCGAGTCTCCGGCCGGCGGTCGAAGGGATCGAGACCGTGATCTCGAGTGCCCACAGCCTCGACCGGATCATGGCCGGGCGGCGTGATGTGACGATCCGGGACGTCGACCGGGACGGCTATCGCAATCTGGTGACCGCGGCCGAGGAAGCCGGCGTCCAACGCTTCGTCTTCCTGTCGTTCCCCGGCGCCATCCTCGCCTCGCACACGCCTTTCGCCGACGCCAAGCTGGCGACCGAGCGGCGGCTGCACGACTCGCGGATGCGCGAGGTGATCATCCGACCTGACGCCTACCAGGAGCAGTGGCTGGCACCGGAACGGCGCTTCGACTGGCAGCGCGGCACGGTGACGATCTTCGGTTCCGGCGAGGGCAGGGCGGCATTCGTCGGGATGGAGGATGTCGCCGAGGCCGTGGTCCGGCTCGCCATCCATTCGGACCCTCCCTCGCTCGTCGAACTGGGCGGACCCGAAGCCGTGAGCCGCAATGAGCTGGTTGCCGCATTCGAGCAGCGACTGGGGCGGCCGATCCACAGGCAGCGTCTGCCCCGTGCCGCGATGCGGGTGCTGTCGGTTGTCCTTCGTCCGGTCCACCCGGGGATGGCATCGGTCATGGGGATGAGCCTCTGCTCGGACACGCGTCGATCGGCCCCGGACGACCGTGCGTTCCGCGAGCTGGGCATCGACCCGAGGCCCGTCAGCGCCTATGTCGACGAGTTGACGACATCTGCGGTGCAGAAGCCGATCCAGTCTGAACCGCGGAACGCGGGGTGAGTGTGCCAGCAGCGGCGAGACCTTCTGGTGGACCACGGCGGCGAACATCGGCCCCTGGCCCCTCCGCGACGGCGACCGCTATGGCGACCGCTATGGCCCGTCCGGCATGCTCGCCCGGACTGGAGGCGACACGCGTCAGCGCCCCTACCCCATCAGGTGCGGCACGACGAGCCCACGCTTGATGCGCCGGCAGTAGCGAGCGCATCCGAGGTCGCCTGTCCCGGCGATCGCCGGCCTCGCCGTCGCCGCCTCGATCGGCCCGTCGGGGTCGGGCAAGGGGTCGCCGCGGCCGTCCGGGCACGGGGAGGCGCAGCCCGCCGCATGTACCGGCAGGACTCGCCTGGAGTACGGCGCGACCGCGACGCACCCCTAGGCGGAAGCGACGACCCCCTAGGCGGAAGCGACCCTCCTGGGCCTGCTAGCGCTGACGACGATGGAGGACGCGAGCGCCGCGTTGTGGTCGTTGCCGACGACGAACGTCACGTCCGGCCGGGCATCAGGGAGCCCGGACACGAGCACCGTGCCGCTGACCACAGCCTCCGCGACGCGCTGCTGTGCCGATCCGGTGATCGTCGCCGTCGGCGGCACGGCCCAGGTCAGGTCGTAGGTGACCGTGACGCCGGTGGGCTCGTACTCTTCCGAGCCGTCCTCGTGAACGACCTCCCGGTAGGCCGGCGCGGTGACGTCGTCCAGCGCGGCGCTGGCGAGCGGAGCAACCCACATCTGCTCTGCCGGGACGGCCTCGGAGAGATCGAGGGACACACCCTCGAGGTCGTAGCCGACCTCGCCTTCGCACGGGAAGATCTGGAAGTGGAAGTCGACGTCCCTCCAGGCGTTCGGGCCACCCGTGGCCGTGAAGTTCCTCCCGACGACGAAGCCGAGCGCGATGGTGGCACCGGCAGCGTCCTGCCCCTCCGGGCAATCCCAGAGCCCGCCCTGCGTGAGGTTCGCACTCGCTGACACCATCTGGTAATGAAGACCGGCGCTAGGGCCGGCGGCAGCCGCAGACGACAGGGCCAGCGTCAAGGCGACGGCCAACACGGCCGCTCGAGTGGCGCGCCAGGGACCCATTCCCCTTCCCTCCCGGGACGCCAATCCCGCGGGTCGGATTCGCCAGTGGCTCCGCCGGGTCCAGGCGGCCAATGAATGGACCGGGCATCATCGCCCCCCGCGCTCGTGGGAGCACCATGGCGGCTGACGTCGGACGGGAATAGTGCTGTCCGGCATCTGATCGGTGCGCCGGCGCACCGCGCGCGCCCGGATCGGCTCGCGTGCGTGCTCTCCTCGGACCTGCCAGCAACGCCCTCGAGGATCTTCGCGAACTCAGACACGCCCCTGCCTGGACCACGTCCTAGGTTGTGGCGTCCCGCCGCAGCCCCGCGAGCGGCCCAGCGCCCGGAGCCGCCGCGACGGCGCCGAGGCATCCGGCGGTGGTGAGCACGAGAAGCGCGATCGTGAAGACATGCAGCCCGGTCGCCTGGTCGATGAGGACGAGGGCGGCCAGGCCCGCGACGACGACGCTGGCGGCCCAGCGATCGAGCGCGTTCGACTCCGCCGGGACGACCACCGGCAGGGCGAGGAAGACGAGGACGCAGTCCTGCGCGAACAGGTTGGGGTTGGTCAGCAGCAGGACCCCGACGCCCGCGGCGAGGACCCGGCGACCCCCAGGCGAGTCGAACCCCGGCCGCTGCGCGGCGGCAGCGACGAGCCACAGGCCGACGAGGGCGACGGAGAGCACCACCCAGATCGCATTGACCACGCCGACCTGGCCCTGGCCGAAGACGCCGACGAGGAGGCCGTTGAGCCCCTCCGTCGAGGCGAGCGAACCCTGCCACGTCGAGGGGGCCAGGGCTCCGGCGCCGTCGAAGTGGCTGACGCCGACCTGGAGGAGGTAGGCGGCGTAGCTGCCGTACGTGTCGATCCCGGTGAACGGGAGGCCCACCACGATGTGGACCAGGCCGCCGAGGAGGGCCCAGCCGATCGGCGTCCAGCGACGGCCGAGCGCGAGCGCGAGGATCGGCAGCACGAGGAGCTGCGGCTTGAGCCACCAGGTGGCGAGCGCGAGGCCGGCGAGCCGCCACGAGCCGCGGCGCGCCGCCCAGAGCGCGGCTTCGCCACCAACGAGCAGCACGGCCGACCACTGGCCCTCCGCCAGCGACAGGATCGCGGGCGCGCTGAGCGCGACGAGGGCAGCGGCTGCAATCCGCAGTGGCAGCGGCAGGGGTCGCGCCAGCCACGACCCGGCGCCGAGAAGCAGCACGAGGCTCATCCCCGCCCATGCCGCCCGGGCCACCTCCACCGGGAGCGCCGCGAGTGGGGCGAAGGCGACGGCGGCGAAGGGAGGGTTGATGAACGGCATGTACCCGTTCGCGCCGATCGGCGCGGGGATCACCTCACGCTGGATCGCCGTCAGGGCGGCGGGCTCGTAGAGCGCGCCTTGACGGCCTTCGAGAACGAGCCGGCCCGCCGACCAGAACGCGAGGAAGTCGTGGTGCGAACCCGGTCCCATCGGCGCAGCCAGTTCCTCGACGAGCGAGACGAGGAGCCCGAGGCCCACGACGAGGAGCCCGGCCGCCCCCGCGTACAGGACGCGACGGCCGCGGGGAGCCCGGGCGGCCCGGAGCCGCGTCGACAAGGCGGGCCGGCCCGGCAACCTGTACCGAAGAGGCGAGGCCATGACCCTCGATGGTGCCACGCCTCACGCGGAATGGAGTGGCGGACCGCGCGCTCGTCATCGGCGCCGCTCAGAGGTGTTCTTCGACGAGGTCGTCCGGCCACCGATCGACGTCGACATCGAGCTGGCCGGCATTGACGCTCCGCCGGGCCTCGTTGAGCACGACGCGGTCGATCCGGGCCCGTCGCCTGATTGAAGGCGCGTGCCGTGGCTGGGCTGCCGCTCGACTTGGGTCAGTCAGATCCCTGGCGGCGCGGGGCGGACTAGGGGCGCCGCGCGACCGTCTGCACGCCGTCGTTGATGCGGAAGAGGACGATCATGACCTCGAAGATCACCCGGACCTCGAGCATGGCGAAGACCCAGAAGACGATGGCCACGAGTGCGTTGAACGCCAGCAAGCCCAGGGCGCCGAGCGTGATCCCGATGACGGCGACGATGTAGAGGATGGTGATGAGGGGCGGCGTGATCATGTACCGGAAGTTCATGAAGTCGCCGAAGTTGAACCCCTGGCGGAAGTTGGCGACTTGGCGCGAGACGTCCTGGTTCAACGCTCCGCCACCGCCGCCTCCGTAGCTGCCGGGCGCGGGGCTTCCGGGAGGCGGCGCCATGGATGCGGGCGCCTGGTCCGAGCCCTGCGGCGGAGTGCCCCAACTGGGCGGTTGCTGCTGCACGTCTGATCCTCCCCAACGGTCGCCGCCCGGGGCGGCGCCCGATACGCGTGTGTGGCGCAATGCCGACAACCAGACGGGCGCGGGCACGCCGAGGCCGCAGTGGGGCGGCGTTCGCTGCGAGGAGATCACGGTGGTGCTCCCGCACCGGGACGCTGGATGTCGGGACCGGCCTGCCGTGCCGTCTCGAAACGCACCGTGCTCTCGAATAGGCAGTCCCCCCACAGGGACGCTGCAGCTCGGTCCCGCCAGTGGCTCGGTGCGGACCAGGCGGCCGAGATACGGCCCGCACGTCAGACGCCGCTGCTGCAACGTCAAGGCTAGGTGCCCGACTACGACCTTCCAAGGCCTCCGCGCGTCAAATGTGCGTTGCAACTTGCGGCGCAGTCGGTCGGGAGCCCGCCGCGGCATGGCGGCTGCAGGCCAGCCTCGCAGGAGAGTGTCCGTCTCGTTCCACGACCTGGGCCAATTCACGGCCATGTGTGCAGTTCCTGAGAGAAGCGCGCAGACTCCGTGCCCCGACAGGGAGGCATGGGGTCCGCGAGGCTCCGCCAGCGCAGCGTCCCAATTCGGTCGCCAACCGACGCGCTGGGCCAATGGCGAGACCGACCCTGCGGGATGGGGCAACAACGGCCCCGGAGGTAGGCGCTGTGACAAGTAGCCGTAGGATTCGTATTGCCTGCTCCATGGGCACCTCGGCGCTGCTGCTCGGGGCGTTGCTGTTCGCCGCCCCAGGGGCTGCCGCGGCTGGCATGACGTTGTACGTGTCGCCGAGCGGGGGCCCAGGGGGTGCGGACGCAACCTGCGACACGGCCGCGCACTCGACCATCCAGGGCGCGGTCGACGCGGCTGCTGCTGGTGACACCGTCATCGTCTGCGCTGGCACGTACAAGGAGGGCGTGGCGATCTCGAAGCCGCTCACGCTGCTCGGCCGGAGTGCCACCATCGACGCGACCGGAATGAACAACGGCGTGAAGATCTCCTCGTCGAACGTCACCCTGACGGGCTTCACCGTTGAGAACGCCACCGGCGAGGGCATCCTCGCCCAGCAGCCCAACCCGGTGCCGGTGTCGATGGGCGGCATGAATCTGACTACCGGCACGCCGATCACGCACGTCAAGATCTCCCGCAACGTCGTCAAGAACAATGACCAGGGCGGGCTGCCCGCCAACGCCGCGACCACGGCCTACCCCGAATGCCAGGCACAGGGCAACGTCCCAGGGGACTGCGGCGAGGGCATCCACCTGTGGAGCGTCGCGGACTCGAGCGTCCTGCTCAACACCGTCACCGGCAACGTGGGCGGCATCCTGCTCACCGACGAGTTCGGCCCCACCCACGGCAACCTGATCGCCGGCAACGTCGTCACCGACAACGCCCTGGACTGCGGCATCACGCTGCCATCGCACAACCTCGCCATCGACCCGAAGACCCTCAAGCCCATGCCGTCGTTCGGCGGTGTGTACGACAACGTCGTGCGCAACAACATCTCCACCGGCAACGGAGGCGCGGGCGTCGGGATCTTCGCCCCGTTCCCCGGGGCCGCCTCCTACGACAACGTCGTTGAGGACAACGCGATCTCGGGCAACGGCGAGGCAGGTGTGTCCCTCCACGGCCACGCGGCGGGCGCCTTCGTCGGCGGCAACAAGATCCTCGACAACTACATCGGCCCGAACAACCTGGGCGGCGACCCTGACGTCACGCCGGCGCCCGACACCTCGACAACCGGCATCCTCGTCTGGTCCGCGGTGACGCGCATCAAGGTCACGATCTCCGGCAACATCCTCTTCGGCAGCCACTACGGCATCTGGCTCGGGCACGTGGTGAACGCGCCCGGAGCGTCGGCCCGCAACACGTTCTGGACGATTCCCACGCACGTCCACAAGGCGTAGCAGCCCGTCGCAACGTCGGCTGGAGGGCGCGCGTGGCCCCGCAGAGGACCTACGCCCGCCCTCCGCCGGTGACGGCTCACGCCCAATGTCGGGATAGCGGTCGCGACCACGCCGTCGGCCGGATGATCCTGAGTCCCTCCCAGCTCACGCCCTCGGTGTCGAGCGTCGATTCGCTGGTCGGATGACCTGGCGATGCAAAAACGAGGAGGCCCACGACGTCTCTCGCCGGCGCGGCGGCGTTCTGCTGGACGAGCTTCTGGCGGCTCAGAGCCTTCGGCCAGCGCTACCCGTCGGAGACCGCGAACGCCACGGTCCGGCCGTGGACCTGGGCGAGGGCCATCCAGACCTTCACCATCTCCTCGAGGATCTTCGCGTTCGGCAGGCCTCCGGCGTCCTCGGGCCGGAAGCCGATCTCGGATGCCAGCTCCATCGCGACCCGCTTGGCGTCCGGGTCGTCGCCGGCGACGAACATGGCGGCAGGGACGGTCCGGGTTGCGGCCGACGCGTAGTTCTCGAAGCCGACGGTGTTGAACGCCTTCGCAAGCTTCGCGCCCGGCAGCAGCTGCATGAGGTCCTGCGTGGTCGAGTGCGCGGTCACCTCCGCGTCGAACCGGTTCATGGCGTCGATCACGACCCGCCCAGCCAGCGAGGGCAGCTCGGCGACCGTCGCGTTGATCGCCACCGGACGCAGGGCGAACACCACCACGTCCGCGCCGTCGACGGCGCGGCCGGGCGGGAGCGCCACCGCGTCTGGGATCTCTGCCAGCGCCAGCTGGGTCTTGGTGCTGTCAGGATCCCGCACACCGAACACGACATCATGGCCGACCGCCGCGAACGCCCTGCCCAGGCCGCCTCCGACATTGCCGGCTCCGAGGACCGCGATCCGCATGGCTGTCTCCGCACGACCAGGCGCCCGGCGGCGCCGCCTCCTCCATTCTGGCCCGCCGCTCAATGTTGTGCACGATTCCAAGCAGACCGGCCGCGCTCCAGGCGAAGGGGACTCCCCGGGACGGGCCCCAAGCGGCAGTCGAGCGAGACCGCAGGGCACAGAATCCGCCCACTCGAGGTATGACCTACGTACTGTCGAAGTCCGGGGCGTGCGCCGGTTACTGTGCGCACTGACACCACGGCAACGTCTCCGTCGGTGTTCATCGACCCCGGGGGTCCGGCAGTCCAGACATGGCGCTCACGCTCGACGACAGCAGCGCTCAACCGAGCCGCGCAAGGCAGCCGCACGCCGTCCGAGGCCACGGGGGTCCACCAGGACACCGCGACCTGACGCTGCGGCGTGTCACCGCCCGCATCCGCCCCGGCCAGGACCTCAGCCATGTCGTCCGCATCGTGGTGTCCGGCGCCGAGTCCCTGTTCGGCGCGCAGGCCGTGGGCCTGTGGCTGCTCGAGCATGGCGAGCGTCCGCTCCACCTCGCAGCGCACCGGGGCCTCAACGCGGAGTTGATCGAGGCCGTCTCGAGGATCACCCGCCGCGACGACCTGACTGGAGTGCGGGCGGTGGTCCAGCACGACGCCGTCGCGATCGAGGAGCCAGAGCACGATCCCCGCTTCGGGGACATCTACCAGCGGATGGGCCTCCGCTCGGTGGCGTACGTACCGCTGGTGGCGGGCGAGGAGTCGATCGGGCTGCTGATCGTCGGCCACCTCACCCCGTTCACGTGGGACCGCGCCGAGCTCGACCTGTGCGCGACATTCGCGAGCGAGACTGGGGCCGCGTTGGCCACGGCCCGCCTGGCCGCCTCGGTCCGCGCCGGAGCTGACCGGCTGCGTGCCATCCAGGAGCTGTCAGCCCGGCTCAACCGGATCCAGGACGTCGAGGGGATCGGCGAGGCGATCGTCGCGGGGATGGACCAGCTCATCCGCCATGACACCATCCGCGTCTATCGCGTGGACGACTCCGCGGGCATGTGCGAGCCGGTCGCGTTCCAGGGCGCGTTCATGGGCATCGGCCGACCGAGCACGGAGATGCTCCGGCTCCCCGTTGGCACCGGCCTCACCGGATGGGTCGCCCAGCACAACCTGCCGCTCCGCCTGGGCGACGCCGCCTCCGATCCGCGCGCCGTCCAGATCGGCGAGCGCCGCGCGTCCGAGTCGATGCTGCTGGTGCCCATGAGCTGGGAAGACCGGGTCATGGGCGTCATCGTGGTGTCCGCGGAAGGCAGCGACCGGTACACCGAGGACGACGAGCGGACGCTCGAGATCTTCGCGGGCTACGCGGCGCAGGCGCTGGCCAACGCCGAGGCGTTCGCCCAGATCCGACGCCAGCGAGCGGAGCTCGAGCATCGGCTCGAGAGCCAGCGCCGTCTGCTCGAGGTCAACGAACGCCTGCTGTCGACGCTCGACCCCGGTGGCGTGCTCGAGATGATCGCCGACTCGCTCAAGGCGGTGGTGGCCTACGACGCACTGACGATCTACCGCATCGACTGGGCGAACCGCGTGCGGCGGGCTGTGGTCGCCCGCGACCGCTTCGCCGAGTTGATCCTGCAGCACGAGAGCGGGGTGGACGAGGGGCTCACCGGCTGGGCAGTCGGCAACGGCGAGGCGGTGCTCGCCAACGATGCCCATCTCGATCCTCGGGTCATGCAGATCCCGGGCACGCCCGAGGAGCCGGAGTCGATGATCGTGTGCCCGCTGATCGTGGCCGGCGAGACGGTGGGCACGCTCAACGTGTCACGGATGGGCGGCTCCGAGTCGCACTTCACCCACGATGAGTTCGAACTGGTCCAGCTGTTCGCGGCCCAGGGCTCCATCGCGCTGCGCAATGCCGAGACGCACGGCGCGATGATCACCCGCGCCGATCACGACGCGTTGACCGGCCTGCGCAATCACGGCGCGTTCCAGCGCGAGCTGGGCGAGGCCGTCGAGGCGGGCGAGCCGTTCGCCCTGCTGATGATCGACCTCGACGCGTTCAAGGCCTACAACGACCTGCACGGCCATCCCGCCGGGGACTCCCTGCTCAGCAGGATCGCAGCCGCGATGAAGGCGACCCTGCGCGAGGGGGACCACGTCTACCGCTACGGCGGCGACGAGTTCGCGATCCTCCTCAAGCAGGCGGGGGCCGACGAGGCGCGGACGATCGCGGCGCGGATCCGGGCGGCCGTCACCCCGCTGACCTCGGATGCCGGTCCGCTGGTCACCGCCTCGGTGGGCGTCGCCGCGTACCCCGAGGACGGGATCGCCAAGGACCAGCTCGTGTCGGCCGCCGATCGTGCGCTATACCTCACCAAGCCGCCGACCCGGGCTCGCGTCAGCACGAACGACCCGACGCGGGACCCGTTCCTGGCGGCCGTGGACCAGACCACGATTCGACTCATGGAGCACCTCGCGCCCGCCGAGCTGCTGGCCGACATCGTGGAGCGGGCGGCGGCCCTGGTCGGGGTCGGGAACGGGTACCTGTACCTCCTCGAGCCGGCGGAGGACGGCGAGCTGGACCTGGTCATGCGCGTCGGGACCGGCTCCTTCGCCGACCTCATCGGCTATCGCCTGCCTAGGGGCACCGGGCTGGGCTGGGCGGTGGTCGGCGAAGGGAGGCCCATCGTCATCGACGACTACGCCGAGTACACCGGCCGCGCCCCCGACCTCGAGGCTGACGCCTTCGGTGCGGTGTGCGCGGTGCCGCTGACCTCGGGGGACGAGGTCGTGGGGCTGATCGGTCTTGCATCGGGCGACGCGGGGCGGCCGTTCTCCGAGCGTGAGGTCGAGGCGCTGGCGCGGTTTGCCCAGCTGGCCTCGGTTGCGCTCGACAACGGCCGCCTGTTCGAGCGGGCCCAGACCGAGGTGCGCCAGCGGGCGCATCTGGCGCTCCACGACATGCTCACAGGGCTCCCCAACCGGATCCTGCTGCTCAACCGGCTCGCCGAGCAGCTCCAGCCGGACGGGCGGACGGGGGTGGCGCACGGGTCCCGGCTCTCCGGCGCCCGGGTGGCCTTGATGCTCCTGGACGTCGACCGCTTCACGGTGGTCAACGAGACGCTCGGCCATGCGGTCGGCGACCAGCTGCTCAACGAGGTGGCCCGGCGCCTGGTGGCGGCAACCCGGACCACCGACACCGTGGCCCGGCTGGGCTCGGACGAGTTCGGCGTGCTGCTCGGCACCGTTCGCTCGGTCCGCGAGGCGGAGCGGGTGGCGCAGCGGATCGAGCGCGAACTCGCCAAGCCGTTCGACCTCGACGGGCAGGAGGTCCAGGTCACCGCCTCGCTCGGCCTGGCGATCGGACGGGTGCTGACGACCTACCCCAACGACCTGATGCGCGAGGCGGAGATCGCCCTCCACCGCTCGAAGGCGGACCCGGCGCTCGGCACGGTGATGTTCGACCCGGAGATGCGCCTCCAGACCCTCGAGCGGGCGGAGATCGAGCACGACCTCCGCCGGGCGATCGAGCGTCGCGAGCTGCGGCTCCACTACCAGCCGCTCGTCGACCTCGCGTCCGGCGTCGTGGTGGCCATGGAGGCGCTGATCCGCTGGCACCACCCGGTGCGCGGCCTGATCCCACCGGTGGCCTTCATTCCCCTCGCGGAGGAGACCGGCCTCATCCTGCCCATCGGGCGCTGGGTGCTCGAGACGGCCTGCACGCAGCTTCGTGACTGGCAGCGGCGGCTGCCGGCAGCGGCGGGCGTGGCGATGTCCGTGAACATCTCCGCGCGCCAGTTCGCCCAGTCGAACCTCGTGGGCACCGTGGCACAGGTCCTGGACCACAGCGGGGTCAACCCGGCGATGCTGGAGCTCGAGATCACCGAGAGCGTGATGATGGACCAGAGCGAGGCGTCCGTGGAGCGGCTCCAGGCCCTGCGCGGACTCGGCGTGCGGCTGGTGCTTGACGACTTCGGCACCGGCTACTCGTCCCTCGCCTACCTGCGACGGCTGCCGCTCGACACCATCAAGGTCGACCAGACGTTCGTGGCCGGACTGGGCGACACGCAAGTCGACCTGCCGATCGTCAAGACCGTGATCGAGCTGGCGCACGGGCTGGGTGTCGACGTCGTGGCCGAGGGGATCGAGACGGAGGCCCAGGCTGCGGCGCTGCGCGCGCTCGAGTGCGATCGCGGCCAGGGCTACTGGTTCGCGCGCCCGCTGCCCGTCGATGAGATGGAGAGCCTGCTGGCCGGCGCATCGGGGCTCGTGACCCTACCGCGCGCCGTCTGAGCCAGCCCGGGAATCGGAACGGGGCCCGGCCGTGGCGCCGAGCCCCGTTGCCCAGCTGCTGTCAGCGGCGGCTGCCGAATAGCTGGAGCAGGAACAGGAACAGGTTGACGAAGTCGAGGTAGAGGTGCAGCGCGGCGAGCACCGACGCCCGCTCCGCCGACCGGACCATGGCCGCGTACTGGCCGCTCGTGATCCGCTGGACGTCCCACGCGGTGAGCACCACGAAGATCAGCACGCCGATGATCGAGATGATCCAGCCGACCTGGGTGGACTGCAGGAAGAAGTTGACCACCATCGCCACGATGAGGCCGATCAGGGCCATCATCAGGATGCCGCCGATGCCCGACAGGTCGCGCTTGGTGATGGCGCCGTAGGCCGCGGCGCCGCCGAACATCCCTGCGCTGGAGAGGAATGCAGCGGCCACCGATTCGGTGGTGTAGAGCTGCACGATCACGCCGATGGTGAGGCCCATCATCGCCGCGTAGACGAAGAACAGCAGCAGGCTGACCGACGGCGACAGGCGGTTGATCGCGCCCTGGATCACCATCGCCAGCGCGAACGTGCCGATGAGCAGCGGCAGCCACAGGGACACCACGCCTTGCGTGATCGACGCGCTGGTGGTGACCAGGAACGAAACGCCTGCAGTGAGCAGGAGTCCCGCGAACATCCAGCCGAACGCCCCGATGAGGAGCTGTTGGACGAGGGCGGGCGACGGGCGGACGCCGAGCGTGGCGGGGTTGAAGGTTCTGGGTGAGGGCGGCGGGTACTGGTTCATAGAGGGCTCCTTCGTGACGCCTTCTAGATGTGGTTCGACTTTGTCCGACGCGGCGGATCTTGGTGGGCATTGTGATTGGTGCGGCCGGCCGCGCGCTCCCTTCCCCGCTCGGTCGTGCGGGAGGTGGTGGCCGGGCGCGACTCCGCCTGCTCCGCCACTCGCGCGAGGATCCAGAGCAGGTCGGCGAGACGGTTGAGGTACGGGACCACGACGCCGTCCCGGATCGCGTCGTCCTGCGAGGCGAGGGTGACCGATCGGCGCTCCGCGCGTCGGACGACGGTCCGGGCGAGCTCCAGGGCGGCCGAGACGCGGGTCTCTCCCGGGACGACGAACTCGCGCGGGAGCTCGACGGCGGCCTCGGTGTCGCGCAGGAGCTGCTCGATGCCGGCGAGCATCGCGGCCGAGACGCGCGTCTTCCCGTCAACCTGCTTGTGGCGTGACCTGGGCGAGGCGGCGAGCTCGGCGCCAGCCACGAACAGCTCGCGCTGGATCCGCAGGATCGTGTCGCGCAGTCGGCCGAGCGTGGGGCCGAGCATGCCGTACTGCTCCTTGCTGGCGAGCTCGGCGCGTGCCAGGCCGAGTGCCGCGACCGCCTCGTCCACCGTGCCGAACGCCTCCGTGCGGAGGTCGTCCTTCTGGATGCGGGTGTCGTCGAACAGCAGGCCGGTCGTGCCGTCGTCGCCGCGGCCGGTCGCCACCGCACTCATGAACGGGAGTCGGCTGCTCATCGGCTGCTCGTCGGGTTCGGCCTCAAGGAGTCGGGCGCCAGCGCCCGGTCACCACATGAGGCCCGCGTCGCGCGGGTCCCACCGCTCGGCGAGGAGCGTGACCTGGACGTCGTGCTCGACGACGCTCTCGGCCTGCTCCTTCACCTGCTGGATCATCGCCCCGGCGTAGGGGCAGAACGGGGTGGTCAGGATAATCTTGATCTCGGTGGAGTCCGGGCCAAGGATGATCTGCTTGATGAGCGCCAGCTCCACCACGTTCATCCCGATCTCAGGGTCCACCACGGCACGGAGCGCGTCGAGGATCGCGTACTCCGTTGCGCGGCGCTGCGCCTCGAAGGCCGGGTCCGCAGACGGCGCAGGAGCGGTGGTCGTTCCAGGTGCGGCGGACGCGGTGGCGGCGGGGTCGATCTCGGTCATTGCCAAGAAATCCTAGCACCGGGCTGGGAAATGGCCACCAGAACCAGGCGTGGTGGGGCGGCAGCTCGGCAGCTCGGGCCGGTGGATCCGCCGCCCAGCGGTCCTCGGCCAACCCCGTCACTCCGCCGTCGCGCCACCACCCGGTGCCGTCACCTATGCGTGCTCAGACTCTTAGCCACAGCCGCACTTCCGGGAGACACCAGTCATTCGCCTCGCGCATGGGTGGTGGCCGAAGGTTGCGATCGGAGCCTCCTGACACGGCGTCTTGCGCCGGGGTCGCGTCTACCAGTCGTACCAGGCATAGCTGACAGGAACACGAGTATCCCGGCGCCAGCGGCCGGAGTCACGAGCATCCCGGCGCCAGCGGCCGGAGTTCGGAGCCACGCGTGGGCCGCGCGGCCACGCAGCTGGTAGACGGAGCCGAGCAACAGCCCGTGGCGAGCCACCCGGCGTCGAGCCGTCGAGTCGTCGGGCAATAGCAGGAGGCGCCCCGTCGCCCGAGCGTTCCACCCGAATCGCTCGCGAGCGATCGTCGGCGCGAGGCGCACCTTCATGTCGTGTCGGCGCAGCGTCTCCTCGACCGACGTCAGCGCAGTCTTCACCTCGACCACGAGGAGGGTGCGCGTCGCCGGATGCCATGCCAGCAGGTCGATCGAGCCACGCTCGCCGTACACGGAGAATGACACTTCAACCTGGGCCTGCCAGCCGAGCGCCTCGAGAACCCTGGCGAACCTCCCCATGAGCATCGCGTGGGCCTCGTCTGCGAGCCGGTCCAGGTCGCCGCCCCGCCAGCGCGGCACGAGGTCTAGGTCAATGTCGAGGGCGCTGAGCGCCAGGCGCACGGATCGCAGGGTCATGTGATCGAGCTGGCCGCGCTCGATCCGGCACACCGCGGACTGGCTCATGCCGCAGCGCTGGGCAACGTCAGCCTGCCGCCAGCCGAGCCGCAGCCGGACAGCGCGAACCCGAGATCCGACCCGGATGTCGTTCATCGCGCCATGGTGGCAACGGCCGCTTGGTTGCCGCTTACATGGCCGCCAGCGCGGATCCCGCGATGGCACCCTGCCCGACTTCGAAAGGCTTCGCATCGCGAGCCTCGCCAAGCTGGCGTTCGCCGCGCTTCGCATCGCGAGCCTCGCCAAGTTGGCGTTCGCCCCGCTTCGCATCGCGAGCCTCGCCGCGCCGGCTCCGCCACCACACTCACACACTTGCGCAAGTACGCAAGTAATGGCACCATGGCGACCTCAACTCACAGGAGTGCCCCCGTGCAGCACAGCGCGTTCTCGTTCACCACCCGCCTCCCCCACGGAGAGCTTGCCGCCTACCGCCCCGGCGTCGAGGCCGCGATGAAGGCCGAGGGCTTCGGCGTCCCCACCTCCATGGACGTCCAGTCGATCGTCAAGGACAAGCTGGGCGTCGACCGTGAGCCGTTCCTGATCCTCGGCGGCTGCAACCCGACACTGGCGAACCGGGCCATCACGCTCGCGCCGGAGTTGGGCGTGCTGCTCCCGTGCAACGTCGTGCTGCGCGACGACGGCGATGCCGTGGTAGTCGAGATCGTGGACCCGCGCGCGATGCTCGGCCTCGTGGCCGACAACCCCGAGGTGGCCGCCGTGGCCGAGGACGCCCGAGCCCGACTGCTCCGGGCGATGTCCGCGATCGAGTCGGAGTTCGGCGCGAAGAGCTAGGTGGCGCGACGCGGAGAGATGCGCGAACGCGAAGAGCTAGGTGGCGCGACGCGGAGAGAGGCGCGAACGCGAAGAGCGTTCGGCGCGAAGAGCTTGGCGGCGCGAAGAGCATCCGGCGCGAGGAGCCAGTCGGCGCGAACGCGAAGAGCGTTCGGCGCAAAGAGCGTTCGGCGCAGGAGCCGAGGCGTCGTGATGCAGCACTGCGCGAGGAACGAGAGACGGCTGCGAGCGCGAGGAAGGCGAAGCCGAGTGGAGCCGCGACAGCGAGACGACGCTGAGCGGCGCCGTCGCCGGTCGGGCTAGACGACGACCCCGGCGATCCGGAGGCTCGGCGGCAGGCGATTGGCCTCGTCGTCCGACAGCCCAGGCCCGGTCAAGGTGCCGTCCTTGGCGAAGAACTCGGCGTACTGCTCGCGATGCGACGCCGCGTACGCGTAGGCGTGCGCGATGCCCATCAGCTTGAGCTCCGGGTTGTCCTTGACCAGGTCGGTCGCGGTGGCACCGGCGGCCCTCATCTGGAGGACCTGGCGCACGGTGACCCGCGAGCCGTAGCAGAACGGCTCGCCGTTCATCACGAGCGGGTCGCTCTTGACCCACTTGATCGTCATCGCCGCGTGCTCCTAGATGCCCTTGTAGAGCTTCGAGGTGACGGGGTTCCACGGGCGGGCGTCGCCGCGGATGTGGTGGTACCGCTTGTAGACGGCCACCGCGGCATCGATCCCGCGATCCGCCGACGCCACCTCGTCCTCCGTGAGCACCCCGCGGGCGCTGGCGCGGATCCCCTCGAGCAGCGCCATCACGTCCATCACCGCCACCTTCTTGCGGCGAAACACCGTGGCCGACTGGTCGGCGAACTCGGCGAGGAAGAAGGCGTCGTCGCTCGCCACGCAGAGCGCCAGGCGGTCCACCAGGACCTCCGTGTCACTCAGCAAGCCACGCAGGGCGACCCTGCTGTAGCGGCGCCGGATCGACGGGTCCGCGTCCACGGCGACCTCAAGCGCGCGGGCCGCGATCGACGAGCGCTGCTCCCGAAGGCGGGCGGCGGCGGCCGGGTATCCGGCCTCGAGGCTGCGGGGCGCCTGCCCCAGCGAAGGATGGCTCACGATCAGGAAGGATACCGCCCAGCTCGTTGGGCTGCGTACCATTCAAGGCATGGAGGAGCCAGGCCAGGGGGAACACGCGGTCGGTCACCCGGGCACGCGAGCGACTACCGAGGGCGCCCCGACGACCCCGACGGG
>JBJKRU010000369.1:0-8487 GCA_046704485.1 Candidatus Limnocylindrales bacterium | reverse complement strand
TCGAGATCCGCAGCCCGACCACGAAGCCGCGACCGGTCGTCGAGCGGCACGCTGTCAGCGCCTCGCGCAGGAACCGCAGGCGCCTTGCCCCGTCGCCTCCCCAGCCGTCGGACCGCAGGTTCGTCCGGGGGTTGAGGAACTGCGAGGGCAGGTACCCGTGCGACGCGACCACCTCCACGCCGTCCAGCCCGGCCGTCTGGAGCCGGCGCGCCGCGGCGCCGAACCCGTCGAGGATCTCGAGGATCAGCGCCTCGGGCATCGCCCGCGGGATCACGTGGAAGCGCTCGGTGGGCACCGGCGACGGCGCCCAGGCCACGGCCAGCGTGCCGTCCTCGGTGTCCATGATCTCGCGGCCGCCGTGGAACAGCTGCCCGAACACCTTCGCCCCGTGGCGGTGGATCGCCTCGGCGAGCGCGGTGTAGCCGGGGATCGTGGCATCGGTGTCCGCAGTCAGCTCAGACGAGGTGTACCGGGCGGTGGGGTGGACGCCCGCCACCTGGATGACGATCAGCCCTGCGCCGCCGCGCGCCCGCGCCTCCTGGTATGCGATGAGCTGGTCGGTGACCAGCCCGCCCACCGCCATGACCGTGTCGTGGCCGGACGAGAGGATCCGGTTGCGGATCGTCACGCCGCCGATCGCGATCGGCGAGAACAGGCGGGGGAACGGCGAGCTCGGGGTCGTCATGGGCCGAAGCATGACGCCCCACCCGATGGCGCCGTGTGCCGGTGCGCCAAACGGGACGCGCCAGGCGGCTCGGTGTCCCGACCGGCCCGCTGCTCCTGCAGCGGACGCCGGCAGCCGGGCGGCAGGTTCCGCACGCGCGAAGCGGAACGTGTCGGCCGCCCCCGCGGGTTCCCGCGCACCGCGAAGGCGCACGCCGCGGCGGTCCTCGCGACGAGGGTCCGAGCACGGCTCGACCCGCCGCGCCACGGGCGCATCGGGTATGGGCCAAGACGGCGCTCAGGGCACAGCGGCCCCGATCCAACAGCCTCCCGATTGACTGCCCGAACAGCGCCCGCTGGTATCGTGAGCGGGATGGAGGAGCTGGTCGCGACCTGGCTCGGGAGGGTCCCGTACCGTGAGGCGTGGGACCTCCAGAAGGCGTTGGCCGCCGCCCGTGCAGAGGGCCGGATCGGCGACCGCCTCCTGCTCCTCGAGCATCCTCCCGTGCTCACCCTCGGCCGCCAGGCCGACGACGCCCACGTGCTCGCGCCGGCCCCCATGCTCGAGGCGAAGGGCATCGAGCTGATCCGCGTGGAGCGGGGCGGCGAGGTCACATATCACGGGCCGGGCCAGCTGGTCGC
The DNA here is from genome assembly GCA_046704485.1 of Candidatus Limnocylindrales bacterium. Taxonomy (GTDB): domain Bacteria; phylum Chloroflexota; class Limnocylindria; order Limnocylindrales; family CSP1-4; genus CAIXZV01. The sequence goes on along the minus strand of JBJKRU010000369.1, from coordinate 7,182 downwards.
GTACCCGATCGTCAGGCTCGCGGACCGAGGGCTCTACCTGCGCGAGTACGTGCGCGCCCTCGAGGGCGCCATGGCCGACACGTGTGCGATCGACGGCGTGGCTGCGGGAAGGCGAGAAGGCCATCCCGGCTGCTGGGTCGACGTGGACGGCCCGCTCGTGCGCAAGATCGGCGCCCTCGGCGTCCGCATCGAGCGGGGGGTGGCGTACCACGGCATCGCCCTCAACGTCACGACGGACCTGTCGGACTTCGCGCTCATCGACCCGTGCGGGATGCCCGGCCTCCGCTCGACGTCGATCGCTGCCGAGTTGGGCCGCCGTGCTGAGCCGCCCAGCACGTCCAGCGTCGAGGTTGCGGCGCGGGTCTTCGCGCCGGCGCTCGCGGCGCGGCTCGGCGCCCAGCTCGCGTGGTCCGACGCGGATCCGCGCACCATCGCGCCCCGTACCCACGACGACGCGCGAGCGGACGCGCACGCCATGGCCGCCGCCCCGGAGGAGGCGGCCCGGGCTGAGCGCGCGCGATGAGCCAGGGCCTCTTCGAACTCCGGAAGGACGCGATCACCGGCTGGTGGGTCGCGACCGTGATCGACCGCACCTTCGCCCGCGAGCGCTTCGCCCTGCGCGCCGCTCCGGTGGACGACAGGGGCGACTGCTTCAACTGCCGCATCCCGCCCGGCGACGGCATCCGCCTCCGCGTCCTGAAGGACTTCGCGTTCACGGTCGCCGGCACCGAGGAGGAGGCGCGTGCCAGAGAGGGCACGATTGCGCAGGTGTCGCTGGTTGACGCTCGGGCTGCGGGCTCGTGGAGAACGGTCGTGGCGCCGCCGGGCGAGCACCGGCCGCTTCACGCCGTCGGCAACGCCGTCATCGAGGAGCTGCTCGCCCGGTGTCGCGACGAGATCGTTGCCGCACGCGCCACGGGTGCCACGAAATACCTCCAGGTGCTGCAGAACTGGGGCGCACAGGCGGGCGCCCGCACCAACCACCTGTGCTTCGATCTCTATGACGTGCCCCAGATCCCGCACCGCGTGGGCGAGGAGCTGGGCGGCGCGGCGCGGTTCCTGATCCGCGAGGGGGAGTGCCCGTACTGCCGCCTCGTCCGGGAGGAGGTTCGCCGTCCCGAGCGCCTGCTCTACGCCGACGACTACGCCGTGGCGTTCGCCCCGTACGCCAGCCGCTCGCCGTTCGAGCTGTGGGTCGTCCCGCGTCGTCACGACGCCGACTTCGCACGCGCCGACAACCGCGACGTCATGGCCACCGCGGAGGCGCTCCGGCAGGTGCTGGGCAGGCTGGCGGGAAGCCTCGAGAACCCGCCCTACAACCTGGTCCTCCACAGCGCCCCGCTGCGCGAGCAGGTCGACTCGACCTATCACTGGCACTGGGAGATCCACCCTCGCCTGCGCGAGATCGCGGGCCTCGAGCTGGGCACCGGCCTGCCGGTGAACTCGGTGTCGCCAGAGGATGCGGTGGAGGAACTCCGGACCGGCCCGGTGGACGTCGGGCCGCCGGAGCACCCGCGGCGATGACCCTGGGACGGGTCCGGCGTCACACGCTCGGGGGAGACACCGTCACAGGCCAGCGGGGAGGGCGAATCGCGGCCGTGCCCAGACGGTCGCCGCCGATGGAGCGAGCGTGGCCTTCGAACCGGTCCAACTCGAGCGGGTCTGCCCCGGCCGCCGCACGATGAGCGGCTCGTGGGACCGCGACGAGGCCTACCGATTTGTCGAAGAGCTGTTCGCCAAGCACCAGGGCGAGATCTACGCCTACCTGCTTCGGATGCTGCGCGACGCGGAGCTGGCCGCGGACCTGACGCAGGACGCCTTCGTCAAGGCGTACAGGGCGTACGACGCGCTCCAGAAGCCGGAGAACGCCCGGGCATGGCTCTATCAGATCGCCCATCGCGTGGCGCTCGATGACCTTCGTCGCCGGCGCATCGTGCGGTTCGTGCCGCTGGTGGGCGAAGCCCGCAGCACCGCGCCCTCGGCCGAGCGCCTGGCGATGGACGCCCGGCTTTCTGGGGATCTCCAGCGGGCGCTGGAGAAGATCCCCGAGCGCCAGCGGCAGGCGCTCCTCCTCGCCGAGCTCCACGACCTGACCGGCCTCGAGCTTGCGGCGACGCTGGGGGTCTCGCACGTGGCAGCGCGCGCCCTCCTCACCCGGGCGCGCGAGAGCCTCCGGCAGGCCCTCGCCTCGGAGAAGGCCGCGGACGCCAAGCGCGAGGCGGACATCGAGGACGGGCGGAGGCGGCGCCTGTGAGTGCCATGCCGCACGGCCGCGGGCACGAGTACGCCCGGCGCCTCGCCGCGCTGCGCGCGGACGAGGTGCTGGCGCCCGAAGACGAGGCGTGGCTGGCCGACCACCTCGAGTACTGCGACGCCTGCGCCCGGGTCGCCGCCGACTATGAGGCCCAGCACGGCCTGTTCGCCGAGCTGCGCGCCTACCGCCCGGCGCCGCCGCGCGACCTGTGGGCGCGCACGTCCGCCGCCATGACGGCAGATCGCCGCCACTCCGCGCCCGCTGGCGGGCGTCGCCCGCGGGGCGCGCCGCGAACGTCGGGCAGCCTCGCGCTGGCGCCCCTGGTCGCGCTGCTCGCCATCGTCCTGGTCGTCGGCGTCGGCCTGCTCAACGGCGACGCCTTGCTGCCTGGCGCGTCCGCGGGCCCGACGCCCATCGCCGTCGCGGATGCCGCAGCCATCCAGGTCATCACCCGTGACAGCGCGGGCAACCTGCAGATCATCAGCCGGCCAGTCGATCAGGTCTGCCCGGTCGGCGTGGCCGAGTGCGGGGTCCAGCCCACGTTCTCGGTCACGGCCGTCACCGGAGTGGGGACGGCGATGAGCCTCCAGGGCGCCCTGTCGCCCACAGGCGGGCAGATGGTGGTCGTCGCGCGGGACGTCGGCAGCGAGGGCGTCTACATCATCCCGGTCAAGGCGGTGGTCGGATCGGTGCCGACGGGCAGCCTTGCACCAACCGCCCCCGGATCGTCGACGCAGGCTGGGGAGACCGCGGCCGGCGCCACCAGCGCGACAGTCCCCGGCGACTCGGCCGCGCCGCCCGCGACGTCGCCGACCGAGGGCGGCTCCTCGACTGCCCAGGGCACGCCGTTGACGTCAGGCGCGCCAGCGACCTCCACTGAGCCGTCTCTCGCGACCGCGTCGCCTGGTGTCGCGACGCCCTCGGACCGCTCGACTGCCCAGGCCGCGTCCGGCTCGCAGTCGACGTGGCCGTTCGCGTCGCTCGCGCCCGACGGGTCGAGCCCGCTTCCGTCGCTGCAGGTGACGCCCGCGCCCGACGCGGCCATCCAGATCGCCAGCGGGGTCACGGTTGTCGGGGTCCCGATCTACTCGCCCGACGGCGAACACCTCGCGTTCGCCGCCATGCCGACGGACGGCTCGGCCGGTCCTGACATCTACGTGTGGGACGCCGGCGACCTGCAGGCACGGGCGATCACGTCCGACCACGACACCTGGCTTGCGGGCTGGACCGCCAACGGCATCCTGGCCAGCCGGGTCACGGCTGGCATCCCCTCCACGTATCTGCTCGATCCGCTGACCGGCAATGCCGTCCCGGTCGGTGCTCCCGGGACCTGGCTGCCCGTCGTGTCGCCCGACGGGGGCACGGCAGCCTGGTGGTCCGGGTCGCTCAAGCTCGCGGCCGATGGCGTGACGTGGGAGCCTGACAGCGGCAGCCTCGTCCTCGGCTCATGGCCGAGTACAGCCGGGTCCACACCGCAGGTGCTCGCCACGAGCCCGCTCGCCGCATGGCAGGTGCGCTGGGCCGAGGACGACAGCTCGCTCGCGGTGTGGCTCGATTTCCAGGGCAACGGGCAGGGGGGTCAGCTGAGCCTGTACCGGGTCACCCCCTACACGCCATCCGTCGACCTCGCCAACCCGATGCTCGCCGCGGTGCCCGCGAACCCCGACTTCTCGCTCCGGACCGGGCGACTGGCGTGGACCACGCCGGCGGCGCCCTCGCCCTCGGTGGTGCCGTCGACCCAGACACCGCAGTCTGCGCCGGTGGTGCCGTCGCCCCCGGCCGTGGCGTCGCCGCCGGCCGTGCCGTCGCCGCAGGCGGCCCCGTCACCGCAGGTCGTGCAGGTGCTCGCCTGGTCGGGCAATGCGATCGGTCGGCTCCAGATGGTGGCCGACGGGAGCGGTACGGTCATCCCCTGACCGTCCCGCGTCGCCTGCCAGGCCACGGGCCGCGACCGAGACGCCGCAACTTTCCGCATCGGGTCCGATGCGCTAGATTCGCGACCAATGCGACGCAGAGCGGTCGTCGCGGTCTCGGCGCTCATCGCCGCCGCCGCGCTGATCGGCCTGCCGGGCCCTGTCGGCACAACGGCCCCCGCGCCGGCAAGGGATCTCCAGGCAGCCGCCTTCATGGTGCCGACATCGACCGGCGCCCCGGCACTCTTGCCGGAGGCGGGGCTTGACAGCGCCCTCCGCGCGGCCGGCTACCTGGGCGACGCCACCCGGCTGGTCGAGCTCGGCTCGGCGCCAGCCGACCCCACCTCGCGCCCGAAGGTGACGCAACCGCTGGCCAGCGTCGGCAAGGAGTGGAAGCCCGGGCGCTACAAGCTCAGCGGGTACGCCTCCTTCTACGACAACGGCACGACGGCGATGCGCCTTCCGCGGGGCACGGTCGTCCGGATCTGCGGGGCGGCCGGCTGCATCCTGCGCACGGTGACTGACTACGGTCCGCAGAAGACGTCGCGCATTGTTGACATGTACCGGTCGGACTTCTTCGCGATCTGCGGCTGCGCATCCTGGTCCGGGACCACGCAGGTGACGGTCACGGTCTACTGACCTGTCCGGGACTGCTGCGGCCTGCGAGCCGCCCCGCCTGCTTCTCGTCAGACAGCGGGGGGTAGACTGGAGCCGATCTTCCGCGCCGGCCCCGCGAGGCCGGGTTGGCCCTGCGAGGCCGGGAAGGAGAGGAGCGACCCCCTTGCCAAGCCCCGTGAGCCGACCATGAGCGTCCGCAAGACCATGAGCGCGGAGGCCGACCGCCAAGCGTCCGTGCACACCGGCTGCGCGGTCGCCGCCATGGCCGGCAGCGGAGCGTTCGCGCCCGGGCTGCGCGCGGCGACTCGCCTCGCGCCCAGCGAGGCGTAGCGGGCACCTGATGGCGGATCGCAACCGGACGCTGCTCGTGGCGGCCCTCCTGGTCGCCGGCGTCGTGCTGATCGGCTATGCCGCCTACGTGCTGCTTGCGATCCTCAGCGGCGACTACGAGGCGGGGCCGCTCCGCATCGTGACGCTCGTGGTCAACGTGGCCACCGGCCTGCTCGCCCTCGGGGCCGCGCTGTTCTTCTGGCGCGCGAAGCCGCCCGGCGCCTGACAGCGCCGCCGGCCCATCTCGGGCAGGGGCTCCGTCCCCGTGGGCCCGCCACGGTCGCTGACGCCCGCGCGCGGGCCTGGGGTCGCACCCGGCCGGCCCCACGGCCGGGCGGAGGCGAAAGACCCCCCGACGCCCCTACAGCCCGGACGCCAGCCGGCGCAGCGTGTCAAGGAGCCGGTCGATGTCCGCCTCGGTGGTGAGGTAGTTCACGACACCCGCGCGCAGATACGCCCGGCCCCGCAGCGTCGTGGTGGAGAGCCATCCGTCGCCGTCCGCCTCCAGCGCGGCGCAGAGGCGATCCTGGTGGGCGTCTAGGTCTGCGGGGCGCATCGCTGCGGCTGCGCCCGCTCCCCCGGGGAGGTGCCGGAAGCACACCACCGACAGCTCGGGCACGGTCGGCTCGACCTCGAAGTCGTCGGATTCGGCGCAGCGCCGCGCGAGGTACGCGGCCACGTCGTCGTTCAGCTCCACGAGACGCCCGAACCCCGCCGTGCCGAGATGCTTCCAGCTGGCCCACAGCTTGAGCGCCCGGAATCGGCGCGTGCCCTCGAAGCCGAGCTTGTAGAAGTTGAGCTGTCCGGCGTGGGCGTCCGCCTCCTCCACGGGAGCGGCGTCACCGCCGTCGAGCCGGCCGGTCGACCCCTCACCGCCCCGGTAGTACTCGGGCGAGCGGTCGAAGGTCTGGCGGAGATGGTCGGCGTCGCGGACGACGAGCGCGCCCAGGTCGTACGCCTGGAAGAACCACTTGTGGGGGTCCACCGTCACCGAGTCGGCGAGCTCGAGGCCGGGCACGCGGGACGCGTCGCGGGCCGACAGCCTGGCGGCTCCCCCGTAGGCCGCGTCCACGTGGAGCCACATCCCCTCGCGTCGCGCCAGGGCCGCCAGGTCGGGGACGAGGTCGACCGAACCGGTGTTGGTTGAGCCGGCCACCGCGCACACCGCCACGGGCCGGAGCCCGCGCGCGCGATCGGCCGTGATCGCGTCGGCGACGGGCCCGGCATGCAGACGGAACGCGTCGTCGGTCGGCAGGACCACCAGCGTCTCGTGCGGGAAGCCCAGCTCGTCGAGCGCGCGGGCGATCGAGAAGTGCGTCTGGTCGCCGGTGTAGACGCGGACGCCCTCCAGCGCGGCTCCGCGCGGGGGGCGGGGGAGTCCGGCGAGCCGTCGCAGGTGCACGTCGCGCACCAGGGCCATCGCGATGAAGTTGGCCATCACCCCGCCCGAGGTGCACAGGCCAAAGCTGCCCGGACCGTATCCGACGAGATCGCACAGCCAGCGGACGACCTCCTCCTCCACGAACGCACCGACCGGGCCCGCGTGCCAGACGTCGATGCCCTGGTTGATCCACTGGCTGAGGACCTCGCCCGCGATCGACGCGACGAGCGGCGGCGGCGTGAAGTACGAGAGCGCGCGCGGGTGGTACGAGTTGAGCGTGTGCGGGGCGATCCGCCTGGCGAACTCGTCGAGGACGGCCGCCAGCGTCGTCGGCTCGTCCGGGGCTGACCCGGGTCCGCCGGCATTGCCGAAGTAGGCGGCCCGCAAGGCGCCGTAGTCGGTCGGCAGCCCCATGCCGCGCGCCATCGCCTCCCGGTAGAGCCAGTCGAGCGACGCCTCCCACGTCGCCTCGCCGGCGCGTCGCAGCGCGTCCCGTGACGTGGCCGCGTCACGCAGCCCGATCAGCTCCGGCTCGGGGTGCCAGCGGAAGGGCTCGAGGGGGTCAAGGCGTGCGGTCGGGTCGTCCATCGCGCCGAATGGTACGGCCCGCGGCCGGCCCGACGACGCCGGGCTCGAACCTCAGCCCAGGTGCGGCGCGCCGGGCGGGGGAGAGGGGGGCCCAGGCG
>JBJKRU010000368.1:0-5039 GCA_046704485.1 Candidatus Limnocylindrales bacterium | reverse complement strand
CTCTACGTCGCGGCGGTGGCGGGGGGCGTCGAGTCGCCGCTCGCCCGGGTCCCCGGGGACTTCCAGGCTCCGTGACGCCGATGGGCGCCAGCACGGGAACCCCGGAGTCCCGCCGCCCCCCGTCAGGAGGAAGGTCGGCGCGGAATCTTCGCCCGATCGTGCAACCTTGAGCCGTGGATTACGACCCGACCCAGTACCTCGGCAGCGCCCAGCACTACCTCACTGGGCGGCCGCCGTACTCGGCTGAGCTCGGGGCAGTGCTAGCGAGCGAGCTCGGGCTCGACGGCACCGGGCGGCTGCTCGACGTCGGCTCGGGGCCCGGCGTGCTGGCCGTCCAGCTGGCCGGCCTCTTCGAGCGTGTCACCGTGCTCGAGCCCGACCCCGCGATGCTGGCGGCCGCCCGCGGGCACGCCGCCGCCAACGGCGTCGAGGCGGTGGACTTCGTCCGGGCGACGGCCGAGGACCTCCCGCGCCTCGGCCTGCCGCCGATGCGGGTCGTCGCATTCGGCCAGTCCTTCCACCGCACGGACCGCATCCCCGTCGCGGAGGCGGTCTTCACCCTGCTCGAGCCCGGCGGCGCGATGGTCTTGGTCGTCCACGACCCCGATGCGTCGCCGGCCCCGGCCGGGCCCGGGCACCCGCCGATCCCCGATGAGGAGGCGCAGGCGCTCATCAGCCGGTATCTCGGCCCGGAGCGGCGGTCCGGCCAGCGACCCGCGAGCTGGTTCGGGTCAGAGCGCTTTGAGGAGACCCTCGCGCGTACGAGCTTCGGCTCGGCGAGGATCGTCCACGCGCCCGGCCGGCAGGACATCACCCGCGACGTGGAGGGCGTGGTCTCCGGCTACCTGTCGATGTCGTACGCCGCGCCGCACCTGTTCGGCGACCGCCTCGACGCCTTCGCCGCCGAGCTGCGCCGGCTGCTCGAATCGCGAACGACCACCGGTCGGTTCTGGGACTGGCCCGGCGACACGGCGGCGATCATCGCCCGTAAGCCCGGGTGACGGGCTGACGCGCCTACCGCCCGCCGAGTGCGGCCACGAGCGGCGCCATGCCCTCCATGACGCGTCCCGGTAGGGCGTAGTAGCTGATCCCGAGCCGGTCCCGCCGCCGGAGCAGCCGGTCGCGCAGCTGGCCGGGCGTCCCGTACAGGACGTAGGGCGTCGAGACCACGCCGGTGGCGGCCGCCTTGGCCAGGGCCAGGAGCGAGTCGCCGAGCGGGCTGCCGCCGCCCACGAGGCCGGCGTCGGCCACGATCACGTTGAGCTCGAGCGTCTCGAAGCGCGAGCCGGCGGCCTCGCGCAGGACGGCGACCTTCCGTGCGGTGGCCCCCTCGGTCGCCTGGCGGAACATCGGCCGCCCGCGTGGGTCGAACTGCGGCTGGAGCGCCACGATGTCGGCCTCCCTGGCCGCCAGGCGCAGCATCCGCGGTCCGCCGCCGCCGACCAGGATCGGCGGTCGCGGCCGCTGGGCGGGGAGGGGACCGACCCGGGCGCCGCTGAGCCGGTAGTGGGTCCCCGCGTGGTCGACCACCTCGCCGGAAAGCAGGCGCTTGACGATGGGGAGGGCCTCCTCCAGCCGGTCGACGCGCCGCGGCGCGGGGTCGTAGGGGAGCCCGAGCCTCCGGTAGTCGGGGACGTTCCAGCCGGCGCCGAGCCCGAGCTCGAACCGGCCGCCGGACAGGAGGTCGAGCGTGGCCGCCTCTCGCGCCATCACGAGCGGATGGCGGTAGTCGTTGGCGAGCACGTAGCTCCCCACCCGCAGGCGCGAGGTGGCCGCGGCCGCGGCCGTCAGGGCCGAGATCGGCGACAGCTGCCCGCCGAGGTGGTCGGGCATCAGGAGGATGTCGTAGCCGAGCTCCTCTGCCCGGCGCGCGGTCGCCACCCACGCCTCGGCCGATGGGGCCTGGCTGATCATCACGCCGAAGCGGAAGGGGTGCACACGGGCACGGTAGCGAGATGCGGCCCGCCGCGCTCGCGAGCCCGGCCCCCCAGTTCGTCTCAGGCGACTGCCGCTTCGCGCTCGAGCACGATCCGGTACCGCACGGACCCCTCGCGCAGTCGCCGGACGGCGGCGTTCACGTCCTCCTCGGACATCGGGAGGCGCTCCACCTGCGGCCGGATCGCGTGGGAGCCCGCGAACGCGAGCATCTCGCGCATGGTGGACGGGCTGCCGAGGAAGGACCCCGTGATCGAGACCTCGTGGGCGACCAGGTCGCGCGCCCACAGCGAGATTGCCGGGAAGCCCACCAGGACGAGGCAGCCGCGCTTCTCGAGCGGCTCGATCATCTGGTCCCAGTCGATGGCGCCGTGGGCGGTGCAGATCGCGAGGTCCAGCTCGAAGTCCAGCTGGTGCATGCGCTTCCGGTCGCCGGTCACCACGAAGCGGTCGGCCCCGAACGCTAGGGCCTCGCCCTCCTTTGAGGCGGCGGTCGAGAAGGCCGTCACCTCGTGCCCGAGCTCGTGCGCGAACTGGATGGCGAGGTGGCCGAGGCCACCGAGCCCGAACACGCCGACCCGGGCGGCACCATTGCCGTGCCGGCGCAGGGGAGCGTAGACGCTGACACCGGCGCACATCAGGACGGCGGCATCGGCAGACGCGATGGCGTCTGGCAGCGGGTGCGCGAAGGATGCGTCGACCGTCACCGAGTCGGCGAGGCCGCCGTGGCGCCGCCACGTGCCCATCTCGGCGATGTCGTAGCAGAGCTGCACCTCGCCGCAGCGGCACCAGCGGCACTGACCGCACGAGGCGCCCTGCCACCCGACGCCCACGCGGTCTCCTTCCCGGACCTCGGTGACCGCGCTGCCGCACGCCTCGACGCGGCCGACGATCTCGTGGCCGGGAACGAACGGGAACGCCGTAATGCGGTAGAAGTCGTCGATCGCCTGGACGTCCGTGTAGCACAGGCCGCAGTGGCTCACGGCGACCCGGACGTCGTGCTCGCCGAGGGTCGGGACCGGGTACTCGAGCGGCTCGAGCCGCGCTCCGACCGCCGCCGCCGCGTAGCCGAGGATAAATGACGCGCCCATGGAGGCCTCCTCGGCCGCGATCCTCGGCCGCCCGCCTGTCGCCGAGTACCCCCGATGGTCACGAAGCAGGCACGCTGCCGGTCGGGGCGTCGGCGCCGGCGCTGGGTTCAGCCTCCGCAGCCCCTATGGCCGCGCGTCATCGTGCGCCGGTCACGGGGTCCTGGGCACCGCCGCCCGCTTCGATCAGCTCGTCGATGAACTCCGAGTACGGATCCAGGATCGCCCCGTGTCCGCGATCCGGGAGGATCCGGAGGACCGCTCCGGGGATGGTCGCAGCGAGCCAGCGGCTCTGCTCGAGGTGGACCATCCGATCGTCCTCGCCCTGGCGGATGGTGACCGGGACCCGGATGTCCGCGACGCGGAAGCCCCAGTCGGAGGCGTGCGCCACAGCGTCGTCGTACCACCCCCACATGCCGTGGCTCAGGCCGCGTCGCATCGAGCGGGCCAGGGGGACACCGAGGGCGGCCGGCCCGAACATCACGCGGTGCTCGGCTGCTGAGCCCCCGGCGCCGAGGCGGTAGAGCCAGGAGGGCGTCGCGTCCGCGAACATGTGAGCCCCCTCCTCGTAGTCGGATACGTAGGTCCCACGGTCCTCGGTGGCGAGGACCTCGAGTTCGTGGGCGTCGGCCTCCGAGTACCACGCCTGCCAGCCGTCGCCCACCTCCTTTGACGGCGCGACCGAGGCAAGCGTCAGACACGCCCGGACGCGCTCTGGAAGCAAGGCCGCGCAGGCGAGGGCGGCCGGGCCTCCGCCCGACCAGCCGACCACGTAGAACTCCCCGTAGCCCAGCCGGTCGACGAGCGCCGCCGTCCGAGCGGCCTCATCGGCGGCAGTCCGGCCCGGCGTCCGGCTCGAACGGCTGTACCCGGGTCGCGAGTAGATCAGCGTTCGCAGGCAGCGCTCCGCGGCTGCCGCGGTCAGGCCCGGGAAGCCGGTCGCCGCATTCGGCGTCCCCACATGGAAGACCAGCAGTCCGGGCGCATCGGCCGGGCCGCTCAGGTGGCACTCGACGACACCGTCGGGGAGCTCGACGAGTCGGTAACCCACGCCGCCACTCTAGCACCGGGCGGCATGAGGCCCACCGCGAGCGGGCGAGGGCCCTGTCGCGCGCTGGCGGGGCCGTTCCGGGACGCGGTGCCGCTCGGGAGAGATGATGCGTCTCTACGCTGGCATACCGTAGGCACGAGGCAGGCGGGTGGCATGGGCAACTTGGAGATCGAGCAGGTCAGGGACGACTACGCCGCGGCGGTCCGTGCCAAGGACGTGGACCGATTCGTGTCGCTCTACGCGGCCGATGTGCGGGTCTTCGACCTCTGGGAGCGCTGGTCGTACGACGACGCCGGCGCGTGGCGCGCGATGGCGACGGAGTGGTTCAGCTCTCTCGGCGACGAGCTGGTGGCCGTCGAGTTCGAGGATGTCCAGATCGTCACGGGCGAGAGCGTCGGCGTGATGCACGCGTTCGTCACCTACAGGGGGCTGTCGGCCGTCGGGACGGAGCTGCGGGCGATGAACAATCGGCTGACATGGGCGCTGCGGAAGACGTCCGACGGCTGGAAGATCGTCCACGAGCACACGTCCGCCCCTGTGGCGTCTGCGACCGGGAGCGTCGAGTTGCGGAGAGTCGCCGGGTAAGCGCCGCGTCCACGTGGCATCGTGGTCATGGGCGAGTTCGGCCTGCACGTCGAGGCGGACCGGCGAGGCCCGGCCTCGCGGTCCCCTCCGGCTCGGCACAGCCGCCCGGTGCCAGACGTCTTCTTGCGGCAGAGGGGGTGGTGCACATGGGGCGCACGCTCGGGCTCCTGCTGTCGGCGGCGCTGCTGGCGAGTTGCGGCTCGCCCGGCGGGTCGGGCCGCTCCCCCCGGAGGTCGGCAGCGGCATGCGCTGCCTCTACGTCGCGGCGGTGGCGGGGGGCGTCGAGTCGCCGCTCGCCCGGGTCCCCGGGGACTTCCAGGCTCCGTGACGCCGATGGGCGCCAGCACGGGAACCCCGGAGTCCCGCCGCCCCCCGTCAGG
>JBJKRU010000367.1:0-5524 GCA_046704485.1 Candidatus Limnocylindrales bacterium | reverse complement strand
TCCTGCCGCCGAGCGCGGCCACGGCCGGAATCTCGTCGGTCACGAGGTAGTGGTGCGCGAGCGGCGCCACCGGGTGGTCGACGCCCGCCATGCGCCCGACCCGCCGCGCCCAGAGCCCGGCTGCGTTGACCACGTGCTCGCACACGACGTCGCCCTGCTCGGTGGTCACCGTCCATCCGCCGTCTCGGCGCTGCGCCAGCGCCGAGACCCGGTTGCCCTGGACAATCTCGACACCGCGTGCCCTGGCCGCCTTCGCATAGGCCATCACCGCCCCGACAGGATCGAGGTTTCCCTCGTCGGGGTCGTAGAGGGCGCCGTGGAGGCCGGCGGGATCGACGATCGGGACCATCTCCGCGGCCTCGGCGGGCGTGAGCAGCGCCGCGCCCTCGTGGCCCTGGGCGCGGATGTGCGAGAGCTCGGCGCGCAGCCAGCGCCAGCGGTCGGCGGTGCCGGCCAGCTCGATCCCGCCGCTCATCTTGAGGCCGAGCGTCTGGCCGCTCTCCGCCTCGACGGCCGGATACTGCTCGATGGTGTACCGCTGGAGCTCGGCGATGCGCCGGTCGGGGTTGATGGCGTGGAATCCGCCGGCTGCGTGCCACGAGGAGCCCGAGGTGAGCTGGTCGCGCTCCACGAGCAGGATGTCTGCGACGCCGCGCAGCGCCAGGTGGTAGGCGACGCTGGCCCCGACGATCCCCCCGCCGATGATCACGACCCGATGCTGGTCTCGCATGACCGGCGATTATCCGGTGCGCTGCTTGGCCGCGAGCCGGGCGTTCCCGGGGCGGTGCCTTGCGGGGCGGTGGCGGGTCCTCAGCCGCCTCGGCCGCGCGTCTCCCGAATGGCGTGCCCGCAACGCCTCGAGCCGGCCCGCGCACGGCGCCCCCCGCCTGCACGGGCACCGTCCTACGCGCACCGCCCATGTGCAGACGCGCACGGCGCCCCCGCGTGCACGGGCACCGCCCTAGGCGCACCGCCCCCACTTGCACCGGGCGGCTCTGCGGGCGGACGGGACGACGGGCGAGCCGTCCGGTGCTCGATTCGATCCGCCCGAGGTGCGGGATCAGGCATGGTCCGGCGCGGGCAGCGGGGGAAGCGACGATAGAGCCGCCGGGTGCACGTCGCCGCCGGGTGCGCGCGCCGCCGCGACAGTGCAGCCGCACTGTGCGACGCGTGACGCCACACGCCGTCCCGTCCCCGTATCGTTCCGCCCATGCCCGATCGACTGGGACCTGCGCTCCCCGATGTGCGGCGCCGGCGTGCCCGCGGTGAGCGGCGGTCGGCCGCAGGGGTGCCGCGTCTGCCGTGGCGCCGCGTGGTGAACCCGTTCATGCCCATGGAGGTCCTGTCGGCGGACCAGGTCGAGGCGATCCACCGGGCCGCTCTGGTCATCCTGCGCGACATCGGCGTCGAGGTGCTTGGCGCCGACGCGCTCGAGCGCTTCGGTCGGTCGGGCGCCAGCGTGGCCCGCGAGCACGGCGCCCGGGGCATCGCGGGTCGTGTGCGCCTCGACCCCGAACAGGCGGAGACGCTGATCGGGAGCGCACCGCCGAGCTTCGAGCTTCGCGCCCGGAATCCCCAGCGCCGCCTCGTCTTCGGGGACCGCCACCTGGTGTTCTGCTCGGTCGGCGGCCCGGCGTTCGTGAGCGACTTGGAGAAGGGCAGGCGCCCGGGGACGCTCGCGGACCTGCAGCGCTTCGTCCGGGTGATCGGCGCGCTGGACGTGATCCACCAGGAGGGCGGCGGCCCGCTCGAGGCGCTCGACCTGCCGGCGGAGACGCGCCACCTCGACCTGTACCGCACGCTCGCGACGCTGCTCGACAAGAGCTGGCAATGCCTGGCCATGGGCCGCGGGCCGGTGGAGGATGCGATCGAGGTGGCGTGCATCACGCTCGGTGTCGACAGGGCGGAGCTGGCCCGAGATCCGGCCCTCATGGCCGTCGTCAACACCAACTCGCCGCTTCGCCTCGACGGCCCGATGTCGGACGGGCTGATCGCGATGGCGGGGCACGGCCAGCCAGTGGTGGCCACCCCCTTCACGCTCGCCGGGGCCATGACCCCCGCCACCCTCGCCGGCGCCCTCGCGCAGCAGCACGCCGAGGCGCTGTTCATGGTGGCGCTCGCCCAGCTGGTCCGCCCGGGCGCGCCCATGGTCTACGGGGGCTTCACCTCGAACGTGGACATGCGGACGGGGTCGCCTGCGTTCGGCACGCCGGAGTACGTCAAGGCCCAGCTCGCCACGGGGCAGCTCGCCCGCCGTGTCGGCCTGCCGTGGCGCACCTCCAACGTCACCGCGTCGCCGGTTGTGGACGCGCAGGCGGCGTACGAGAGCGCGATGTCGGTGTGGGGTGCGCTCACCGGCGGCGCGAGCCTGCTGTACCAGGGCGCGGGCTGGCTCGAGGGCGGCCTGACGGCGTCATTCGAGAAGCTGATCCTCGACGCGGAGCTGTTGCAGCAGGCGGCCGAGCTGTGCCAGCCCGTCGCGGTGGACGAGGATGCACTCGGCCTCGACGCCATCGCCGAAGTCGGCCCTGGCGGCCACTTCTTCGGCACAGCCCACACGCTCGCGCGGTTCGAGACCGCCTTCTACCAGCCCATGCTGTCGGACTGGCGGAACTTCGAGACCTGGCAGGAGGACGGGGCGCGGACGGCCACCGAGCGCGCGAACCGGATCTGGAAGCAGCTGGCGGCGGAGTACCAGCCGCCGCCGCTCGACCCCGGGCGGGCCGAGGCCCTGGACGCGTTCGTGGAGCGCCGGAAGCGCGAGCTCGCAGCCGGCTAGGCGCGGCGAGGCGGGCCGTCAGCCCGCGGGGCGGCGTCTCGGTCCACTGTCGTTGCCGGGCCACCCGCGTGTGCGCGTCGTGCCGATCGCGAACGAGGTCGTGCTGATCGCGAACGAGGTCAGACGGTCTCGCGGAGGGTGCGCTCGAAGGTGACTCGGTACCAGTTGGCCGTCTGCCCCGAGCCCCCCAGGACCGGCAGCGAGAACGTCTCGACGGACGCGACGAGGTAGCCGCGTTTGCGCATCGCCGCAGTGTCGGCCTCGATCCGTGCCGCCAGCCTCGCTTCCGACTGCAGCCCCACGCGCAGGCCGAGCGCCGCGAACAGCGGTGCCAGGAGGAGGTTCGCCCAGACGAGGATGCTGTCCCGCCCGTACTCCCGGACAACGACGGGCTTGGGCTCCGCAGCCCCAAGCGGACGGTGAAGAACGCCATGCAGATCCAATGCCGAAACCTCCAGCCCCGGTGTAGCGCCGTCCGAGGTCCCGGGTCAAGTGCGGACGCTCGCAAACCTGACTCGCTCTCCCGCCGATCACCTCAGAGCGGCGGCAGCACCTGCCGGTCGTTGGGGAGGGCCGCCCACGGGTCGCCCCGCTCGGCCAGTCGGTCCAGGACCGTCCGGACCGTCCAGCGGTCGGGCAGCAGCGACGGGTCGTCGAGCTCATCCCAGGTGATCGGCGCCGAGACAGGGGCGCCCGGGCGCGGCCGCACGGCATACGGCGCGACGAGCGTCTTGATCCCCGCGTTCTGCGTGTAGTCGAGCCGTGCTCGCCCGCCGCGGTCCTTCTTCGCCCAGTCCCATGACACGAGATCCGGCACCGCCGCGCCGACCGCGCGCGACAGCGTCTCGACCCAGGCCGAGGTCTCTGTGTACGAGTAGCGCCCCCGCTCCACCGGGATCCACGCGTGGAGGCCGCGCCCGCCCGTCACCTTCGGGTACGCCCGGACGCCCAGGTGGCCGAGCGCGGTTCGATAGAGGCGGGCCAGGATCAGCGCCTGCTCCCAGGTGGTGTCCGTGCCGGGGTCGATGTCGATCAGGGCGTAGGTGGGTCGCCACGGGTCCTCGCAGGTGGACGTCCAGGCGTGCACCTCGAACGCGGCCTGGTTGCCGAGCCAGCACAGCGCGGCCACGCCGTCCGCGACGAGGTGGTCGTTGGGGGTGCGACCGGCCCGGCCGCCCCGATCGTCGAGCCCGGTCTCGCGCCAGCGCGTCAGCCAGCCGGGCGCGGTCGCGGGGATCTGCTTCTGCCAGAAGCCCGGTCGCCCGGCACCGTCGGGGAACCGCTGGAGGTTGAGGGGGCGGCCCGCGAGGTGGGGGAGCATGACCCCCGCCACCTGCGCGAAGTAGGCGATCAGCTCGCGCTTCGTGACCGGTGGCTCGTCGACGCCATCGCGGGGCGGGAACAGGACCTTGTCGAGGTTCGTGAGCTTGAGCTCCTCGCCGTCGACGCGCCAGACGCCGTCCCGGGTCATCGCAGCCAGGGCCGCCAGTTCGCCGGTCGACACGCCACGGAACGATCCGGCCGTCGAGGCCGAGGCCGGCGCCGGCGGGGCCGATGACGGCGCCGACGCTGCCGCTGCTGACGACGCCGATGACGGCGCCGACGCTGCCGATGACGATGCCGACGCTGCCGCTGCTGACGACGCCGAGGCCGGCGTCGCCGGGGCCCATGATGATGCCGACGCTGCCGCTGCTGACGACGCCGATGCCGGCGCCGACGCTGCCGCTGCTGACGACGCCGAGGCCGATGTCGCCGGGGCTCCCGACTGCACCTCGACCACCGCCTCGCGGGTGACCGTCCGCGGATCGCGGTCGTCGAGCAGCCCCTTGTAGGCCGCCTGGCGCACGTTGCCGTCCCGTGTCCAGCCGGCCGCCTCGACGCGGATCACCAGCTCCGGACGCACCCACCGGACATCCACGAGGCCCTTGCCCCAGCGGCTGCGGGCACCGGCGGGCGGCGGCGGGTCGAACGGCGGCGTGTCCGTCTCGAGCCCGGTGAGGCGGGCCAAGAGCTCCCGGCGCGAACGGGCGTCGAAGCCGGACCCGACCATCCCCGCGAACCGGAGCGCGTCCCCCTCGTACACGCCAACCGCCACCGCCCCCAGCTCGTTGCGATTGCCCGAGACGGGCGTCCAGCCGCCCACCACCAGTTCCTGGCCGGGCCGGCCCTTGCGTTTCACCCAGTCGCCGGACCGCCGCCCGGGCGCGTAGGGCGAGCGCCGGCGCTTGGCGACCACGCCCTCGAGCCCGTGGCGCACAGCCGCCTCGAAGTACGCCGGTGCGCCGCCCACCACGTGCTCCGAGAGCCGCACTCTGGGATCGTCGCGCAACCGGCTCGCCAGCAGTCTCTTGCGTGCCTCGAGGGGGACGTTGAGCAGCGAGTAGCCGTCGAGGTGAAGGAGGTCGAAGGCGATCAGCACGACGCCACCCGCCGAGTCCCCGAGGCGCTCCTGGAGCCTCGAGAAGTCGGGACGCCCCGCCTCGTCGAGAGCCACCGCCTCGCCGTCCACGACCGCCTCGGCGGCGTCGATCCAGTCAGCCGGACCGCGCAGCTGCGGGAACCAGTCCCCGGCGTCCACGCCGTTGCGCGACCGCAGCTCTGTCCGGCCTCCTCGGACGAGCGCCTGCGTACGGTAGCCGTCCCACTTGACCTCCACCAGCCAGTCGTCGCCGGCGGGCAGGGCCGACCCCGGCGTCGCCAGCATCGGTGCCACGAAGCGCGGCATGGCGGCCGGCACTGCGAGCG
>JBJKRU010000366.1:0-21416 GCA_046704485.1 Candidatus Limnocylindrales bacterium | reverse complement strand
GCGACCGGCGGACAGCCGCGCTGCGCTCCATCGCCACCCCGCCTGCGCGTCGCCGGCTGCGCCTCGAAGGTCATCCATGCGCGAGAGCTGTCTCCCGAGGTGGCGCCGAGATGCCGGCCCCGATCCGCGAATGACACGACGGGCTCACGCCCCTCAGCCAGTACCGCCGGACCACCCGCGACAGCCCAGTCGGCCTGATTCGCATCGGGCCTCCTTGCCAGCCAGCTCACGGTGATTGAGCGTTAGCTGTTGAGGTGCGCCCCGCGCTCCAGCTCGACCGAACAACCGCCCTGGACCGCGCCGATCTCGACCCGTTGCCGACTGCTCGATATTCAGACGGGCGTCGCGGCCCCGGCGCATGGTGCGCCGCGAGCGCAGTCAAGAGGTCCCCATTGCGACGCTGGGCGCCGGCGTAGGATGACGGGCAGGGCGCCTCGAGGCGTCCGGACCCGACTGCACCGGATCGCCAATTGGACCGCCTTCTCCAAGCCAAGCTCGCGGTGCCCCGACCTTCGCAGCGGCTGATCAGCCGGCCACGTCTCGCCACGCTGCTCGACGGCGCCCTCGGGGCGCGACTCGTGCTGCTGTCCGCGCCAGCGGGATTCGGCAAAACGTCTGCCCTCGTCGACTGGCTGGCGGCGTCGGGCACGAGGTGCGCCTGGCTCTCCCTCGACGAGTCGGACAACGATCCCGTCCGCTTCCTGCGCGACCTGTGGGCCGCCGCAGCGAGCGCAGCGGGCGATGGTGCCGGGCCGCTCGCGGCAGGGGCGGCCGCCGCCGCAGTGCCGGACGTGGTCGGCGAGGCCGCGGCAGTGCTCGCCGAGCGACCCGAGCCTGCGGTCCTGGTGCTCGACGACTACCAGGTCATCGAGGCGGCGGAAGTCCGGCGGGCGGTCTCGCTCCTGCTCGACCAGCTGCCCGCCCAGGTGCACCTCGTGATCGCGACGAGGGTGGACCCCGATCTGCCGATGGCCCGCCTTCGGGCTCGGGGGGAGCTCCTGGAGGTGCGGGCCGATCGGCTGCGTTTCACGAGCGACGAGACGCGGATGTTCCTCGCCGGGCGGATGGGCCTGGACCTGCCCGACGCCGACGTCGAGGCGCTCGTGGCCCGCACCGAAGGCTGGCCGGCCGCGCTCCAGCTCGCCGGCCTCTCGCTCGCCGGCCGGGCGGACGTCTCGGCCTACGTCCGCGACTTCGCGGGGACGCACCGGTTCATCCTCGACTTCGTCACCGAGGAGGTGCTCGGGCGTCTCGGTCCGGACCTGCGCGAGTTCCTGCTGCGGACGTCGGTGCTCGACCAGCTCACCGGGCCGCTGTGCGACGCGCTCACGGGCCGGGCCGACGGCCAGGCCGTGCTCGAGCGCCTGGAGCGGGAGAACCTGCTCCTGGTGCCCCTCGACGATGAGCGTCGCTGGTACCGCTACCACCGGCTGCTCGCCGACCTGCTGCGCGCCCGCCTCGGCGCCGAGCACCCGGACGAGCCGGGCCGGCTCCACCTGCGCGCCGCCGACTGGCTCGAGCGCGAAGGCCGCCTCCCAGGAGCGATCGGGCACGCCCTGCGGTCCGGACAGGGGCAGCGGGCACGCGACCTGATCGCCAAGGCGTCGCCGGATTGCATCCACCGCGCGGAGTTCGCGACGCTCCGCGGCTGGATCGACGACCTGCCAGCAGAGGACGTCCGGTCCGACCTCCTCCTCAGCACGTTCTACGCCTACGCCGTCGCCCTGGCCGGTCAGACCGACGGCGTGGACCGCCGGCTCGCCGATGCCGAGGCCGCGCGCCCGGCGGCCGGTGCTGCGGGCGATCTGCTGGCGGACACCGTGCCCGTGCACATCGCGATCGTCCGCTCGGTCGTGGCCCGCCTGGAACGCGACCCGGTCGCAGCGGTCGCCCACGCGGAGCGGGCCGTCAGGCTCGTGCCCGACGACCTCTCGCCGGAGCGCGAGGCGCTGATCCGCGGCGACGCCCAGGCGATGCTCGGCCACGCTCTGCTCGACGCTGGCGAGCTGGACCGCGCGGTCGCCGCCTACCGGGTGGCGCGACCGCTCCTGCACCTGGCCGGCAACACGCTCGGCGAGGCCGACATCGCGCGCAACCTGGCCCGCCTCGAGGCGCGTCGGGGACGGCTCCGAACCGCCCTGGAGGCGTGCGACGAGGCGCTGGCCGGCGCGGCGGACGGCACCGGCGTCGACGTGCCCGCCTGGGCCCCCGTCCACCTCGCCCGCGCCGAGGTGCTCGATCGGACGGGCGGAGCAGGCGCGGCTGAGGCGGCCACGCTGGCCGCCCAACTCGCGCGCCGCGGCGGGGACGTCGTGACCCTCCGCGAGGCCCGGGCGCTGCTGGAGAGGATCGGGACGACCCCTCCCCGCCCGTCGGGGCACGCCATGCTCGTCGAGCCGCTCACGGGACGCGAGCTCGAGGTCCTGCGCCTCGTGGCCGCCGGACGCTCCAACCGCCAGATCGCCGGCGAGCTCTACCTCGCGCTCGGGACGGTCAAGTCCCACGTGCACGCGATCTCGGGCAAGCTCGGTGCCGCGAACCGGGTGGAGGCGATCGCGAGGGCGCGCGAGCTCGGCTTGGTGGGCTGAGCGTCCTCACCCGCGGCGGGCGAGTTTTCGTTTCGGCGGGTTCCGTGGAATCAACCCCCGCCCGATCCGAGGATTGATGCGCCCCGGGGGGTTTGCTCCCGATGCTCATCTCCGTCAGCCGGCACGGGCCGGCAAGCACGGAGGGCAGCCGGGAATGGGTCAGCCGCTCGTCTGCCAGATCACGGTTCGCGGGCAGTTGGGCCCGCAGTGGTCCGCCTGGTTCCACGGACTCAGCGTCGCCGAGACCGCCGGCGGAGGCACCATCCTCACCGGGGAGCTCGCCGACCAGGCCGCCCTCCATGGGGTGCTGGCCAGCATCCGCGACCTCGGCCTCGAGCTCGTGTCGGTGGCCCTCGAGGCGGATCAGGGAGCAACAGCAGCAGCGGAGGTGTGACATGCCGCAGGTTCTCGCAGCTGGTTTCGTCGTCGCGCACGGGCTGATCACCACGATGATCGGGTTCGGCGGCGTCACCAAGCCGGACGCGCCGGCGATGACCGTGCCGGCCTGGCTCGGCTGGTGGCCGGGCCCGTTCGGGCGCTCGTGGCTGGTCGACGCCCTGCACCTCGGCTCGGGTGCGTCGATGGTCGGCAACGGGCTGTGGGTCGTCGCGGGGTTGGCCCTGCTCGCCGCCGGGCTGGGCTGGCTCGGGGTGCCGATGCTCTCGGGCGTGTGGCAGCCGCTGGCCGTGAGCGGGGCCGCCGTGGGGATCGTCGCGCTCGCCCTGTTCTTCCACCCCTTCTACCTGGTGGCGGTGGTGATCGACGTCGCCATCGTGGTCCTCGTCTCCGGCGCCGTTGCACCAGCGAGATGAGGGGCCGGCCCCGTTCCACGTACACGGCACGCCTCCGGTGCAGGGCGCGGGACTCGGACGTTGCCGGCCGGGAGCGTCCCCGCCGGTTTCATCGGAGGCTGGTCACGGCGCGCTCGCCGATCTCGGCATCGTTCGGGAGCGCCAGGCCCATCCGCTCCGCGAGATGCGGGGCGTCGACTGTCGGCCCGAACAGGCTGGCCGAGGCCTGGCTGTGCTGCCACAGCAGCCCGAGGAAGTACAAGCCGGGGATCTCGCTGACACCGCGGTGCTGGCGCGGGATGCCCTGGGCATCGGCGATCGGCGCGTGGATCGACGAGTGGTCCATCCGATACCCCGTAGCCCACAGGACGGACGTGATGCCCTCCGCCCGCAGGTCGAGCTCCGGGCGCTCCGGCGGCTCGTACGGGTCGTGGTCAACGTGGCCCGGCGGAGCGGCGATCCCCGCCCGCTCGATGTAGGTGTCAATCGGCGGCCGCACGACCTCGTCGAATAGCGCCTCCGAGCGGCGGAGCCGGGCGCCGAGGTCGGGCGCGACCGCCAGCCGGTGCCCATCCACCGACTCCAGGTGGCCGAGCAGGGTCAGGCCGTCATGGGCCGCCATCCGGCGCAGATCGACGTTGCGCCCGCCGTGGTGGCCAGTGAGCTGCGGCGTCCCGACGAGTCGCCGCCGCGGATCCGGCAGCGTGTCCGCCCGGGGCACGGGCACGCCGTACCCCTCGCCTTCGATCTCGAGGGCGGCCAGCCAGCGGAAGATGTCCCGGCCCCGGTAGCGCCGCGGCGCCCAGCCGTTGCTGCCCACCGCGAGGTAGACGCGCCGGCCGGCGGCTAGCAGCTCGTCCGCCAGCTGGACGCCCGTCTGGCCCGTCCCGACGATGAGCACAGCGCCGGGCGGCAGCGAACCCGGGTTGCGGTAGGCGTGCGAGTGGAGCTGGTAGATGTCCTCCGGGAGCTGCGCCGCGAGGTCGGGGGCTCGCGGGACGTGGAAGCTCCCTGTGGCCACCACCACCTGATCGGCCCCCATCGGGCCTGCGGACGTCTGGAGGCGGAAGCCGCCGTCCTCGGGCGTCAGGCGCTCGACGGAGGTACCGGTCTCCAGCGGTGCCTGGATGCGCTCCGCGTACCGTGCAACCCGGTCTGCGATCTCGTCCCGCGGCATGAAGCCGTCCGGATCCTCTCCGTCATACGGCTGTCCGGGGAGTGACGCCGTCCAGTTCGGCGTCACCAGCCGGAACGAGTCCCAGCGGTCCTGCCACCCGCCCCCGAGTGTCGTGCGACGCTCCAGGACGATATGGTCTCTTCGCGCTCGGCTGAGGAGCCAGCTCATCGCCAGACCGGCCTGGCCAGCTCCGATGACGATCGTGTGCGCTCGGCGTGTGTCGTTCATGGGCGGCACCGTACGGCGCGGCCGGCGGGCGGGGAAGTCTCGATCTCGAACTCGGCTGGGGTGGCCACCGGTGGGACAATCGACCGATGGGCGACTACTGCTCGTTCACGAAGGCCGTCGAGCACCTCGGTGACCGGTGGAGCCTCGTCATCATCCGCGAGCTCCTGCTTCACGGTACGCGGAGCTTCAGCGACCTGCTCGTAGGTGTGCCGGGGATCAGCCGCTCGGTGCTCGCCTCGCGTCTCCGCAAGCTCCGCGAGCTCGGTCTGGTTGAGCGCGTCAGCCCGCCCGGGCCGAGTCGCGTGCCGGAGCGCTACGGGATCTCCTATTCGGGACGGGAGCTCCTGCCGGTGCTCGAGGCACTCCGCGGCTGGTCGGAGCGGTTCGTTCCCGAGGACCCGGCCATGGCAGAGCGCGACCCCGACATCGTGGTTCGCTGGCTCGTGGAGCGCGTTGACCCTGGTCGGCTCCCGTCGCGCCCGGTGGTGCTGGACATCACGCTCGAGGGCGCGCGACGGCCCCGATTCTGGCTGCTGCTCGAGCACAGCGCCGGTGCCTCGGTGTGCATCGAGGATCCCCGGATCGCCGAGGACCGCTACGTGTTCGTGGAGACTTCCGTGGGTTCGCTGATGCCAGTGGCCCGCGGGACGAGCGACTGGCGAAGGGCCATCGACGACGAGTCGATCGAGCTGTTCGGCAACCCGGGGTTGATGGCCCAGCTTCCGAGCTGGTTCGAGGGGCCGCGGGCTGCCGTGGCGTGACCATCGGATCCAGCACTCGGCCGTCGACCTGGCGGACCCTCTAGCGCAGGGCGATCAGATCACGCACGCCGCAAGCAAAGCGACGTCAAGAGCGATCGCCGCCAGAGTGTTGAACCTGGGCCAGGTCCCGAGGAACAGGCCGATCCCGACGAGGGAGACGACCGCCGAGCTCAGCGCGAGCGGCCGCAGGGCATCCCCCGGTACCGCGGCGCCGGCAAGCGCGAGGGCGGCGGCCACGAACCCGATCAACGCGAGGCCCCAGATGACGCAGCAGGGCGGCCCGGATGACCTAGGGATCCATGGCTGTGCCTCCGTTGAGTGGCCCGCGTCGCGCCTTCAGGCCCGGGTCGGGAGGACGGCCGCGGGCCGGTCCGCCTCGCGTCCGGCGTCCCGGGTCGCGGCCGCCAGCCGCCAGAGGCGGGCGGCCACGACGACGTACCAGACGGCGAACACGAGCACGGACACCAGCGAGATCGCGATCCCGACGACGGGCAGAAAGATGCACAGCCCGAGGACGGTCCCGGCGAGCAGCAGCCACCCCGCGGCATGCCAGCCGGCCGTACGGAGCATCGCCGCGCCCACCAGCAGCCCGCCGACCGAGGTGATCAGGTACCCGAACACGAAGCCCGACCCCATGTCGAAGTAGCTCGCCAGCATGCCCTAGGTAGCCGACGCGCGCCGCGTCTGTCGCGGCGGCCTCGTAGCCGCGGGCGAGCGACAGCATCTCGAACGCGGTGTTGGAGCCGATGATCAGGAAGCCGCCCGCCAGCCACAGCGCCGCCCCGAGCGCCATCAGGGACTCGTTGCCTCGCCGCAGCAGCACCCACAGGGCGATGACCAGCGGCACCAGCAGGGCCTGCTCGACCATCATGACGAGGTCGAGGCTCAGGAGACCCCTCACCGGGTTCGCGTTGAAGATGCCGAACCAGTCGGCGACGTCGCGGCTCGCCGGCGGGGGCCAGACGATGAAGACGAGCACCTGGATCGACCGCCTGTTCCGAGCGCCCGCCGTCCGCGAGATCACCACGAACTACCGATCCGCGCCCGCCGTCGTCCGCGCCGGGATCGCGCTGATGCACGGCCTCGGCGCCCCTGCCAAGCCGCACCCGTCCAGGGACGAGCAGACGCCGGTGAGCATCGCCCGCCTCGACGAGTCCGCGCCGACCCCGCGGGAGCAGGAGCTCCACCGGGGCGATGACCTCACGCCGGCTGTCCTGCGGCTCGTCCGCCGCTTCCTCGATCGCGGACAAGGCGTCGTGCTGCTATCCCGGAGGAACGCGGTCCGCGGCTACGTGAACTACACCGCCGCTGAGCGGCGGGTGACGGATGGGCTCGACCGGTTCCTCGGGCACGTGCGTTCCTTCCTCCCCGAGGAGGACCGCGAGCGCGTCTCGATCTCGACGACCCACCGCTACAAGGGCCTCGAGCAGGACGCGGTCGTCATCCTCGACGGGATCGAGGGCTCGTACCCGCTCATCCATCCGAGCTGGGTGTTCACCCGGGTGTTCTGCGACAGCTTCACCGAGATCGAGGCGGCCGAGCGGCGGCTGTTCTACGTCGCCGTCACTAGGGCGAGAGACTCGCTGGTGATCCTCTCCGAGGCGCGACGCCCCAGCCCGTACCTGGCGGACATCGAGTCCCGCGAGCGGCTCGCCACGATCGAGTGGTCGGAGCTGCCCGCGGTTAGCGGCCCAGGCGACCCGCGGGTGGAGGTTCGCGTCTACCTCAGCTACCACGCCCGAAACGCGCGCGAGCAGGTCAAGGGCCTCCGATATCGCTGGAATCCCCAGCACCGGTACTGGGCACGGCCACTCGCCGCCGATTGGTTCGATCCCGACCTTCTCCTCGGCCAGGAGTGGGCGGCGCAGGCCGAGCGGGTGGTCGTCATCGGAGAGTTGGGTGAGACGCTGCTCGACCATCGGCCGCCCAGAACGCCCGCCACCGCCGGCGAGGCCACGATCGGCACGGCGTAGGCAGCGCCGGGAGCGAGGTCCTTGAGCGCCTCGCTCGGTGAAGGTCGGCAGCAACCTGCCTTGGACCAGTGATCGTCGAGGCCGTCCTCGACGTGGGCCCAGGAAGCGGACGACCCAAACCGCCAAACTTTGGGATCCCTTGGCGATCTCTTGGTGTAGGATGGCCGAGGAGCGCACCGCCAAACTTTGGGATCCCTTGGCGGTCTCTTGGCCATCTCGGCCAACCTGCCGGCTAGCGCGTGGGCTCGAGGCAACACACGAGGTGATCGAGCGTGAGTGACGCGAGGGCAACCACGTCGGTTGAGCCGGTCATTGCCGACCGTCGAACGGCTCGCCTGCCGGCGCGCGCGCCGACCATGTTCGAGCTCCTGGCTCAGATCGACCTCAACGCTCGCATGCCGGACATATTCACCGCGCGAGTTGGGGCGACGATCGGCGGCAAGTACCTTCACTGGGACGAAGTCCGCCGCAAGTCGCCGCCCGCCGGTCTCACCCGCGAGGAGTGGTGGCTGGGGATCAAGCTCGCAAGGTCGAACGGGATGCGGGCGATCCCGCTGCGAGGCGTGACAGGCGAGGAGTTCCGCTACCTCCTGACCGACGAATGTCTCGAGATGCTCCACTGGATCGACCAGGAGGGCGGCGGGCAGATCCTGGTCAGCGAAGGCGTCACCACGAACGCGGACCGCGGCCGCTACATCGTCAACTCGCTTATCGAAGAGGCGATCACGTCAAGCTTGATCGAGGGCGCTGTAGCCACTCGCCGTGTCGCGAAGGAGATGCTCCGTACAGGGCGTCGGCCGCGCGACAAGAGCGAGCGGATGATCGTGAACAACTACCGCGCCATGACCGAGATCTCGCGCTTCGCGCGCGAGCCGCTCACCCCTGCACTCGTCAACGAGCTCCATCGGATCCTGACCGAGGGGACGCTCGAGGACCCAGACGGGGCTGGCCGCCCGCAGCGCCCAGGCGATCAGCGGGTGAAGGTCTTCGCCCCCGACGGGACGGTCGTCCACGTGCCACCGCCCGCGGATGAGCTGCCGGCACGCATGCAGGCCCTGTGCGACTTCGCCAATGGCCGCTCAAGCGACGGCTTCGTTCATCCGGTGATCCGGGCGATCCTGCTGCACCTGTGGCTTGCCTACGACCATCCCTACGAGGATGGGAACGGCCGAACCGCGCGAGCGTTGTTCTACTGGTCCATGCTGTCGGCCGGCTACTGGATGTTCGAGTACATCTCCATCTCTCGGATCATCTATGCGGGTCCGGCGAAATACGCCCGAGCCTTCCTTTACACCGAGACGGACGAGTTGGACGCTACCTACTTCGTCCTTCATCAGCAGGCCGTCCTGCGGCAGGCGATTGACGAGTTGCTGTCCCATCTTCGAACGAAGATGAAGGAGGCCCGTGAGACCACCGCCCTGCTGCGAGCCAGCACCCTCAATCACCGACAAGTTGCCCTTATCTCGCACGCGCTCAAGCACCCCGATGGCGAATACACCGCGGTCTCACACTCGCGCAGCCATCGAGTGACGGAGCAATCAGCGCGCAACGACCTGCAAGACCTGGTAGAGCGGGGCATGCTCACCCGGCGCCTCGTCGGCAAGCGGTACGTGTTCGACCCGGTGCCCAACCTTGCCGACATGCTCGAGCAAAGGGATGCCCGCCGGGACCTCTGATCGGCACTCGGCTCGCAGGACGGTCGCAGCTGGCCCGCTGGCCTTCCGGGGTGACCACCTCCTAGGCATTACTCAGCGCGTGGGCGGATCCCGAAACCAGGCCGGTGGATGCCAGCCTCGGCCCTTCCAGCCTTCGGTCGAGAGATCGGCCAAGGGTGGCGGCTTCTAGGCTCGTTCCAGGTGCCCAGTCGCGCACGTGGACGAAGACGCGCGGGACGCGGGTGGTGGGCGTCGCACCAGCGGCGCGGCCGGCCCCGCCCGACGAGGTACGGGAGCTCAGCGCCGCACGTCTGGCAGTGGCGCGACGGGGCGAGGCTCGCAAGGAGGGCCATCGTGGCGGCCGCGGCCCTCGTCTCGAGCGCGTTAGCGCTCACGGATCGGCCGCTGGCGAAAATGCGCCAGGAATCGCGAAACCCTGCCGAGGAAACGCACTCGCGGGGCGCCAGTCAGCCAGCCCCCCGCCGCCCGATGGTCTACCCCGCCCCCGCTCCGTCGTCGCGCCCTTGCTCGAGTTGCACGAGCGGCACAGCACCGCGGTGTTGGCGATCTCGAACGGCGCGCCGCCCGCGGCGAGCGGGACGACCTGGTCGACGGTCAGGTCGGTGGAGTGGTGGCGGGGCGGCGGAAGCCCGGGCACCAGTCGCCGGGCTCGCCGCGCCACGCGCGCAGCACGCGGGCGGAGAGGCGCTGCCAGGCCCGCGTTCGGTAGACCGCGCTGTGCCGGCTCGGGGTTGACCGCCGCGCGTGCGCCGCGCAGCGGCTGCCCGTGCGGCTGGTGACGACACCGCAGACCGTGCACAGCTTCACCCCCGAATCGTCGAGCGGGCCGCCTGCGGGGTCCATTCGCCTCGGGTGCTAGGCCTGCGGGCGACTATGGCGATGCGAACTGGCACGAGGCCGTGACCGGTGTCGACCGGAACGCGTCGCCCGCCGCGGGCACAGGTCACCCAGCGTCCGCCTCGAGGGCCTCGGCCACCTGGCCGCGAGATGCAGCCAGCGTCGTGAGTGCGGTGAGCACCCCGATCGCGATCAGCGTCACGACGACGATGGATGCCAGCGGGAGCACGGGGACGACGGTCGACAGGCGACCGCCACGCAGGTAGGGCAGGATGGGCCCGGCGACGCCGACCAGGGCACCAACGAGCGCTGGGCCCAGTTGCGCCAGCGATAGGCCCGCCGCCACCTGTGCCGGCGTGGCACCGAGCGCCTTCATCAGCGCGGCGGGACGCCGCGTCTCGATTGCCGTGGCCCAGGCCACGAAGATGGCGTTCACCGCGGCGAGGATGATCAGCATCACCGAGACGATCACGGTCGCCTGCTCCACGCGGGGGCCGAGCGACCAGCCTTTCAGGTTGACGATCAGCACCGCCACGAGGCCGAACGTCGTCACCGCGATGCTGAGCGTGCTGGCGAGCAGCCTTCTTCGCCTCGGTCGAGCCGCCCATGATCATCTTGGGGCTGGGCACTCGCCACACGGTCGACTGGTCGCGCGGCCCCCGGAACGGCGCCCTGGCGCCGCGGCGGCGGACCACCCAGCAGGGCTCGTGCGCCCAGTGGTAGAAGGATCGCCCGATCGCGTGCACCCTCGCCATCGATCCGCCATCGACCTAGGCGATCCGCCGTCGAGGGCGGCGGTGACAGACAAGGTGGCGGCGCCCGACGGCACGATAGTCGGAGCATCGACCGAGGGTCGACCGAGGTGCAACGTCGGCCGCATAGGCCGGCGATCGTCGCGCTCGCGCCGGCGCTCATCCTGCGCAAGCGCACGGCCCGCTGGTGTCGAGCGCCCGTTTCGCCGCCTCCCCGCCGCATAGCACGGGCGTAGCGGTACCGGAAATCGTCGCGCTCCTGCTCGAGGTACGTGGCCGCCAGGCAGCGGACACCGTCGACGGGGAACGCATGCACCCCGATGCCGCGGCGGGTAGTGCGCGGCTTGGGCTGCTGCTCTCGCAGGCGCCAGCCTGGTCCCGAGTGTCGTCGTGGCTTCGCCCAGCTTCGTCCCACGCTGCGCGGGGAAGACGCTCGCGACGGACGACCTGCGAGACTCATCCCATCCGGAGGACGCGGCTTCATCCCGACTGCGGGCAATGTGGTGGCCATGGACCAGCCGCGCCCCGACGCCCGCAACTTCGAGATCCGCCTCCGCGGGAACCCGGGGGAGCGCCTCGTCTCCGCCTTCCCTGAACTCGTCGCGGTCGCGGACGGCGGCGACACCGTGCTCGCCGGCCGGGTGCCGGACCAGGCGGCGATGCACGGGGTGCTCGCGCGGGTCGAGATGCTTGGCCCCGAGCTCGTCGCGGTCCGGCGGTGGAGGCCGTCGACGTGAGATCAGATCGCGGGAACGCGGATGGGCAGCGAGAGCGCCTAGGGCGACGCATTGAACCCGGCGTCAGTGTCTCACCGCCAGCCGGAGTGCAGCCCGGCGTTGTCCTCATCCGGCTCGACGACCTGACGATCCAGGCCGTCAACGAAGCCGGTCGCCGCCGCCTCGACCGTCCGATCCACCGGCTGATCGGCCGCCCGATCGTCGACGTGGTCGACCGCTCCGACCGGGTGCCGATCGCCGCCACACTCGTCTCGCTGCGCTCCGGCTCGATCGACTGCCTCCGCGTCCACGGACTCGGCGCCACACGGAGCGGCACGAGGGCAGGGTTCGTCGCCTGGGCCAATCCCGTGGAGCTGGACGGCGTCTGGTACGCGCTCGCGAGGTGGCTCAGCCGCGTTGAGGCCCGGTGGTGGCGCGACCCCGAGGCGGCCGGGCGGCGGGCGGTGGCGCTCGCGGTCGTCGATCGGGACGGGATCACTAGGTCGGCCTTCGTCGACCCGGCGGGAATCGCTGGGATCGCCGCGGCGGACCTCGTCGGCCAAACGCTTGTAACGCCGTCCGGTATGGCTGGCGAGGAGGACGGCAGGATCGGCACGACGGAGGAGGGAGGCGAGGGCCGCCCCATCTCGGTCACGACGCGCGACGGTCGCATGGTCGAGCTTCGGGCGGTGGTCATCCCGCTCACAGGGTCGCCGGACAGCCTGGTCATGCTGATGGTCCCTCCGCTCCCCAGCCCGCGTGAGGCTGACCTCGAATCGCATCTCTGGCGGATCGCCGCGGAGGTGGAGGCAAGCGGCATCCTGTTGCGCGCCGGCCCAGCGCCGCGGCTGTCCTTGCTGCACATCCCTGATGCGGCGGCCCTCACCCCGCGCCAGTGGGAGGTCCTCCGCCGCCTGGTCGCTGGCCAGCGGGTCCCGACCATCGCGCGTGAGCTGTTCATCACGCAATCGACGGTCCGAAACCACCTTGCCGCGATCTTCGATCGCTTCGGCGTGCGATCGCAGCCGGAGCTCCTCGCCCGGTTGACGGGCCTAGGGGCCCAGTCGAGCACTACGGACGAAGCGTCCATAGCCTGAGGGGCGGGGCGCGGCAACAATGTGGGGTGATCCGCGGCGAACCGCCTGTCGTGCGCTCCTCCCGCGACGGCGCGGCGCACGCGGCCTCAGCGTGGAGTTGACGCGCATGTCGACCAAGGTCGACTCTGATGACGGTTCCGGGGGTGCAGAGCGCCTTCGGTTGGGGTGCGTCGATCGCGACGATCGCTCGCTGCCTCGCCAAGCGACTCCTCGGCCCGCTTCGACCCGGCCATCGGCACCGCTAGGACCAGGCCCGATCCACGGCCCATCGTCGGCCTGCCCGTCACCGGCAGCACTGCCGGCAGCGCGGGCGTCCTGCACATCGCGACGCGGACAGTGAGGGCAAGATCCATGCCAGCGACGCCGCGTCGCGGGTCATCTCCGACACCTCCGAAGCCTGAGGCGTCGCCGGTTGACTTGGACACGCGGCCCAGCGCCCTCGGCGTCCGGGCAGCCCGCGTCCACGGGCAGCGGGTCTCCATCCGGGAGACCGCCACCGCGCCGTCCCAGCCCTGCGACGGCGCCGGCGCGCGCTGGCCCTCCGGGCCGCCGCCATCCTCGGGCTCCTCTGGCTACTTGCCGCCCACCCCCCTGACGTGCCGGTGTCGCGATAGGGGTTGGGCGAGAAGCCCCGTTGCCGCAAGGGCCGAGCCGCAGCCGACGATCGCCATGCGGTTCCGCGACCGACCAGCCGGCGGTCGTGCGCGGCCGCCCGGAGGAGGCCCGAGCTCGGGCAGGCTCACCGGCTGAACTGCTCGACCGGCGCGGGCCGTCCGAAGCGGTAACCCTGCCCGAACTCCACACCGAGCTCCACGAGCGCCCGGGCCTCAGGCTGGGTCTCGACGCCTTCCGCGATCAGCCGGCAGCCGGCCGTCTGAGCGAAGAGCACCATCGCCCGGACCAGCGCCTGGCGCGAGAGGCTCTTGTGCACGCCGCGGACGAGGCTGATGTCCAGCTTCACGAAGTCGGGCCGCAGCTCGACGATGTGGCGGAAGTTCGCGACGCCGGCGCCTGCGTCATCGACGGCGAAGCGGATCCCGGCTCCGAGCGCCTGGCGAGCGGCCCGGAAGACCTCGTAATCGTCGACGGGGACGTGCTCCGTGATCTCGAGGACGGTGGGACGCGTGGAGTCCTCGAGGATGGCGTTGAGGTCGGCGCTGAACCCGGTCACCATCGACGGACTGACGTTCACGCTCAGCCAGCGCCCCGCGGGCAGGGCGTCGGCTGACTTGATCGCGGCCGACAGCGCCGCGAGCTCGAGCGCTGGACCCCGACCCACCGTCCAGGCGTCCTGGAACATCGCGTCCGGGTTCACCCCCTGCTCGAATCGCGACAGGGCCTCGTAGCCGACGACGCTGCCGTCATCCAGGTCGACGATGGGCTGGAAGACCGGATGGAAGCTTCGCGCTGCGAGTACCTGGTCCACCTGCTCGCGAAGGCGGACCTCCCGCCCGTATCGCTCCAGCCGCTCGGCGAGCAACGCGCTCGAGCCTGCCGTCAGGGCGATCATGTCGGGCATCAGCTCGAGCAGGACGTCGGCGAAGCTGGCGTCGGCGCTGGCGGCAACCAGGAGCCCCACCACCTCGCCATCCCGCTTGATCGGGCCGTAGGCCGCCGCGACCAGCCCCTCGCGGTTGGGGCTCGTCCGGCCGTTGTCCGGCTCTCCGGGTGCCCACGACTCGGACCATGCCCCGTGCTTCGCCCTGTCCAGGAGGTAGCTGACGCGGGCTGGCTCGATCCGATCGCCGACGGACATGCACCGTGAGGTTGGGATCGCCGTGGCGGCTCCGACGACTTCCAGGGAGTCGCCGGCGACGGCCTGGACGAGGACCACGTCGAATGCGGACAGGGTGAGCAGGCGATCGCAGATCTGCTGTGCCGCCTCCTGCAGAGAGGCGGCCGTGGGGATCGTCGTGAGCGTCTCGACCAGCAGGGTCCGGACTTCCTCCCCCCGCCGCAACTGTGATTCGACCGCCCGCAACTCGGAGATGTCGCGACAGATCGCCAGCCAGCCGCTCTGCTCGCCGTCTGCCTGTCGCAGAGGCGTGATGCTCGCCAGGACCCGCCGATTCGATCCGTCCGGCGCCCGCACGTCGACCTCGCCGAGCCGGCCGTCGGCGGACAGGCCTCCGGTGAGTTGGTCGAGCTGCTCAGCGTCCACGAATCGGGCTGCGAGATCGACGGCGGAGCGTCCCGCGATGTGCGCCGAGTCTTCGCCGACCATGGCCTCGAAGGCGTCGTTGACGTACACGACCCGGCTGCTCGTGTCGGTGATGAGCACCGCGTCAGACGTCTGCTCCATCGCGCGGGCGAGGCGCTCGCGATCCTGATGTTGCCGCTCCCGGTCCGTGACGTCCCGCCATACGGCCAGCACCCGGTCGTCGAAGCGGACGAACTGGACGTCGAAGAAGCCACTGACAAGTACCCCGGTCGGCAGGACGTCTTCCACCGGGAACGCCGTGTGGTATACGGGCTCGCCCGTCTCGGCCACCCGGGCCATGGCGTCAGCCATGCCGGTCGGTTCCAGGCCCGGGAACAGGTCGGTGCCGAGCCTGCCGATTGCGTCGTCTTCAACAAGGCCGGCGTGGTCACGGGCGGCTCGGTTCAGATACTCGATCTCGAGCCCGGTCACATGGCCTCCCTCGTCCCTTCTCGGCCGAAGGATCGCGAACGGGTCCCGCATCGCATCAAGCGATCCCCGAACCAGCCTCTCGAGGGCCAAGGCTTGGTGCCGGGCCCGCCGCTCACCGCTGATGTCCCGAACGAACACGCCGAGGCCGAGCGGCGTCGGACATGCGATGACGTGCAGCCAGCGATCGGTCGGGGGGAAGTACTGCTCGTACTCGACCGTCTCGCCCGCGGCCGTCGCCCCCACAGCACGCTCGAACCCCTCGTCCACGATCGACGGGAACAGCTCCCGCAGCTGGCGTCCCTGGGCCGCGTCGAGCGTGAGACCGCCCGCGAGGTCGAGCGCTACGTTGTTCGCATACTGGACGCGGCGGTTCGGGCCGAGGACGAAGTAGCCCATCGGCATTCGGTCGAACAGCTCCTCGGTCATCTCGCGGAACCACTCGAGGCCGCGCCCGGCGACGGCCAGCGGCATGGATGCGCGGCCCCTCGCCCGCTGCCGTCTGACCTCGGGGTTGCCGCGCTCGCCCTCCCGTGCTGCGGATGGGGCGCCGATTGCGGGGCCCCTCGGAGGGGGCCCGCCCGGGCTGGGGCGTTTGTGCTGTGTGGCCATCGTGCGCGTTCTCGAAGCTCGTCAAGCGGCCGGGCACCATCACGCGTCGTTGCGCGACGGCGCCGCGGAAGACTCGACAGCATCGCGGCCCGGGAGGAGGTGCGGAATGGACGAACCGCTGGTGCTCACGGACGATCAGCGGATTCGCGATGCCCAGCGCCGATCGCGGTCGCCAGGCGCTGAGCGTCCGTTCGCAACCTCCCGAGCGCCCGCGGTGTGGTCGGGTGCGCCGCGGGGTGAGATGACGGTCAGGGCCATCGGCCGAACCTCGAAGA
Organism: Candidatus Limnocylindrales bacterium; assembly: GCA_046704485.1. Lineage (GTDB taxonomy): Bacteria > Chloroflexota > Limnocylindria > Limnocylindrales > CSP1-4 > CAIXZV01. The sequence continues at coordinate 5,304 of JBJKRU010000366.1, read as the reverse complement.
CAGCGGGGGTCGTGCCCAGGTTCGTGGAGTCGGCGCGGACCGGGAGCGGGCGAGGGCTCGCGATGCGGACCCACCGCGCCCGCTCCGTGATGGCGTGCCGCGGATCGGGAGCGTGACCGGTGGTGATGCTGGCGAGGTCGTGCGCGAGCTTGGCCTTCTTGTCGTGCAGGAAGACGCGCACGTCGAACACTCCGTCGTCGAGCAGCGCCTCCGGGGCCACCGGCACCCCGGGACCCAGAAACGGCCCGTTGGCGACCGCGACCATGAGCGCCGTCGTCTCGATGATTCGGTCGCCGTCGAGCTCGATGCGCACAGGCGAGGGCACGTAGCGGACGGCACTGATCACCGACCGGGCAAGTGCTCCGTAGTCACCTCGGTCCACCTTGGGCAGCTCGCGGGTTGCCGCCGCATGAAGGCCGATCGAGCCCGCCTCGTAGAAGAGGTGGTCACCGACGCGCCCAACGTCGATCGCGCGCGTCTGCCCGTCAGCCAGGATTCCCGCCGCTGCCTCGACGTCACGCGGCACGCCGAGCATCCGGGGGATGTTCATGACGCTCCCGAGCGGCAGGATCCCCAGGGCGGTGCGGGAGTCCAGCAGCTGTCGCGCCACCACACCGATCGTCCCGTCGCCTCCGGCCGCGACGACCACGTCGTAACCCTGTTGCACGGCGTCTGCGGCCGCCATCGCCGCGGACTGCGCCGACGCGGGCACGACAAGCTCGTCGCCCAGGCTGTGCCGACGCAGCAGGTCGAGGATGACGGGAAGAGACCCGCGGTTCGTCCGGATGCCTGCCTTGTATCCGGAGGCCGGATTCCAGAGGACCAGGACGCGCCGGCCCTCCCAACTGCCGCCGGGGCCGCTCACTGAGGGGCTCCGCGGGTCCGCAGGCGGCGATAGGCCACGACCAGGGCGGCGAGGTAGCTCGAGCCCAGCAGGTACGAGGCCAGCACGTCGCTAGGACGGTGGTGTCCGAGGTACACCCGGCTCGGGCCAACGGCCGCGATGAGGGCCGTCAAGGCTGCGACTGCCAGACGTCGAAGGACGGGCGGCCTGACCAGCCGGTCGGCCATGATCGCCATCCAGCCGTAGACGCCGACGTACGTCAGGACGTGCCCGCTCGGGAAGCTCGAGCCGCCCAACGGCACGGCGACGACCCGAAGGCCCTTGCCGGGGACGGGACGCGGGCGCCGCGCGAGCGACTTCATGATCGACGCCAGCGGGGCCGTGCCCCATGCCGCCAGCTGGAGGAGGGCCTCGAGGCGGCGCTTCATGAGCCACAGGACGGCCGCGGCGGCGACCGGCAGCACGCGGCCCTGCGGCGGGAACCCGAACCACGAGACGAAACTCATCGCTGGTTCGAGCGCCGGTCGGCACGTCGCCTGCATGCGCACGGTGACCGCACGGTCGATCGCCTCGAGCTCGCTCCTGCGGAGCAGCGCTGCCAGTGCTGCGAAACCGCCGATCCCGACAGCCACGACGCCGAGCAGTGACCGAGTGCGGGGCCTGGCGCCGACGGTCCTGGCCGGTGCCAGTAGGCGGCTCATCGTCTCCGTCGAACTGGTCGGCCGGCACCTCGACGGACCTCGAGCAGCTCGAGGCCGAGCGCCTCGATCCGGCCGAGGACGCCGTGCAGCGCGGATTGATCGGGCAGCGAGCCCGCCAGGACGGTCTCGCCGTTCCGGGCACGCGCATGCATCTCGGGGAATGCGCTGAGCAGCCTCTCGCTCAGCAGGCCTCGGACCCGGATCTCGAACCGCGTGGTGGTGGCGTCGTTGTTCATGGCCCGAGGTTCGGGTCGACCCGGCTGAGGCTGCATCCACCGCATCGTGTGATTGGCCGGCGACGGGGCCTGAGGGGGAGGGGCCTTCAGGCGGGTGGGGCCAGTCGCGGGAGGCCTCGACCAGGGCAGCTGGGCCCCGTCCGGCCCGGACTGAGCCTGGCGAGTGCCGCGGCAATCAGACCGATCGTGTGACGACCTCTCATCCTCCGGCCGCCGAGCCTACGAGGCGTCAAACCACGTTCAGCACTGGAGGTTTCGCAAATGCTACGTCTCGTGTCTCGCGACTGGTGGGTCTACGCGGTCCGCGGGATCGCTGCGATCCTGTTCGGGATCATGGCGCTCGTCTGGCCCGCCCCGACGCTCGTCGTGCTGGTCCTCCTGTTCGGCGCCTATGCGCTCGTTGATGGCGCCGCCCTTCTCATCGCCCTCGCGCGCGGGGACGTGCTGGCCCGCCGCCACAAGTGGGCAACGGCGCTCATGGGCGTGCTGGGGATCGGCGTGGCGGTCGCCACGCTCGCGTGGCCCGGCCTGACCGCCCTGTCGCTCCTCTACCTGGTCGCGTTCTGGGCGATCGCGACGGGCATCCTCCAGATCGTCGCGGCGATCGAGTTCCGGCGCGAGATCGACGGCGAGATCTGGATGATCCTGGGAGGCATCCTCTCAACCGGATTCGGCGTCCTGCTCGTGGCCTTCCCCGGCGCGGGTCTCCTGACGCTCGTCTGGATGGTCGGGTTCTGGGCGGTCCTGTTCGGCGTCTCGAGCCTCGGCTTCGCCTACCGGCTCCACGGCATCAACCGCGACCTGAACAAGACACTCCGTCGGTACAACGCCACCGGTGTCGCCTGACCGCAGGATGCACGGTGTCGGCGGTCGCACCGCTGGCGCGCCTCATCCGCCGCAAGCTCGACGACCGGCGATCCCGTCGTCGGCCGTCGAGCATGGTGTGCCCAGGGTCGAACCGGAGCGACGTCGCAATGATCTTCAAGGACGAGGCCGGCACCGAAGCCAGCCCGAACTTTCTCAACCCCCGCGCCCCTGCCATCCGGACGGTCTGTCCCGAAGCCCCCGAGATGGAGCGGAGGGCGCGCCCGCGGCCCCCGAGGGTCGGCGCGCGCCACCCGGTGATCGTGCGGCTCGATGGCGAGCGGGCCGCCGACTTCCAGCTGTGGCTGGCGGACCGGATCACCGCGTTTGCCGGCTCGATGCCGTTCGTGTACCTACACGTGATGGTGTTCGGGCTGTGGATGCTTGTGCTGGAGGCGAGTCCCTGGCCGACGCTCACTCTCGCGGTCTCGCTCGAGGCGATCTTCCTCTCCGCCTTCGTGATGATCGGTCAGAACCGTCAGGCGGCCTTCCAGCAGGCGAAGGCGGACCACGAGTTTGCTGAGGAGGAGCAGGAGTTGAGGCTCAATACCCAGCTGACCCGCGAGATCCATGAGCTGACCCTCCAGGTCCACGAGCACGTTGTCGGATCGCTTGACCAGAGCGAACGAGAAGGCAGATGACCTGACGGCGCCAGTTCGCGATGCCGACGTGATTGTCGCTGCGTGCCCGCCCCGACGCACGACGGATGCGGCCGGCACGCTCGTGGACGCAGGCGGGGCAGCTGTTCCGCGTCTCCGGCGATGTGCATGCACGGAGCTTTCCTCCAGCGGCGCCTGAGGCGTGCGACGATAGACTCATGACCGCCCTGGAACGGACGCCCCGGGCCTTGCCCTCGGTCGTCGCAAGGCCGGCGCTCTTCGAGCGGCTCCGGGCCGGATGCACCGGCGTCGTCCTCGTCTCGGCTCCCGCCGGGAGCGGCAAGACCGTCCTCCTCCGGTCGTGGATCGAGGCGGCGGCCCTCGCCGACCGGACCGCCTGGGTCACGGTGGACCGCGACGAGCGCGACGCGCAGCGCTTCTGGCTCGCCGTCGTCGAGGCCTTGAGGGCCGCGGCGGGCAGTGGGAGCCCAATCGAGGATGTCGGGCCGGCACCGGGCCTCAATGGCGAGGCGATCGTGGGCCGCGTCATCGCCGGGGCCAGGTCGCTTGCCGAGCCAGTGCTACTGGTCATTGACGACCTGCATCACCTGCTCGAGCCTGCGGCGATGGGGCAGCTCGAGCTGCTGCTCGACCGGCGCCCCCCGCAGCTCGGGGTGATCCTGTCCACCCGTCACGATCCGCCACTCGGCCTGCATCGGCTCCGTCTCGCCGGCGAGCTCACCGAGATACGGGCCGCGGACCTGCGCTTCGAGCCCGACGAGGCGAAGCACCTGCTCGCAGCCGCGGGGATCGCGCTCCCCGATGCCTCTGTCGACTCGCTCAACACCCGGACCGAGGGCTGGGTTGCCGGGCTCAGGCTCGCTGCGATGTCACTTGCCGGCAGGGCCGATCCCGAGCGGTTCGTGGCGGAGTTCTCCGGCAGCGAGCGGACCGTGGCCGACTACCTGTTCGCGGAGGTCCTCGACCGCGAGCCGGAGCCCGTGCGCCGGCTCCTGCTGCGGACGTCGATCCTCGAGCGGGTGTCCGGTTCGCTTGCCGATCGCCTGCAGGGAACGGCCGGCTCCGAGCGGATTCTGCTCGGGCTCGAGGAAGCGGGCGCCTTCGTGTACTCGATCGACCGGGAGCGATCCTGGTTCCGCTACCACAACCTGCTCGCCGATCTCCTGCGCCTCGAGCTGCGTCGCAGCGAACCGGCCGCGGTACCCGGGCTCCATCTCGCCGCGGCCGAGTGGTACGCGGAGCACGGGTTCGCCGTCGAGGCGATCCGCCATGCGCAGGCCGCCGGCGAGTGGCGGTATGCGGGCGATCTGGTCGGCCAGTTCGGCTTCAGCATCTCGCTCGACGGCAGCTTCGCCACGATGCGCGCGCTCCTCGAGCGCTTTCCGAGGGAGGCGTTCGCCAACCCCGAGCTTGCCGCGTTCCTCGCCTACGGCGAGGTGATCCGTCCGTCGCTCGAGACGGGGGCCTCGTACATCGCCCTTGCCGAGCGGCATGCCTCCGAGGTTCCGCCCGAGCGGCGGCCACTGTTCGAGGCCATCCTCACGACGGCGAGACTGACGCTCGCGCGCTGGCGTGGCGACTACAGCGCGGCACAGCACGAGGTCACGCTGCCGCCGGAGCCTGCCGATGCCGAGACCGTTGGCCAGATCGCCGCGGGGAGGGACCTGCGCGCCGTGACCCTGCTCACGCTCGGGATCATCGAGGTCTGGGCCGGAGCGGGCGATGATGCCGAGCGCCACCTCAGCGAAGGCGCCGACCTCGCTCGGCGCATCGGCCGCCCGTACGTCGAGCAGGGCTGCCTCGCGCATCTCGCCGTCGCGGCCGCGCGCCACTCGATCACCGCTGGACGGGGCCTCGCGCTCCGGTCGCTCGGCATGCTCGAGCGGTACGGGTGGCTGTCCGAGCCCGTCGCGCCGATGGTCCTGGCGCTGATCGGCGGCATCGACGCGCTGCAGGGGAGGTTGGACGAGGCGGAGCCGTGGCTCGATCGTGCGGAGGGCGCGCTCCCCGACGAAGCCGAGCCTGCGCAGGCAATACTC
>JBJKRU010000365.1:0-4467 GCA_046704485.1 Candidatus Limnocylindrales bacterium | reverse complement strand
GCCCCAGCGCCCGGAGCCCGTCGACCCACGGCGCGATCGCCGCCGGCGTGCCCCACGCCCCGTGGCCGAGCCAGACCTGCTCCATCTCGCCAACGGTACCCGCAACACTGCGGTGGGCGGGCGGTGGATCCGAGCGCGCCGCGGCAGCGTGGGGGCCGCTGCTCAGGCGGCCGGCCCGGCCCTACAGCTCCCGACGACGGAACAGCCAGGCGCCGATCGCCAGCACGCCCACCACCCAGACAGCGCACCACACGGTGACTGCCAACGTCGGCGGAGTGTCGGCGTAGAAGGGATTGGACGCGGCCACGGGTCCGCCGAGCTGCGTGATCGAGACCACCTGCGGCGGTTCCAGGCCGTAGATGACGCCACGCCACAGGCCGTCAGTGGGGAACAGCAGACGGAACGCATCGCCGGCCCCGGAGAGGCCCTGCACCCCGAACGCGCCCGACAGGGATCCCAGCACGCCCAGGAACCAGGCGAGGCCGAACAGCACCACGGTCACCGCGCCGGCGGCGATCCCCGGCAGGCGGGTGCCGAGCGCGAGGGCCACCGTCATCACGGCGACGGCCTGGAAGCCGAGGAAGGCGAGGGCGACCGAGATCAGCGGCGGCGAGTAGTCCGACACCAGGCGGACGACGCCGATCGCCAGCAGGCCGGACAGCACCGCGTACCCCGTCACGATCAGACCCAGGCCCAGCCATCGACCCACGACGAGGTCGGCGCGGTGCATGGGCCTCGCGACCATCGCGAGCACGGTGCCCGTCTCGACGTCCGATGCGATCGCCGGCGCGGCGAGGAACGCCGCGGACATCGCCAGCACGAAGCTGAACATGAACGCGATCATGATGAGGATCTGCGACACGCCCAGCTGGAGCTCGTACGCGTTCACGCCGTTCTGGCGCGCCTGCGCCACCAGCCGGTCGACGCCCCATCCCACAAGCACCACGCTGGTCACGGACAGCAGCCCGAGCACCCACAGGATCCGCCGGCGCGTGATCTCGCGGATGGTCAGCTGCGCCACCACGAGCACCACCCGCGGGTTCACGCGACACCGCCGGGCGCGACACCGCCGGGCGCGACACCGCCGGGCGCCACGCCGCGCACCACGTCGAGGAACAGCCCCTCCAGGCTCCGCCGGCCCGGGTCGACCGCGTGCACCCGGCCGCCCATCGCCACAACCGTCGCCACCACGTCCGGGACGCGCTCGAGGTCGACGGGACGGATGACAAGCCATCCGTCCTCCTCGCCCACGGCCCCGAACCCCGTCAGCGGCGACAGGTCGGCGGGCAGCCCGGTGACGCGCAGGCGGACCGCCGACTCGCCGAGCAGCTCGCCCAGCGTCCCTGCGGCAACGACCCGACCCCGGTTCACGATGACGGCGCGGTCACAGAGCCGCTCCACCTCGCCGAGCAGATGGGAGTTGAGCAGCACGGCCGAGCCGCGGGAGCGCGCGTCCCGGATGATCGCCCGGACGTCGTCACGACCCACGGGATCGAGCGCTGACGTCGGCTCGTCGAGGATGACCAGCGCCGGATCGCCCAGGAGCGCCACCGCCAGGCCCAGCCGCTGCTGCATGCCCTTGGAGAAGCCGCCCACCCGGTCGCGAGCACGGTCCGCGAGGCCGACCACCCCGAGGACGCGCGGGATCTCGGTCCTCTGGCGCAGCCAGGGCAGGCCGGTGAGCCCCGCGTGGAGGCGCAGCACCTCGTCGGCGGTCAGCCAGGCCTGGTATCGGAAGAGCTCAGGCAGGTAGCCGATCCGCGCCCGCGCGCCGCGATCGCCGAGCGGCCGCCCCAGCACCGTGCCCTCGCCGCCGGACTTGCGCACGAGGCCCAGCAGCAGCTTGACGGCGGTGGTCTTGCCGGCCCCGTTCGGACCGAGCAGCCCCACCACCTCGCCAGCCCCGACGTGCAGGTCGAGCGACTCGAGCGCGACCGTGCGCCCATAGGCCTTGCGCAGCTCCCGGGTCTCGATCGCCAGCTCGGACATGGAGCCATTGTCCAATGCCTGACGATTCCCGGTGGCGGGCTGGCCCGGGTGGGCGGCGGAGCGTCGGCGCCACTCACCGAGACCCGGTGGAGGGCCGTCGCGGGCCGTTTCCGGCTACCCTGCTGGTAGACCACACGGCTCGCCGCGACACAAAGGAAGGTTCCCATGGATCCGACGGCTGGCACGTCCATCCGCGACTGGTGGCCCAACCAGCTCAACCTCGCCCCGCTCAGGCAGGGCTGTCCCCTGGTCGACCCCATGGACAGCGGGTTCTCCTACCGGGACCAGTTCCAGCGCGTCGACCTCGATGCCCTCAGGCGCGACGTCATCGAGACGCTGACCACGTCGCAGGACTGGTGGCCCGCGGACTTCGGCCACTACGGCCCGCTCATCATCCGGATGGCGTGGCACGCCGCCGGCACCTACCGCATCCACGACGGTCGAGGCGGGGCATCGCGCGGCGCACAGCGCCTCGCGCCTGTCAACAGCTGGCCCGACAACGCCAACCTCGACAAGGCGCGGCGGCTGCTGTGGCCTGTCAAGCAGAAGTATGGCCAGAGCATCTCCTGGGCCGACCTCATGGTCTTCGCGGGCAACTGCGCGCTCGAGTCCATGGGCTTCAAGACCTTCGGGTTCGGCGGCGGCCGCGAGGACGCGTGGGAGCCCGAGGACATCAACTGGGGACCTGAGGACACGTGGCTCGGCGACAAGCGCTACAGCGGGGAGCGGGACCTCGCCAACCCGCTCGCGGCCGTGCAGATGGGCCTCATCTACGTGAACCCCGAGGGCCCGAACGGCAACCCCGACCCGGTGGCGGCGGCCACGGACATCCGCGAGACGTTCGGGCGGATGGCGATGAACGACGAGGAGACCGTCGCCCTGATCGTCGGCGGGCACACGTTCGGCAAGACGCACGGGGCAGGCCCGGCGACCCATGTCGGCCCCGAGCCCGAGGCGGCCCCCATCGAGGCGCAGGGCCTGGGCTGGATCAGCAGCTACGGCTCGGGCAAGGGCGGCGACACGATCACCAGCGGCATCGAGGTCACCTGGACCACGACGCCGACCAAGTGGAGCAACAACTTCCTCGAGAACCTGTTCGGCTTCGAGTACAAGCTGATCAAGAGCCCGGCCGGCGCCTACGAGTGGCTGGCCGAGGGCGGTGAAGGCACCGTCCCGGACGCCCACGACCCGTCCAAGCGCCACGCGCCCACGATGCTCACGACGGACCTCTCGCTGCGGTTCGACCCCGCTTACGAGAAGATCGCCCGCCGCTTCCACGAGCACCCCGACGAGCTCGCCGACGCCTTCGCCCGCGCGTGGTTCAAGCTGACGCACCGTGACATGGGGCCGGCCACGCGTCTCCTCGGACCCCTCGTGCCGGCCGAGCCGCTCATCTGGCAGGATCCCGTCCCCCAGGTGGACCACCAGCTGGTGGATGCCGCCGACGTCGCCGCGCTCAAGGCCGTGATCCTCGCGTCAGGCCTGTCGGTGGCCCAGCTCGTCTCCACCGCCTGGGCGTCGGCGGCGACCTTCCGCGGGACCGATCGCCGGGGCGGTGCGAACGGGGCGAGGATTCGGCTCGCCCCGCAGAAGGACTGGGAGGTGAACGACCCGCCCGCGCTCGCCGTCGTGCTCGCGACGCTGGGGCGTGTCCAGGCTGACTTCAACCGCGCGCAGGCCGACGGCAAGCGGGTCTCGCTCGCCGACCTCATCGTCCTCGGCGGCTGCACCGCCGTGGAGAAGGCAGCCAGGGATGCCGGGGTGGAGATCGAGGTCCCGTTCGCGCCGGGCCGGACCGACGCCTCGGCCGAGCAGACCGATATCGAGTCATTCGCCGTCCTCGAACCCAGGGCCGACGGGTTCCGCAACTACGTCGCGGGAGGACGGACCGCGCCGGCCGAGAAGCTGCTCGTCGACCGGGCGGCCTTCCTGACCTTGACCGGACCGGAGATGACCGTCCTCGTGGGCGGCCTTCGGGTCCTGGGGGCCAACCACCGCGGCTCGCCCCACGGCGTGTTCACCGACCGCCCGGGCCTGCTGACGAACGACTTCTTCGTCAACCTGCTCGAGATGGGCACCACCTGGTCGGCGACGTCCAAGGCCGCGGACCTGTTCGAGGGGCGGAGTCGCGCGACGAACGAGCTGCGGTGGACCGGCAGCCGGGCGGACCTGGTCTTCGGGTCCAACTCGGTCCTCCGGGCATACGCGGAGGTCTACGCATGCGACGATGCGCACCCCAAGTTCGTGCGCGACTTCGTGGCGGCGTGGGACAAGGTGATGCGCCTGGACCGCTTCGACCTGGCGTGACCACGGGGCGCGTCCGCGTCCGCCCTGGCGCGGACGCGCCCGGATGACACTCGCGCCGCCGGCGGCGCGACACGTGCCCCGGTCTCCCCCGGGGCACCAGTCATGTCCCGCCCGTCTCCGAGAGCGGGCGCCCGGGGATCCCGTCCAGGTGGTCGCCCCAGAAACAGATCT
>JBJKRU010000364.1:0-8894 GCA_046704485.1 Candidatus Limnocylindrales bacterium | reverse complement strand
ATCCAGGGGAGCCTCGAGCGCGTCGCCGCCTGGGTCGCCGATGACGGGATCCGCGGCGACGGGCCGTACCGCGCCGCCCGGGACCTGCTGCTCCGCGAGGCGCCGTGGGCGGGCCAGGCGACGGGGGCAACGATCCGGGAGGGCGCCGCCGACGCGGTGGACGCTGCGGTCGAGGCGGCGCTCGCGCTCGACCGCAGCTACCTCGCCGTCCAGGGCCCGCCGGGCTCGGGCAAGACGTACATCGGCGCGCGCATCGCGAGCGCGCTGGCGGCGACGGGCCGGCGCGTCGGCGTGACGGCCAACAGCCACAAGGTGATCGGCCACCTCCTCGAGGAGATCGCGGGGGTCGCCGAGCGCGAGGGTCTGCGGGTCCCGCGCATCGGCCAGCGGACGGATCGGGACGGCGGCGCCGCGTTCGCGGGGGCGCGCAGGCTCAAGGACAACGCCGAGGCGGCCGAGGCGCTGGCGGCGGGCGAGCTGGAGGTCGTCGGCGGGACGGCCTGGCTGTGGTCGCGGCCGGAGTTCGCCGGGCTGCTGGACGTGCTCATCGTCGAGGAGGCGGGCCAGATGTCGCTCGCGAACGCTGTGGCAGCGTCGCCGGCGGCGTCGTCGATCGTCCTGCTCGGCGACCCGCAGCAGCTCGACCAGCCCGTCAAGGGCTCGCACCCGCCGGGCGTCGAGCGGTCGGTGCTCGCCCACCTGCTCGACGGCGCGGCCACCATGCCGCCCGAGCGCGGCATCTTCCTCGAGCGCACCCGGCGGCTCCACCCGTCGGTCTGCGCGTTCACGTCCGAGGCGTTCTACGAGGGGCGCCTCGAGCCCATCGAGGGACTCGAGCGGCAGGCGCTGGTCGGGTCTGGCGGCGCTGACCTCGGCGACATGGACCTGGCTGGCGCCGGGGTGCGCCTGGTCCTCGTCCCGCACGAGGGCAACGCCAACGACTCGCCCGAGGAGGCCGACGCCGTCGCGCGGCTCGTCCGCGACCTCGCGGGCGGCGGCTGGTCGTGGACCGATGCGGAGGGCGAGCTGCGTGCCCTCGGCCTCGACGGCGTCCTCGTCGTCGCGCCGTACAACGCGCAGGTAGGCCTGCTCGGGGCCGCGCTCCCCGCGGGCGCCCGCGTCGGCACGGTCGACAAGTTCCAGGGTCAGGAGGGGCCCCTCTCCGTCTACTCGATGGCGTCGTCGAGCCAGGCCGACGCCCCGCGCGGCATGGAGTTCCTCTACTCGCTCAACCGCCTCAACGTGGCGACCTCGCGGGCGCGCTGCGTGGCGGTCGTCGTCGCCAGCCCCGAGCTGCTCCGGGTCCATGCGCGGACGCCGCGCCAGATGCAGCTGGCGAACGCGCTCGCCCTCTTCGCCGAGCACGCGCGGGCTGTGCCGTAGCCCTACTTCGGGGGCAGCACCTCGGCGAGCAGGCTCGACCCTGCCCGGTTCTGGGAGCGCCTCGATCGGCTCGACGGCGCAGTGACGGCCGTTCAGTCGGCGGTCGAGCACGGGTTCTCGGAGGCGGCCGAGGCCGCACTGGAGGTCTCGCAGCGGGCAGCTGCATCGCACCCGGCGGAGGCTGCCGCGGCGCAGCGCGTCGCAGCATAGGTGCGCGCACTCGCCGCGGCAGCGGTCGTGCTCGGCGGCGTCGCCCTCGCGCTGCTCCTGGTGCTTCTCGTGAGGCAGGGCCGCGAGCGCCGGCTACGACGGCCGGGCCGCCCCGGCTCGTCGTCCCAGTAGACCCAGGCGGTGATCGCCGCCAGGAGCCGGTACTCCCACTCGCCGTCGCTCCAGGAGAACTCGCGGTCGCGCGCCGCGAGGACCAGCGCCCGCGCCGCGGCCGTGGCGCGCCGGACCCCGGCCGCGTCGTGGGACCGCGACGCGAGGGCCGACCGGTACGTCGCCGCCTCCCGCCCCGGCCGGTACGAGCTGGGGCCAACGACCGTCACGAACTCGAGGCGCCCTCCCCCGTCCTCGACGCCCTCGAGGCCGAGCAGCCGGAGCAGCGGCGACGGGTGCGCGAGGGCAAGGCGGTCGGCGCAGCCGATCCAGGCGGCGGCCGAGGCCCGGGGCGACGGACTGAAGCCGAAGACGGCCGCCCAGACCGCGTCCACGAGGGTCTTCAGCGCGTCGAAGTGGTCCGGCTCGAGCCGGCCCTTGGCGGCGCGGGCGAGCCTGCGCTGCTCGAGCATCACGGGCGTGGCGAGAAAGGGGTGGCAGGTGGCGACGAATGTCGCCGGCGTGTTCTTCATGGGCGGACGGTCGGCGGGCGCCAGCGCGTGTCAAGCGGGCCGCCGGCCCGGACGCCCCGAGGCCACGCTACCCTGTGCCGCGGCGATCTGACGCGCGAGGAGCGGGGGCGATGCTGATCAAGTCGGCTGCTGGGCACGAGGCCGACATCGCCGCGCTGGAGGCGCTCCTGCGGGTGCCCGGCGTGGCAGCCCATACACGGCAGCGGATCGAGGCGGAGATCCGCCAGATCCGCGCCGGGGACAAGGCCGAGCGGGACGCCGCGTACGACATCGAGTTCCACTTCGGGCAGGCGCACAGCTGGGCGACGATCCACGACCTGCGCGTCGAGCACGGCGGGTTCTCCGCGCAGATCGACCACGTCATCATCAATCGGCTGGGCGAGGTCTGGGTCTGCGAGAGCAAGCACTTCGCCGAGGGCGTGTCGGTCAACGAGCACGGAGAGTGGTCGCGCTGGTGGCAGGGGCGGAGCGAGGGGATCCCGTCGCCGGTCGAGCAGAACCACCGGCACGTCGTGCTGCTGGAGCGGGTGCTCGACGACGGCCTCGTCAGGCTCCCGCGCCGCCTCGGCCTCGTGGCGATGCGGCCGGACCTGCGGAGCCTCGTCCTCGTCTCGAACGGCGCCAGGATCGGGCGACCGAAGCGGGCCGTCCCCGGGCTCGACGAGGTGCTCAAGGTCGAGCAGCTCAAGACCCGGCTGCTCGACGCGTTCGACGCCACCCCGGCGTGGAAGCTGTCGCGGGTGATCGGCAAGGAGGGGCTCGAGGCGTTCGCCCGCGACCTCGCGGCGCTCCACCGGCCGGCGGCCGTCGACTGGGGCGCGAGGTTCGGGATCGCCGCCGGGCCGCCGGCGATCCGCGCCGGCATCGAGGTGGCCTCGGACGCCGCCCCCGTCCCGGCCGGCGCCCCCTCGCCCCAGCGGCGGGGGTCCGGGCACCGGTGCGCCTCCTGCGGCGAGGCCGTGTCCTTCGCCGTGGTCAAGTTCTGCTGGAACAACCCGAAACGCTTCGGCGGTTCGGTCTACTGCATGGACTGCCAGCCGCGGTTCCGCTGAGGCGGCCTTGCCCGCGATGGGTGGCGGCCCCCGTCCGCTCCGTCCCGGCGGCCTGCTTGGGAGCGGAGATCACGCGATCGCCAACTCGTGCGCGCAAATCCCGGCTGCTTGGGCACACGTGGGCCGGACGGCGCGGTTGGCGGGCCGACCGGGTCGGCCGCCGGGCGCCCTTGACCCGGCGGCCCTCCTGCCGACGCTCGCGGCCGGCGCAACGGGCGCCGCCGAAGGAGAGGAGGCCGTGCGATGGCGGCAGCGGGCGAAGCGGTGGTCCTGGTCAGCTACCTCGACGACAGCGGGGATCCAATGGAGTGGGTGCTCGAGGACCTGCCGGACGAGGACGTTGAGGCGATCGCGGCGTACCTCGAGGAGCACTACCCCTGCGGCGACGTCCGGGTGAGCGCCGTGCCTATCGAGACGCCCGCCGACCTGCTCGGGGACTCGGTGGCGGACGCCGTCGAATACGGCGAGCCCGTCAGCGAGGCGATCCGCCGGCTGGCGGCGAGGCGCTAGCCTCGGCCGCCTCGGACGGCGGCGTAAAGGGATCGGCGCCGCAGGAGAGGCCGCGTCCCAGCCAGGGGGTAGTGAACCCTTCCATTCCTTCCTGGGACGCGGACCGGAGACCATCACCCGGCCGGTGCGCCGGAGAACTCCACCCAATGGCCTCAGCGGGGCGGTCAGCCTGTCGGCTCGAGCCATGGCGACCAACTCTCGAGCAGACTCCCTGACTCGTCGTAGACGGTGATCGAGTCGCATCCGCTGCTCCAGGGCTGCGCGACGAGTGCCTCGATCCGGAACGCGGCCCGGGGAAACGTCTTGCACCAGAGCCGCTGACGCGGCTCGTACCGATAGCGGAGGGAGCTGAGCGCCTCCCTGACCCGGTATCCGCTCACCCTCACCTCCACTCGCTCGCCGTCGAGCGAGGGCACCCGGGCCATGCCGGGCCAGGAGAGTTGCTCGCACGGCGAGCCGGACCTTAGGCTCTCCAGGAACGGGCTCGGGCGGTCCGACTCGCTGAGCAGCACGAGATCGTGCTGCGCGCGCGTGACGGCGACGTAGAAGAGGCGGCGGTCGGCCTCGACGATCGAGTCGAGGCGGTCGCCGAAGACGCGGAGGAAGGCCCAGTTGGGGTGGATCAGTGGGTAGGCGCCGTCCACGGCGTCGAGCACGATGACGGCGTCGCTCTCCTTCCCCTTGTACCTGTGCGCGGTCGAGATCGAGAGGCGCTCCCGAACCTCCGCGGGGAGGAACGACCGGATGTGCGACTGGAACCGCTCGAGGCCGTCCGGGGACCGACGCGCCTCTTCCCCGTAGCGGACGTACGCGTCTATGTGGTTGCGTCGCGACAGGAGGGCCACGGACCTGCCCGCCTCCAGCATGGGCCACACGAGCCTGAGCACGGCGGGCGTCAGCTCGTCGCCTTCATGGCGCTGGAGCTCAAGGGTCGTCGGCTGGAACCCGTCCAGCCAGGCGACCCGGAGGCGGCCCGGCTCTGCCCCGGCCTTCGCCTGCGCCGGCTTCCCGCGGCGGCGCATGACCGCGTTGCCGGCCGTGACGATCGAGTCGGTGGAGCGGTAGTTCGTCGTGATCGCCAGCGCCCGCCCTCCCGGGAACCACCGCCCGAAGTCCCGGAAGTACGCGAGGTCCGCGCCAGCCCATCCGTTGATCGCCTGCCAGTCGTCGCCGACGCACATGAACTCGACCGTGGGGTTCGCCCGGCGGACCGCGTCGAGCAGCTCGTAGAAGACGGGCGCGAAGTCCTGGAACTCGTCAACGAGGATGAAGCGCAGCCGGGCCAGGTCGCCGTGCTCGCGGCCGCGATCCCGCACGAACCCTGTCTCGCCGTCCCGGACCTTCCGGACGGCACGCCACATCAGGCCGTCGAAGTCCTCCGCGCCACGATCGGCGAGCCGTTCGAGGTACCCCTTGAACACCGAGTGTCCGACGTCCAGGAACGCCGCCTCCGCCCTGCTGATCGCCCCGTGGCCCGCGATCCTTGCGCCGAGGCCGTCGGGGTCGAGGTCGAGGCGCCTCGCCCGCCCGACGAAGCCAGTCATCGCCTTCGTGAAGCGGTCGATCGCGCGGTCCTTGACGCGCTCCCAGATCTCGGCCTCGGTCAGCGCGCGTCCGGGGATGCCGACTGCGGCGAGGTCGCCGAGCAGTCGCGCCGCGAAGGCTTCCGGGCCGGAGGCGGCCACCTCCTCCCGCGAGTACTCGAGCAGCGTCCACCCGGCCCGCCGGCGCCAGAACTCCCGCTTCGCCTCGGAGCCCTTGTCGTAGTCCGGGTCTCCTGCGCGCCCGAAGTACTCGATCACGACGCCGGACCGCGGCCCCGTCAGGATCGTGAAGTCTGGGCGGTAGTTGACGCCGTCCCACCGGACGTTGCGCTCGTACTCGTAGTCGATCGCGTGCTCGAACATGGTGTTCGCGATCAGGCGCTCGCCGTACGACTTGACGTACTGGCCGCCGAGCGTCTCGCGCGGGAGCGAGCGGCGGTGCGCGAGGAGCTCCGGGATCGGGAGCTCGAACCCGCCCCTCTCGATCCGCTCCCAGTCGTCGCGGAAGTGCGAGAGCATCAGGTCGCGGATCCTCGGCCGGTGCTGGTCCGAGCGCAGGTGCTCGTCGATCACTGTTTGGACGGCCCGGCTCAACCACAGGGCGCCCTGCGAGTCGTCGTCGTAGAGCAGGTCCTGGTCCGGTTGCACGATCGCGTTGGCGAGCGCATGGAAGGTCATCACGTGCGGGGAGTCCGTCCCCACCGTGTCCGCGATCCGGCCGCGCATCTCCCTGGCTGCCTCGCGGTTGAAGGCGAGCAGGAGCAGCTCGCCGGGCGCCACCCCGCAGTGCGTCTCCAGGAACATGGCGCGCGCGGTGAGGGTCCTCGTCTTGCCGCTGCCAGCGCGGGCCGTAACCTTCAGATCCCTCCCGACGGCGGCCACTGCCATGGCCTGCTCGGGATCGAGGGCGACGGAGTGGCGGCGCGACCATCGTTGGACCGTCGATCGGCGCAGCCGGTCAAACTGGCCGGGCGCAAGCAGGTCCCGATCCGGGTCCTCGCGCAGCACCTCGTCGGGGCCGAGTAAGTCCGGGTCGAGAGCGCGCCGGACCCGAGCGAGGAGCGCGCTCCTCCGGGCGGCGCGCGCGGCCTGCTCCGCCTGAAGCCGGTCCGCCCTCTCGCGCCGCTCTGCCTCTGCCGCTGCCGCGCGCTCGACCGCCTCGCGCGCCTCGCGCTCCCGTTGGCGGGCGAGCTCCTCGGCTGCCAGACGCTGCTGCTCGTCGCGCTCCCGCTGCGTCCGCTGCCTCGCGGCAGCGATCCCGGCGATCGCCGCCGAGCGCACCTGGACGATCGCGTGCGCGACCCAGGCCGCTGTGGCGTCTGGCCGGGCAGCGGCGGTGGCGAGGGCGACGGGGCAATCGGCAAGCTGGCCCGCGGTCGCGTCCATCGGACGAACGTCGGGCGGCAGCGCCCAGACGCTCAGGACCTGGCGGCCGGGCGCAGGCTCCCGGATGCCGACGGCGACAGTCACCCCCTCGAGGGGGTCCGAGACATTGAACCCGCCGTCTCCCACCTGCTCGACGCGAAGTCGCGGCAGCGCCGGCGCCATCGCCACCGCCGCCTGACGGGCGACAGCCGCGAGGAAGTTTGCCTCAACCAAGGGGCGCCGCCGCTGGGGAGATGGGGGTCGGGCACCGCGGGACCCAAGGGCTCGGGCCGTCCTGGCGGTTTCGCATCAACTCCCCCGGTGAGCGGACGCGTGTCGAGTGTAGCGAGCGGGACTTCGCCGCGGCAGGGTCCGCGGGGCGATGAGACGGCGCTTCGCATGGTGGCCGTCGGGCTGGCCGCTCCTCGCCAGCCCGTCACCGGTCATCCGTTCCCCGACGCACTTTCCCGTAGCGGGCGTGCAGCGGCCGACTTCTCGCGCGAAGGAATCGCCGTCTGTCGGCGCCCTGCGGATCCTTTCGCCCCGCCCCCACCCGATCGAGATTCACCGGGCGTACGCGGCCAACTCCGGGCGAAACGGCCTGACGAAGCCGTTCAACCGAAAGGCTGCATTCGTCGGCGGGACCCTCGCCAGTCGGCGGATCGAGTTAAGGGCTACAGATGCGGCGACGCGGCTTGCGGGCGGGGAACCGACGGCGTCGCCCCGCCCTGAAGCCTCAGCAGGCCAGGCTCCCGCAAGATCCGCGGGCTCGTCACGGGATCGCTTGACACGCCCGCGCCGTCGACGACGCTCGTCGCCGGAACCCCGCGTTCGGGGACTCAGAAGCGAGGAGCACGCCGATGACCGGCAATGACCTCCGCTGCCCGAGGTGCGGCGCCTGTGACTGGCTGATGTACGTGTCGTTCGGCGGGTGGGAGTCGTGGACCCTGCGCCCGGATCGCGGGGCGTGGGTCCTGCGAGACGAGCAGGTCGCCGACGTCGAGCGCAACATCGAGTGCGGCGGCTGCGGTTACGACGCGCGCGCCGCAGACCGGCCCGACATGCTCCTCCGGGTCCTGGATGAGCTCCCCGAAGACGTGACGCCGGCGATGGCGCCCACCCGAGCCGGCTAGAAACGCCTCGCGCGGGCGAGCGGCGCTCGCCGGGCGGTCCCGACGCGCCGCGTCGGCCGAGAGCCATCCCAGACGGGTCGCGCCGGCGGGCGGTCAGATCGGTCGCAGCACGGTATGGCGGATGGCCTTTCCGATGGACGCTCGGCGCGAGCGTGGCTAGAACCGACCGCCGAGGTCGAAGTCACGGTCGATCTCGGACTTCGCCGCCTCGACACGCGGGTCGTAACGCTGGGCGCCGCGAGCGCTAAGGGCTCCTCGTTCGATCCGACGCCAGCGCATCTCCTCGGCGATCTCCTCGTCCGAGACGCGGCGCGGGCCCGGCCGACCACCAGGGGCGCCCCCGTGGCTGCCCTTTCGGCCACTCTTTTGATCGCCGTCCAGGGCCATGTACAGCCCGGCCAAAACCGCGAAGATCAGGATCGGACCCAGAGCCTCCACCGCGCACCTCCTCGCCACCTCCTTGGCATGTGGACACTCTCTGCCGGATGCGCCCCATGTCCAGCTGGCCGTGACGCGGTGCTCTTGGGAGTGGCGTCGAAGCGGGCCTGCTCGCCCGCGCTGTATGCAGAGGCGGCCGGCGCATGCGGCCTTAGTCGGCAGGACTGGGCCATCACGGGCGCATTTCGGAAGCTTGGTTGTGTACAGAGGAACACCCATCCGCGGTCAGAACAGGCCATCCTCGATCGCCTCGCGGCGCTCCTGACGCAGACGCTCCTGGGCGTCGGCCTCGGCGCGGATCTTCTGGCCGCGGAGGTCCTCCGCTGACAACAGCCCGCAGGCCCGGCACGCCGCGGCCAGGTCCAGGACGAGCCGCTGCGACACGCCGCACAGGCGCAGCACCACCGCCCAGTCGGCGCTCCGCGCCGCGTCGCAGGCAGGGCAGACCGTGTGCGCCCCCAGGTCGTGGCCGATCAGGACTCCGAACAGGCAGGCGACGCGCTCCGGCTCCACGGATCCGCCGAATGCCAGGGCACCGGCGGCGCTGGACGGGTCCGGCTCGTCGCCGCGGGGGCCGAACCCTGCGGCCATCTCGATGTACCCGGCGACCCGACG
>JBJKRU010000363.1:0-3889 GCA_046704485.1 Candidatus Limnocylindrales bacterium | reverse complement strand
GAGCTCGTCTCGAGGGCGGCGGCGTGGGCCTCCCAATCGCCGAATGGGAGGACCGGCTAGGCTTCGCGCATGTACTTCCCCGCCACCGTCGACGCCTACCTCGGTGCCATCGACGAGCCGCAGCGCGCGCTCCTGGTCCACGTTCGCGCCACGGTGCACGAACTCTGCCCGGAGGCGGTCGAGGTCATCGCGTACGGGATGCCGGGGTTCCGGCTGGACGGAAGGCTGCTGCTCTCCTACGCCGGCTACAAGCGGCACTGCGCGATCTACCCGGCGAGCGGCGCGGCGCTCGAGGTGCTCGGGGAGGATCTGGTGCCGTTCCTCGCCCAGAAGGCGACGATCAGGTTCACGGCCCAGCACCCGCTCCCCGACGAGGTGCTGCGGCGCTACGTGGCAGTCCGGGTCGAGGAGGTCCGCGCCGCCGGCGGCGGTTAGGGCCTGGGCCTTGCGGCTGGCGCCTGGGCCTCGCGGATCGCGTCGCCGGCGGTCGCGAGAGCCTGCGCCTTGCCGATCGCGCCGCCTTGCCCTCGGCTAGAGCTGGGCCTTGCGGATCGCGTCGCCGACCCGGACCGTCCCGCCCTCGAGCACGCGCACGTACATCCCGCGCATGCGCGCCGCCTTGCCCGTCGGCGTGCTGATCCAGCGCAGGGCGTCGAGGCCGAACCGCGACGCGAACTTGGCGCAGCCCGTGTGCGGGCGCTCGGTCACCTCCACCAGCGCCTCGCCCACGCGCAGGCGCGAGCCCGCCGGGAGATTGGCGACGCTGAGGTCCAGGTCGGCGTACAGCTGGTCGCCGGCCAGCGGCCAGCGGGACCTGTCGGGCTCCATCGCGGCCAAGACGCGGGTGTTCATGATCGTCAGCTGGCTGAGCGGATCGGCGGCGTTGTCGGGCGTCGACGAGCTGCCGCGGGCCTGCCAGCCGTCGCCGACGAGCCCCTCGACCGGGTCGAGCCGCGCCACTGCGAGGGCCTCGCGCTGGTCGCGCTGCGGCCGTCGGACGATGAGCTCGACCGTCGCGTCATCGCTGGGCGCTGCCAGCACGGTGGGGGTGTGCGGGGTGAAGTCGCGCTCGGGGACGGCGGCGGTCGTGTCCACGGGCGAAGTGTGGCGCAGGTAGGCCATTGGCGTGGCGGCTATGCTCCGGTTCGTGGGTGATGTGCGTGACGAGTTGCTGCGCCTCGAGCACGCGCTCGCCTCGCGTCACGAGGCGGATCTTCCCGGCGGCTACGCTGGGTCATCGACGACGGCTTCCGCGAGACGGGCGCGAGCGGTCGTCGCTGGGGCCGAGACGAGGCTATCGGCATGCTCGAGCGCGCCGCGCCCCACGAGGTGGTGATCGAGGGGTTCGCCGTCGAGGAGCTGGCCCCCGGCGTCATCCTCGCGACGTACGACACCGGTGGCGCACGGCCTGCCCGCCGGACCTCGATCTGGGTCCTCGACGACGGCCGGTGGCGCATCCGGTTCCACCAGGGCACACCGCTTTGAGCCTGTCCTACCGCGAGTGCGGGTCGGACGACCTCGATGCCGCCGAGTTGGCCCAGCTCCTCGACCTCGGGCACGCCTGCTGGCCCGACGGCGACTTCACCGCCGACGACCTCGCGCACGCGCTCGGCGGGCGCCACTTCCTCGCGGAGGCCGACGGCCGCATCATCGCCCACGCGTCCGTGGTGCCGCGCTGGCTCGAGGTGGACGGCCGGCCGCTCCGCGCCGGGTACCTCGAGGCCGTGGCGACCCTGCCGCCACTCCAGCGCCAGGGCATCGGAACCCGCCTGGTGGAAGCGGCGGACGCGCACCTCGCCGCGTCCTACGAGCTCGGCGCGCTGTCCACGAGCAGGCACCGCTTCTACGAGCGGCTCGGCTGGCGCCGCTGGCTGGGAACGACGTGGGTCCGCGAGGCCGGCGGGAACCTCACACGGACCGCAGACGAGGATGCCGGGATCATGGTCCTCGCCACGCGGACGACGCCGCAGCTGACGCTTGCCGAAGCGCTGACGTGCCAGTGGCGCGCGGGCGACCCCTGGTAGGCGCGCATCGGGGGAGGGGGACGGGATCCCCGGGCCGGCCAGCGGGCGAAGCGACTCCCCGCTGCCCGGCGGAGCGTTCAGACCCCTGGCGCGAGCGTCACCTGCGGCGACGGGTGCGGGTTGGCAGCGCCGCTGTTGGGGTAGACGCCCAGGATCTCGCCAGTCGCGTCGTCGATGACGATGGTGCCGGCCTGTGCTGGCGCCGAGCACGCCTGCGCCGCTGCGCCGCTTCCAGCCTCGTAGGCATTGGACCACGGCCGGTCGGAGAGGTTGAGGTAGTCGCCGCGGCCCTTGGTCACCCACACGATGGCGGACCCCATGCCCTCGGGGATGCAGCCGTCGAGGGCCGCCGCCTGGTCGGCGGTCACAGCCCAGGCCTCGGTCACGTAGGGGGTCACGTGCTGTGCAGGATCGACGAGCAGCACGCGCATCTGGTTGAGGTAGCCGTACGTGAGGTCCTCGGCCTGGCCAGCCGTCATCCGCGGCGCGAGGCCTGGCGCGACGTGCGTCGTGGAGGTCAGCGCGTCGTACGTGGCCCCTGCGACGTTCCAGACCTTGATGGCCCCGACCGCCCCCGCGCCGACGAACAGCAGGAGGCCGATGGCCCCCGCCAACTTCCTCATCGGGCGTGTGACGAGCCTCCGGCCGACGGTGTTGCGGGCGGGGCCGTGGGCGGAGCCCGTTGCTGTGGCGCGGCGTCACCGGCCCCCGGCCTCACGGATGGCAGACGCCCGACTCGAGCAGGGCGCGAAGCGCTTCAACGGCCTCGACCTCGTCTGGACCCTCGGCCTCGAGGTGGACGGTGTCGCCGCTCCGAATCGCCAGGCTGATCAGCCCGATCATCGCCGACGCCGATACGGGCGGGACATCGGGGCTGGCGGTGAGCTTCAGGCTTGCGCCGAAGCCCGCCGCCAGCTGCTGGATGCGCAACGCGGCCCGCGGGTGAAGCCCGTACCGGTCGCGGAGGACGGCGTCGGTCGATGTCATGGGTTCCAACTCCTGTGACGCCAGGCGCCCGCCGGCGCCCGACGATGCGTTTTCGCGATTGCGCCCATACTGTGGCCACGTCCCCCGACAGGGAGGCCGGTCCCTGGAGCATCCATGCGCGACGTCCCCGCCGTGATCGAAGATCTTCTGCGCAGCCCGCTGCGCTTCGTCTGGTACGACGTGGCCTACGCCCCCGTCCGATACCGTGCCATCGAGTACGGGAGGCTCCGCTTCGGATGGACGGTGGGGCCGTTCCTCCGGCCGGTCGCCGCCGGGGCGATGCTGCCCTCGTACTACTCGATGGTCCTGCGGCTTTCCCCGTTGGGCGAGTGGCGTGTCGTGGAGGTCAAGCCGTTCGAGTGGGCCGACTACGCGGAGCGCTGGGCTCGCGGACTCTGGCGGGACGCGATCCGGAAGCGGTGAAAGGACCGCCCGGGCGAAGCCCGGGCGGTCAAGCGCGACAGGCGGACGCAGGTCAGACGTTGGCCGTGACCTCTTGCCCCTCCACGGGCGCTCGCTCGGAGGTTCCGGGTAGCCAGCCGGTATCGACGTAGCGGCGCTGGAACCAGCTCGCGAACGCGAGCAGGACGACGCACAAGACGACGACGAGCGCCGCGGCGACGTTGCCCTCGATCCGGGCGATGTTGCCCACGGCGAACCCGAACCACTGGAAGTCGGCGTCGCCGAACGTGGTGTTCTGGAAGCCGATCGCGCCCATCACCGGGACGAGGATGGCCGCGAAGATGGTGATGATCACGCCGTTGACGAACCCGCCAGCCACGGCGCCGCGCCGTCCACCGGTCGCGTTGCCGAAGTCGCCGCCGGTACCGCGGGTGAAGATGTGGGGGATCATCCCCGGCAGGATCAGCGTCACGCCC
>JBJKRU010000362.1:0-9138 GCA_046704485.1 Candidatus Limnocylindrales bacterium | reverse complement strand
GCCAGCGGCAGCGCCACCTCGAAGCACGTCTCGCCGGGCTTCGAGCGGACGTCGATCCGGCCGCCGTGGCGGGCGACCACCGAGTAGCTGATGTGGAGCCCGAGGCCGGTGCCGCTGCCCGGCGGCTTGGTCGTGTAGAAGGGCTCGAAGATCCGCTCGCGGATCTCCGGCGGCATCCCCGGGCCGTCGTCGCAGATCTCGACCACCAGGTCATCGCCGCGCACGAAGGCTCGGATCCGGATGCGGCCGTGCCCGCCCATCGCGTCAACGGCGTTGTCGATGATGTTGGTCCACACCTGGTTGAGCTCGCTCCCGAGCGCCTCGATCTGGGGCAGGTCCGGCGCGTAGTCGCGGACCACCTGCACGCCGTCCTTGAGCTTCGGCCGCAGGATGACCAGCGTGTTGTCGATGCCCGACCGCACGTCGACGCGCTGGGCGGGCGCCTGGTCCATGTACGAGTAGTCCTTGACCGCGCGCACGATCTCCGAGATCCGGCGGGCACCGGTGGCCACCTCGCCGACGAGCCCCTCCACCTCGGCTCCCGCCGCGATCCATGCCGCCACGGGCGCGAACGACGGGCCAGGGAACGCCTCGGCAACCGGCTTGAGCTGCTCGGCGTCCCAGCCCCCGTCCACGAGCACCGCGGCGGCGCCGAACGGGTCTGCGACGCCCCCGGCCCGCAGCAGCGCCTCGACGGCGTCCCCGCGGTCGGCGCGATCGAGCGGGTCTGCCGGCGGCCCCTCGGCCGCGAGCCGGGCGATGTCCGGTCCGAGCGCCCCGATCACCTGCGCCTGCTCCGGGCTGCTCACCGCGGCGCCCAGCCCGCGCGTGGCCGTGGCCCACCGGTCGAGTGCATCGCGGAGGAGCTTGGAGCTCCGCCCAACGGCGGCTGCCGGGTTGTTGAGCTCGTGGGCGAGGCCGGCCGAGAGGGTCCCCAGCGCGGCCAGCTTCTCGCGCTCCCGCAGCATGGCCTCCGTGTTGCGGAGCCGGCCGGTCACGGTGCGGATGATGGACATCGCGGCGGACGGCCGCGTGCGGACGTGCTCGAGCACCACGTCCCGGCCGATGCGCACGACGCATGCGTCAGTGGCCGCCCGGACCGAGGCGTTCCGCGGCCGCGCCTCGAGGACGGCCATCTCGCCGACGATCTCGCCCGGCCCGAGCCGGGCGATGGGGACGTCCGCGTTCCGCGACCGCTTCACCACGTCCAGCTCGCCCTCGGCGATCGCGAACAGCGCGTCGCCGGGGTCGCCCTCGCTCGTGAGCGTCTCGCCCGCGGCGAGGTCAACGTGCTCGGCCGAGCCCGCGATCCACTCGAGGTCCTCCTCGTCGAGCTCGGCGAACATCGGGATGCGGCGCAGGGTCGCCCGGTCGGCGGCGTCGATCGGCACCGCGCTACAGCCCTGACAGGTGCTGGTGGACGAACTGCACGGACATCGAGCCCTCGCCCACCGCGGACGCGATGCGCTTGACCGACCGGGACCGCACGTCGCCTGCACAGAACACACCCGGCACGTTGGTCTCGAGCAGGAACGGCTGGCGCACCAGCGGCCAGCCCGGCACGTGGTCGCCCTCGCGCGTGAGCCCCGTGCCGGTCACGACGAATCCGCCGTTGTCCCGCTCCACGAGCTCGCCGAGCCAGTCGGTCCGCGGCGCCTGCCCGATGAACACGAACATCGCGGCCAGCGGCAGCGTGGTCACGGTGGCGGAATCGCCCTCCGCCACGTCCACCGACGCGAGCGCGCGCTCGCCGTGCACCGCGACCACGGAGGCGCTCAGGCGGACGGTCACGTTCGGCGTGGCGGCGATCTGGTCCACGAGGTACGCGGACATCGTGGCGCTGATCGATGGTCCGCGGACGAGCAGCGTCACGTGCTCGGCGAAGCGGGCCAGGTACACCGCCGCCTGACCCGCCGAGTTGCCCCCGCCCACCACGGCCACTTGCTCGCCCCGGTAGAAGGGCGCCTCGGTGGTGGCGGCGCCGTAGAAGATGCCCGCGCCTGCCAGCCGATCGGCGTCCGGGACCGGGAGCTTGCGGTACTCCACGCCGGTCGCGATCAGCAGGGCATCGCAGCTGACTTTGGCGCCGTCGCCCAGCGTGACCACCTTGTAGCGGTCCTCGACGATCACGCTGGCGGCCGTCTGCGGGGTCAGCACCTCGGCGCCGAGGCGGGTGGCCTGCGCCAGGGCTCGGCGGGCGAGGTCCGCGCCAGACAGCCCCGCCGGGAAGCCCAGGTAGTTCTCGATCCGCGACGTGGTTCCCGCCTGTCCGCCGGGCGCCTCGCGCTCGACCATGAGCGTCTTGAGCCCCTCGGAGGCGCCGTAGACCGCGGCGGCCAGCCCGGCCGGTCCGCCGCCCACGATCACCAGGTCGTAGAACGGCAGCGCCGCTCGCGTCCGCAGGCCGACGTGCTCGGCGATCTCCGCGTTGGTCGGCCCGGCGAGCGCAGTGCCGTCTGCGAGGACCACCAGCGGCTGCACCAGGGCGTCGACGCCGGCGGTGTCGGCGAGCGACTTCGCCTCGGGGTCGGTCTCGATGTCCAGCCAGCGGTAGGGGAGCTGGTTCCGCGCCAGGTAGTCCTTGACCTCGTGCGCCCGTGCCGACCAGCGGTGGCCGACCAGCCGGATGCCGTCGAACGGCGGTCGGAACGATGCCTGCCAGTCGGACAGCAGGTCCTCGAGCACCGGGTACAGCCGCTCCTCGGGCGGGTCCCACGGCTTGAGCAGGTAGTGGTCGAGGCGGATGTCGTTGATCGCGCTGATGGCGACCTCGGTGTCGGCGTACGCGGTCAGCAGGACGCGCTTCGCGTCGGGGTGCTTCTCGGCCGCGGCCGCGAGGAACTCGACGCCCGTCATCCCGGGCATCCGCTGGTCCGCGACGAACAGGGCGACGGGCGCCCCGCGCAGCTCGAGGCGGCCGAGGACGTCCAGGGCGGAGGCGCCGCTGTCGGCGGCCACGACGCGGTAGTCGGCACCGAACCGGCTGCGCAGATCGCGCTCGACCGCCCGCAGCACCTGGGGGTCGTCGTCGACGGCGAGGATGACGGGGTTTTCCACGAAGCACTCCGGGACGCGGCAATCGGGGCGAGGACGCACCTGCGGGCCGAGGGCCCAACTGTAGCGAGTTGTGGGGATCCGGGGTAGCGGTAGGCCGGCCAGCGCGACGCACGCCGCGTTCGGGGCGTCTGCCGCGCGTCGACATCGCGAGGTGGCTCGTCGGGGCGGCGGCGTACCCTGTGGGTCGGCGACGACCCGGCCCCTCATGGTGGGGCCGGCGCAGACGATGGGAGGGCTCCATGGCGGAGCAGGCTGACCGGCTCGCGCAGGCGTTCGAGCGTGCCGAGGCGGTCCACGCGGTGATCGCCGAGCGGACAGGAGGCGTCGACGCCGACTGGGCGCTGTTCTACGCCTGGTGGCTGCTCAACTGGTCCGACTTCCCTGAGGCGCTCGGGCGCCGCCCCTCGCTGGCGGAGCTCACCGTCGAGCTGACGCGCCTGGACGCCCGATACCGCGCCGGGGGCGCCGACAAGCCGTGGCCGCGCGCCTACGCCGATTGGCTGGTCCAGGGGTAGGGTCGTCAGGCCCCGGTCGGGGCCCAGCCTCAGGTGCCGGCGACCACGACCTGCAGGGATTCTGACCTCCCCGCGATCTCGACGTCTCGGAGGCGCGGGGGCGTCCCCAGCGCTGCTCGGTCCCATGCCGCGCGGCTCACCAGGAGCTCGCCCGATCCGGCCAGCCCGCCAAGTCGCGCGGCCACGTTGACGGTGTCGCCCAGCGCGGTGAAGTCGGTCTTCTCGACGCTGCCGACCACGCCCACGAACGCGGTCCCGGTGTGCACGCCGACCCCCACCGTGAGGCCTTGCCGGGCGAGGCCCTCGCTCTCGACCGCGGCCAGGATCGACCCGCCCGCGTCCACCGCGCGGCCGGCGTGGTTCTCCCCGGTGAGCATCGGGATGAACAGGGCCATGATGCCGTCGCCCAGGAACTTGTCGATGATCCCGCCGTGGATGTCGATGGCCGTTCCCGCGGCGCGATAGTAGGCCTGCAGCAGCCCGCGGAACTCGGATGCCGACGATCGCTCGGCGAGGCCAGTCGATCCGCGGACGTCCGCGAACACGACCGTGATCTCGAGCTCGGCGCCTCCAGGATGCTTCGCGAGCTTGCCGAAGCACGCCTTGCACAAGAGCGGGTTGCCGCGCGTCGGACCGTGCCACACGAGCCGGGCCACGAGGCCGCCGATCCCCTGGGTCGGCGAGGCGCAGACCTTGCACCGCGGCGCCGCCGGGACATGCCGCCAGCGTCGGCGGACCGACACCAGGCCCGGGTCGATCCCGGTCAGCAGGTCGCGCCAGTGGGCGGTCGTGGGGTCCTCTTCGGCGCGGACCGTGGCGTCGTCGGGATCAGGCCCAGACGCGCCGTCGGGTCGCAGGTCAGGCTCGCCCATCGGGTCCACCCGACCCGTAGAACTGCCGAGTCTCCGGTGCGGGCGGACGTCGGTGGCCGACGGGGACGCATACAGCCATGCCGCGATCGTACGTCGGGGCGTCAACGCCCCCGGGATGCCTGTGCCCCCGAGTGCCGCCGAGCTCGCGACGCCGGGCAAGGACGGCGGTGCGCCGCCTTGTGGACACCGCCACGACGACCGGTTGGGCGGGCACAGATCCCCACGCCCGCGCGGCGACGTCCCATGGCCCCGGCTCCGCCGTTCCGGCTACGCGCTCGGCGCCAGGCTTGCGATCGGCCCGTCCGGCCGCGGCTGGGGGAGTTCGGGCTCGGCAACGCCGCCCTGGCCGCGTTGCTCCAGCTCCGCGTCAAGGAGCTCCTCGAGGCGCCTGTGGGCGGTCTCGAGGGCCCTGCGGAGCATGGGGCCCATCATCCGCGCCATGAGGCGTCCCTTGAGCGACGCCGATGGCGCCATGCGCATGTGGAGCACCGTTCCGTCGGGCGTGGGCTCGAACTCCGACGTCATCAGGAAGCTGATCGGCCCGACGGGCGTCGGGACGGTGTTCCGGATCGTGTAGTAGTCGTAGGGGCGCCAGTCGAGCAGCTCCTCGATGCTCGCGGACTTGCCGTGCCTGCAGTGGCTGGTGGCGCCGACGCCGCGCCGGTTGCCGGTCGCGATGACCTCCACGCCGGTCATGCCGGGCGTCCAGCTCACCCGCCGCTCGGGCGCGGTCACGAACTCCCAGAGCACCTGTGGCGGTGCGGACGTTGCCAGGTCCCACTGGAAGGCGGTGCGGCCCGGGTCGACGATGACGCGCGTGCGCGCCTCCTCCTCGTCCCAGCGTCGTCCGAGGTCGTGGATCCAGACGGGCACTTCGCCGATGTGCTCGTAGCTCTCGGTGGCCTGCCGCATTCCCAGCGCCGCGACGTCCACGTCCATCGCGTCCACGCACGCCTGGCTGAACAGCGCGTAGGCGGCGATGCCGGTGGAGGCCACCACGTCGTTCTTGAGCAGGCGGTGGGCGAGGATGACGTCAGAGCCGAGCAGCTCCTCCCCGCCGGCGATCCGCTGGCGGAGGATCCGGCCGTGGTGGACGACGAACTTGAGGTCCAGGTCCGGGATGTGCACGCAGGCGTTGCACCCACACGTGTTCGCCTGGTGGACGTCGCGCCGGCGCCGCCGGAAGCCGAAGTAGCAGCGCTCGACCGTGTCCAGCAGGAGCGAGCCGTCGATGCGGTCGGTGACGGCGAACGTGAACGCGGCGTCTCCCTCGAGCTTGGCCAGGCGGAACCCTGGCCGCAGCCCGCTGACGATGGCGCCCATGAGGTCGGCCAGGATGTCCTGGGCATGGTCGATCTCGACGCCGGTGAGATAGCCGGTGTACCCCGAGATGTCGGCGATGAGGAGGCAGGCCGGTTCAGTGGCCATCGCAAACCCCGTGGGACGAGTGCCCCGCATCCTAGACGCTGAGGTCCGCGATGCCAACCGGGGGTGGGGGATCCCGGGCGCGGCTTCCGAGCACAGGCTCCGGCTGTCGCACCGTGCAGGGTGCGGCGCGCTACCCGTGGACCGCGACGGGCCTCGCCATCGACGCGGGGAGGGGCGTGCCGACTGCGGCAGGGGTCGCCCCCTTCGGCAGGGCGCCGACGGGCCGCCGGTCGTGCGCCGACCCGAGGAGGAAGGCTGCCAGGCGGGCCGGGAGCCGCGTCGGGCCTGCGTACTCCGGGCACTCGAGCCACACGGTGCCATCGTGCTGGGCCACGCGGAGCTCCTTGCCGCAGGAGCACAGGGTGGAGGCGCCAGCAGCGTCGTCGATCGTGAACAGGAGGATGTCGTCGTTCATGTCAGGTTCCCCGCTCCGGGACCGCCAAGTGCCTGCGTGGCAGGCGAGGTCGATCGCCGGTAGCACTGTCGCGGCCCAACTTCTGATGCGCCTCGGGCGCCGGATCCGCAACCCCAGCCGACGGCCACCACTGCGGTGCTCGAGTTGACTGGTACCAGAATCATAGGCGAAATCGCGAAACTGCCTAATGACCAGTGGTGTGGCTGGCCGGGGACGTTTCGGAAGCGAGTCCCGTGCCATCCAGCCTTGGCTGGTGGGCCGGCCCGCCTGCGGCGCCGGCGCGCCGTTCGGCCGGCACCGCGGATCCCGGACGGCGGCTGCGCCGACAGCCTCAGTGGCCGACCGCGCCTGCGGGCGTGACGACCACGACAGCGATCGGGCGGCTCGTCCGGGTCTGGTAGCCACTGTAGCGGTTGTGGTTGCCGAGGTTGGCGATCTCCCACAGGCGGGCGTGATCCGGCTCGGACGCCTCGACCACGCGGGCCGTGCCACGGTACCGCTGGCGCGCCACCTGGATCTCCACGCGCGGATCGGCCTCGATGTTGCGCTGCCAGGCGGCGGGCCGGTCGAGCGCGTGGTTCGACGCGACGAGCACGTAGTCGTCGCCGTCACGGGCGTAGATGAGGGCAGCTGTCCGACGCTTGCCGGATCGCCGGCCGGTCGTGGTGAGCAGGAGCGAGCGGGTCCCGGTCATCCGGTGGCCGACCCACCCGCCGGAGCGCTCGTAGACCCACTGGTGGAGGCGCAGGTAGGCGCGCTGGAGGCGCTGGGCGGCGGTCATCGGCCCTCCTCCGGCATGGGTAAGCCGGCCTGTGAGAACGACATCCGGTCGAGCTCCCGCCCGATCCGGTAGCCGTACTCGACGATCTTCTGCCAGTCGCGGAAGTCGCCGAAGCGGTGCGTCTGCAGGACTTGCGGGGCGACCGCCGCATCGCGCGACAGGCGCCCCCCGAACGTGTGGTGGGCACGGGCGCCCAGCCCCTTGGTGATCTCCGCGCCGTGGGGCGTGATCGGCTGGTCGGCCCTGGCCATGCGGCGGTCGAGCGGCCCGCCGCTGAACAGCCACAGGGGACGCGCCTTGAGCTGCTCCCGGAAGCGGTCCACGAAGCGGTGGGCGTCCCGCTGCCAGTAGGCGGCGTAGAGGGCGCTGCCGAGGACCACCGCGTCGTAGTCGTCAAGGCTCGTCACGTCGCGAGCGGGCAACGCCGTCGCATGGTGCCCCCCATCGCGGAGGACCTGAGCGATGGCCTCGGCGATCTCGGCTGTGGAGCCCAGTTTGGTGGCGTAGGCGACAAGGACTCGAGCGGACATGGACTCCCCGACGCGATCGAAGCGCCGGTCGAACGGGCGCGATGCCCCCATCTTGCACCTGTCCGCTGGCCATGGCCACGTCGGGCCCTGCCGCACACCGTCAGTGCGGCCGGTGCCCGTCGAGGAAGGCGCGGGCGACGGAGACGGCCGAGGGCCTCGGTTGCGGGTCGGGCACTCCGGGTCCGGGCCCACAGGCCGGCCGCCAGGAGCGGTGCCATGAGCTCGATCACCTGCCCGAACGGCTCGCCGCCCACGAGGCGCCTGCGGCCTGAGGCGGGACGAGAGTCACAGCCGCGGCGGGGCCGCGGCTGTGACTCAGGCGGCGGTGATCGGGCGCGCCCCGGTGGCCTCGCCCCGGGTCGCGGCCGTGGCGTCAGCCGACGGCGCGCGTCCCATGGCCGCGTCGAGCCGCTCGATGAGCGGCGCCGCCCGCAGGCGCACCAGGGTCTCGCGCGTGGCGGCGGCGATCGACGCCACCTCCTTGTCGGACGGGTTGAGCAGCGTCGCGGCGTCGATGCCGCACAGCGCCTCGTTGGCGACCAGCCGGAGGTCGCGCCAGCGCCGAAGCGCATCCCGGTAGAGGGGGAGCGCCTCGGCGCTGGATCCAGCCAACGCCGCGAGGCCGGCCCGAATCGTCGCCCGGCGGGCCTCGACCGACGGCGTCCGGAAGCCCGCGGCGTCGATCGCCGCCAGCTGGGCAGCGGCGGCGTCCCCATCCCGAGCCCACAGCGCTGCCCGCGCGGCGGTGAGCCGGGCCTCCGAGCCGTTGACGCTGGGGTTCTCGTCGGCGCTCCGCTGCATCGCCTCGAGCGCGTCGCGCAGCCGCCCGGATGCCAGCCATGCGTTGCCGTGGGCGTCGTGAACCTGGCTGAGCAGGGTGAGGTCGTCCACTCCCTGCGCGAGGCGCTCGAGCTCGGCAACCCGGTCCGCGACGTCCTCGCCTCGGAAGGCTGGGACCAGCACGGCGTTGGAGAGCAGCGCCATTCGATCGGCGGGGGACGGGTCGTCGGCCAAGCCGCCCTCGAGATAGGCCACTGCCTGGTCCCAGTTGCCCGTCAGGAAGCTCATGTAGCCGCAGCCGACGGCGAACCCGAACACCCAGTAGCGGAGGCCCATCCGCCGGGCCAGGGCCAGGCCTTCGCGCTGCGCCGCGATCGTGGCCTCCGGGTCGAACTCGCCGAGCGAGACGGTGCGGTTGTTGAGGCCGCGGAGCAGGGTCGCGGTCAGGCCGGCCGCGCGGGCGAGCCGCTCGCCCGTCTCGACGACGCCGATGCCCTCCTGGATGCGGCCGAGGTCGCCGAGCAGCGAGCCCTTGGTCACCAGGGCGTCGGCGAGCAGCTCCGTCAGCCCCTCGCGCTCCGCCACTTCGAGCGCGCGCTCCACCGCCTCGAGGGCCCGTCGCGACTCGCCCGCGAACCAGTAGGCGCGCGCCAGCTGGCTGTGCAGGGGGGCCACCGATGCCTCGCCCGCGAGGTCCGCGAACTCCGCGAGGGCAGGTTCCAGGATCGCCACGGCCTCGTTCGTGCGGCGTGCACTCAGG
>JBJKRU010000361.1:0-5962 GCA_046704485.1 Candidatus Limnocylindrales bacterium | reverse complement strand
GAGGCGTCGGCAAGCGGTGCGTGCATGGCCATCAACGGCACCTCCGCCTCGGAATATGTGCCCCGACTTGGACTAGCAGACAGGGCCAAGTTGCGCATGCGGACGGGCCGATTCGTCCTTCTCCTGCCGAGGACGTCTTCCGCCGGGAGCAGGCGCTGCTGCGCCGCCTCGCGGGGAGTCCATCCTGCCTCTCCTCGAGCTCGACACCACCGACGGTGACATCGATGGCCTGTGCGGCCGGGTTGCCGACTGGATGGCCGCAACCGGCGGGTTGTGGCCGCGGCGGGCCCGCGCGGCGGCGGACTGGGCGCTTCTAGGGCACTCGCGCCTCGCGCGTCGGCCGGGGGGCACGAGGGCCTGCCACGAGAGGGCGCAAACGCCAGCCCACTAGTCCTACTGGCTTGAGCCCGTTGGCCTGCCCAGATCGGCCATCAGGCCAGCTGTGCAGGACGGATGGCACTTATTCGCATCTGCGCATATATAGATCCTCATGCCATGGACGAGATCACCACGCTGCAGGCCGAGGTCCTCAAGACCCTCGCCAACCCCCGGCGCCTTGAGATCCTCCACCGCCTTGTCGTCGGGCCGTGCGAGGTGCGCCGTCTCGCCGAGGAGCTTGGCGTGTCCCAGCCGAACATCTCCCAGCACCTCGCCGTGCTCCGCGCTGCCGGCATCGTCGACTCGGAGCGCGACGGCCGCGAGGTCCGCTATCGGATCGCCGACCCGGACGTCATGGTCGCCTGCGGGCTCATGCGGCAGGTGCTGCAGCGGCGCCTCTCCCGGCTCGGCCGGCTGTCCACCATGGACGCGGCCAACGGCGAGCTAGTCGAGATCCAGTAGCCAGGAAGGAGGAACCGCCCGTGGACGAGAGCCTCAACTTGGTCGTCTTCTCCGGCACCGACGACAAGCTCCAAGCGGTCGCAGTGCTGGCAGCGGGTGCTGCCGCGCTCGGCAAGAAGGTCAACCTGTTCCTCCAGTACTGGGCGCTGGACGCGTTCAGCAAGGCCAAGATCGACGGCGACCATGGGCTGGCGCCCGAGGCCGGCGAGACGGGCCGGACTGCCGTGGACGAGGCCTCGAAGGCCGGCCAGGCAAGCTGGGCGGAGACGCTCCGCCAGGCCAAGGAGCTCGGCGACGTCGATATCCAGGCCTGCTCCCTCTCCATGGACATCCTCCACCTCGAGGAGGAGGACCTGGATCCGCTCGTCGATGGCGTGGAGGGCGTCACAGCCTTCTACCTCAACGCGGGCGAGGGGCAGATCGTCTTCATCTAGGGATCGTGGGCGGCATCCTGCCGCTTGAAAGGGAGCACACACCATGGCCAACGCAACGGTGGACGCCCGGGGCCTGAACTGCCCGATGCCGATCGTGAAGACGGCGCAGGCGGTCAAGGGGCTCACCTCGGGTCAGACCCTCGAGGTCCTCGCGACCGACGCCGGGTCCGTCAAGGACTTCGCGGCCTGGTCGAAGACGACGGGCAACGAGATCATCGAGCAGACGACTGACGGCGGCGTGTTCCGCTTCGTCCTGCGCAAGAAGTAGGGGAGACAGCCATGACCGTCGCAGAAGCGCCTGTCGTGCCGGCCGCCGAGCCTCAGCCGGCGGCCGAGCCCGAGCCCGAGGCCCGCCAGCAGGGCGTGGCGATCATCTGCTACAGCGGCGACCTCGAGAAGACCTGGGCCGCCATGATCCTGGCCTCGACGTCCGCGTCGCTGGGGATGCCCACCAAGGTGTTCGTCACCTTCTGGGGCCTCCAGACGTTCGTCCGCAACGAGCGGCGCATCACCGGCCAGAACTGGATGCAGAAGATGCTCTCGTTCATGTCCCGGCCGGGCATCAAGCACCGCCGGATGTCCAAGATGAACTTCCTGGGCATGGGTCCTTGGATGATGTTCAAGCTCGCGAAGCGGTACGGCGTGTCCACGCCGGCGGAACTGCTCGAAGTCGCCGAGATGATGGGCGTCGAGTTCATCCCCTGCCAGATGACGATGGACATGTTCGGGATCACGCGCGAGGACCTGCTCCCCGGCATGGGTGAGCCGGTCGGCGCCGCCTCGTACCTCGCCGACGTGGCCTCCGGCCTGTCCCCGATCTTCATCTAGCCGCACCAAAGCGTCCCACCTCTCGGCTGCCGAGGTGCGGGTGGTCCCCGCCCGCACCCTGGCCCGATGCGCCCGTGGAAAGGACCGTTCGATGACCGCCGAACCCACCATCACCACCACGATCGACGCCCGCGGCAGCTTCTGCCCCGGCCCTCTGATGGAGCTCATCCGCGGCATGAAGGAGGCCGAGACCGGTGACGTCCTCGCCGTGCTCTCGAGCGACAAGGGCAGCAAGACCGACATTCCCAAGTGGATCGGCAAGGCCGGCCACAACCTGATCGGCGTCTACGACCGCGACGGCTACGACGAGATCGTCGTCGAGAAGACGCGATAGCCGCATGCAGCGCATCGTCGTCCTCGGCGGGGGTGTCGGCGGCACCCTCGCCGCCAACCTCATCGCCCGCAAGCTCAGGCGCGAGATCTCGCGCGGCCAGGCGAAGGTGACCGTCGTGGACGCCACCGGCAGCCACGCCTACCAGCCGGGGTACATGTACATCGCGATGGGGAACGAGAAGCCCCAGAAGCTCGTCCGGCCGGAGAAGTCCCTGCTCGACGGCAACGTGGAGCTGGTCATCGACCGCGCCACCGGCATCGACGCCGCGGGCGGCAGCGTGTCGCTGGCGTCCGGTGCGACGATGGCGTTCGACCAGCTGGTCATCGCGCTCGGCTCGCGGATCATGCCCGGCGACCTCGCCAACTTCGAGACCGAGGCGCACCACTTCTACACGCCCGAGGCGGCCGCCAAGCTCCGCAGGGCGCTCAACGCGTTCCAGGGCGGCAAGATCGTGATCGGGATCACGGGCATCCCGTACAAGTGCCCACCAGCGCCGCTCGAGGTGGCGT
Source organism: Candidatus Limnocylindrales bacterium (assembly GCA_046704485.1). Taxonomy (GTDB): domain Bacteria; phylum Chloroflexota; class Limnocylindria; order Limnocylindrales; family CSP1-4; genus CAIXZV01. The sequence goes on along the minus strand of JBJKRU010000361.1, from coordinate 3,017 downwards.
TCCTCGTGGAGTCGGAGCTGCGCGAGCGCGGCCTGCGCGACAAGACGGAGATCACGTTCCTGTCCCCGATCAACCGCGCGTTCACGATCGAGAGCGTGTCCGACATGGTCACCCCGATCTTCGCCGAGAAGGGGGTCAACCTCGAGCTCCTCGCGGGGGTGAGCGAGATCGACGCCGAGCGCAAGGTCGTGATCACCGATGCGTTCGAGGAGCACCCGTACGACCTGCTGATCCTCGTGCCGCCCCACAAGGGGGCGCAGGTGCTGATCGACAGCGGCCTCGCGCCGAAGTCCGGGTGGCTGCCCACGGACCGGGCGACGCTGCAGGTCAAGACCGTGGCCAAGCCGGCGCCGGGCACACTCGACGAGGTGGTCCCGCGCTACCCGAACATCTACGCCCTCGGGGACACGACCGACCTGCCCCTGTCCAAGGCCGGGTCCACGGCCCATTTCGAGGCTCCGATCGTGGCGGAACGGGTGGCGGCCGCTGTGCGGGGCGAGGCGCCCCTTGGCAAGAGGGCCACCTACACGGGCAAGGTCATGTGCTTCTTCGAGGTGGGCGACGGCAAGGGCACGCTGTTGCAGTTCGACTACAACCACCCGCCGAGGCCGCCCAAGCCGAACCAGCTGTGGCACCTCGGCAAGATCATGTTCAACAAGACGTACTGGCGGACCGTCCCCCGCGGGCGCGTCTAGCGTCCCCGCTCCCGCTCCGACGACCCCGGCCGCTGAGGGTGCCGGGGTCGTCGGATTCACGGCCCAGCAGGCCGGGCCGCGCTGGCCCTCTGGCTCGATCGAGCCCGCAGCCGGCACCTGGCGGCGATGTCCCCGGGAGGAAGGGCATCACCCGCCGGGAACCTACAATCGGGGCGTGATCCGACTCGACCCCCCGCGCCGCCCGGGCACCCGATGAGCGGCCGCGTCTTCTCCCGCGCGTCCTCGGCGAACCCGCCCGTCGCGGTCTCGGCCCACGACTGCACCATCGTTGACGCCGAGGGCCACGAGTACCTCGACGCGGCAGGCGGGGCGGTCGTCGTCGGCGTCGGCCACGGCCGGCGCGAGGTGGCGGACGTCATGGCCGCGCAGGCGGCCAGCGTCGCGTATGCCCACGGCTCGGTGTTCACGAGCGAGGCACTCGAGCGCTACACCGCCGCGGTGGGCGACCGCCTGCCGATGGACGAGCCGGCGATCTACCCGGTGAGCGGCGGCTCTGAGGCCATCGAGACCGCGCTCAAGATGGCACGCGCAGCACAGCTCGCCCGCGGCGAGCAGGACCGCACGGTCGTCTTCGCCCGCTGGAGCAGCTACCACGGCAACACCCTCGGCGCTCTGGACCTCTCAGGCCGGAAGCCGCTGCGCCGCCCGTACGAACCGTGGCTTGGCCGGTTCCGCCATGTTTCCGCGGCGTACCCGTACCGGGCCGGCGAGCCGGGCGCGAACGCGCTCGGGACTGCCGAGGAGCTGGCCGAGGAGCTCGATTCCGCGATTGTCGAGGCCGGGCCGCGGAGGGTGGCCGCGTTCGTGGCCGAGCCAATCGCGGGTGCCTCGCTGGGTGCCGTGCAGCCGCCTGAGGGCTATTGGCCCGCCGTCGCGGAGGTGTGCCGTCGGCACGGCGTCCTCGTCATCGCCGACGAGGTGATGACCGGGTTCGGGCGCACGGGCGCATGGTTCGGCGTGGACCACTGGGGCGTCCGCCCGGACCTCCTCGTGGCCGCCAAGGGCGCCACGAGCGGCTACTGGCCGTTCGGCTTCGCCGCGGCGACGGGCGAAGTGCACACCACCATCCGATCCAGGGGCGGCTTCACCCACGGGTTCACGTACTCGCACCAGCCGACGGCGGCCGCGGTCGCGGGCGAGGTGCTGCGCATCCTCGAGGCCGAGTCGCTGGTCGGCGCATCGCTGGTCAGGGGCGCCCAGCTCCAGGCGCTGCTCCACGAGCGGCTCGACAGCCACCCGTCCGTCGGCGACATCCGGGGCCGGGGGCTGATGGTGGGCGTGGAGCTGGTGCGCGACCGGGCGACCAAGGCACCCTATCCGCGCTCCGCCAGGCTGGTCGAGACGGTCCTCCGGATCGCCCGCGAGCACGGTCTGCTGCTCTACTCCGGCACCGGCAACGCGAACGGGACTGATGGCGACATCGTCCTGCTCGGCCCGCCGTTCGTCATCACCGAGCCGGAACTCGTCCGAGTCGCGGACGGACTGCGCGACGCGCTGGACGCGGCGACTGCCGCGGTCGGGTAGGCCCCCGGCTACCTGGCGCGCCCCGAGCGCGCCAGCACGACCACGCCGAGCGCCACGAGCAGCAGCGGCCAGAGCAGGTCGCTGATGCCGGACAGTGCCAGCGACGAGCCGCCGATCGCGACGAGGAGCACGCCGAGGACGGCCTGCCAGCCCCAGCCGGCGCGGCTCGCCGCCCGGACGAGCGCGATGAGCAGGAACGCCACGCCGAGGCACAGGGTGCCGAGCCCCGGTCCGCTGATGACCCCGGCGGACTCGAGCACCCCCGGAGCGGCCAGCGCGGAGATGATCGCGCCGAGGTAGAGCGACCCCATCCCGCGGTTGACCGCCCAGGACACCAGGAACGCCACGCCGATGGCCAGGAACAGGATGGACCCCGCCTGCCGGAGGTCCGGGAGCACCTGCTGGAGGAGCAGCAGCCCGCCGAAGACCACCAGGAAGATCCCGAACCAGGGGACGCGGCTCCGGCCGCGCGGGCCGCCGATGCCGGACCACTCCCACCTGTAGGCGCGATCGCTGTCGTCAACCACCTCGCCCCGGAGGGCGTCACCCGGCCGCTGGCCCGTCATGAGGCGCTCCTTCTCATCGTGCGACGAGCGTAGCGCGTCCGCGCACGGCGGTGCGCCGGGACTACGATCGACGCATGCCGCACGTCATGACCGTCCTCGGCCCCGTGGACCCGTCGGTCCTCGGGTTCACGCTTCCCCACGAGCACACCCAGATCGCCCTGTGGCAGATCCCCGGGCGGTACGACTACTGGGAGCTCACGAGGGACGAGCC
>JBJKRU010000360.1:0-3851 GCA_046704485.1 Candidatus Limnocylindrales bacterium | reverse complement strand
CTCCCTGGCGACGGTGAGGAACGTCCGCGCCATGTCGAAGGTCTGCGCGCGCAGGTTCACCGCGGGCACGGTGAAGCCGGACACCTCGCCGCGGCTGCGGGCCATGTACAGGCCCTGGATGCTGGCCGAAAGGGCGCCGAGGGCCTGGCTCGCCTCCCAGACCATCCAGCGCGTGGACTCGGCCGTGGACTCGTCATCCGTGAATGCGGCCGTCCATGCGAGGTCGCGGATCGTCTGGGAGCGGAAGCGCGCCTCGTCATCGATGACGAGCCGACCGTCCTCGACGTGCGCGGCGCCGGCGATAGTGGCCAGCAGGTCGACAGGGGATGTGGCGACGTGGGGCATCGGGGTCGGTCTCCTGTTGCGTGCGCTCCGGATGGTACCGGCCGACGGCGGGGCGCACACGAGGCGACGCCCCGGCCGATCCGGAACAGCACGAGGATGACCGGATGGGATCGTGCGGGGAACGGGCGGAACGGCGCGGCCTTGCGGCCCGTCCCGCACGGTGCGCGGGACGGGTGGACCCCGACCACGGGCCGGTTGGCCGGCGGCGCCCGAAGACGCCCGCGGCTCGGCAGTGAGCCCCGCTTCCGCCTAGAAGCCCGGCTTGAGGACCATCAGCGAGGCGATCAGGACGATCAGCACGGTCAGGAACATCCCGCCCCGGGCGAGGCGCTGGCCGAGGGCGATGATCTCCGGGGGCGGGCCCTTGGGCGCTTCGCCCGGCAGCGGGGCAGGCGGCGGGGTTCGCGTCAGCTCGACCATCTTGGCGGCGTTCGGCGCCTGCACGGCGAACGCGAAGACGATCGCGATCGCGTAGAGGGTGATGCCGCCGAGGATCCAGCGCGACGACGGCTGCGTCAGGTCGAATCCGGCCAGGAGGATGAGCCCGACGCCGGTGATCCCCTGCACGACTGCGCCGGGCAGCACCACCTTGCGCTCGATCGCATCGCCGACCACTGCCGCGAAGTGCCCGTGCCCGGGCAGGCGCCGGCTCTCGTTGGCCAGGAAGGTGAACGCGACGGTTGGCCCGAACACGAAGATGGCGCCCAGCACATGCAGCAGCAGGAACAGTTGGAGCATTGGCCTCGCCTCCCGGCGCGCACGCGCTCCCGAGATGACGTCGGGACGAGGCGGGGACGCGCCAGCGCGAACTCTAGGCGAGCCGGGGCTCCCCTCGTCAAGCCCCCGTCGCTGCAGACGAGATCGCAACCGCCCGCTGGGCCTGCTCGCGCTCGAAGGCGAGCGGCCGACGACCGGTGCGCGCGGCCAGCTCGTCCAGCACGCCCCAGGCGAAGTGGTCGTACCGACCAGCCATCGCGTTCCACGCTGCGAGGGCCGCGGTCGGCAGCCGCTGCACATGCCCGCCCGGGTCGCGGGCCACCGGGCGCAGGTAGTGGGCGATCTCGACGCGGGGTCCGGCCCCCAGCACGAGCACGACCCCGAGACGCGAGAGCTCGTCGTCGGTGGCGCTGACCGGGGGATCCGCGAGTCGGCGCAGGACCTGCTCCAGCGACGCGCCGCCCGCGATGGCCAGCATCGAGTAGCCGACCGTCAGCGCCCGGATCGCAAGGTGGGCAGCCTCCCCCCACGTCGCGTCGCCAGCTCCCTCCTCGAGCGTGGCCAGCAGCACCGCACCGGCTCTGCCCCGAGTCGAGCGCCCGCGCGTCCGCCATCCGATCTCGCCGGCCTCTGGCATCCACGCGAAATCCTCCGCGGGCCCAGCCAGGCGCACAAGCGGCGTGCCCGCAGGCACGACCGCGGCCACGGCGTCGCGGAGCGCGAGTCGCTCGTGCGCCGTCCCGCCGGCCACGACCAGCGGGATCCGGCCCGCGACCGTCAGCGACAGGAGCGCCGCAAGCTCAGGATCCAGCAGCTGGCGGCGCACGAGGAGGACGAGCCCGTCGGGAGGGACGAACGGAGACGCGGCGGGGGTCTCGATCACCGGGCCAGCCTACCGTCGCGGCGAGTACGCTGCCCGGTGTCCGCGGTCAGCCCGACAGGAGGCCCTCCATGTCCATCGTCCGAATCGATCCCGGCCAGCGCTACGCGTCTGCGGTGGTCCATGGCGGCCTCGTCTACCTCGCCGGGCACGTCGCCCACGACGCCGGCGCCGGCATCCGCGAGCAGACGGCCGAGATCCTCTCGTCCATCGACCGGCACCTCGCCCAAGCCGGCACCGACAAGTCGCACCTGCTGAGCGTCCAGGTCTTCCTCGCCGACATCGGGCACTTCGACGAGATGAACGCCGCCTGGGACGCCTGGGTGGACAGGTCCAGCCTGCCGGCGCGCGCCACGGTGGAGGCGAAGCTCGCTTCGCACGTCTACCAGGTGGAGATCTCGGCGATCGCCGCCCTGCCGTAACGCTCCGGGGGTGAACCGCGATCACGCCGCCGTTGGCTCACTGCCCGGCGCCGTACCGCTCCCGCGACGGCCAGGTTCCGCTGCGGCGGCCTACTGGAAGAAGCCGGCAGCGGCGTACACATACGCGACGCCGTACACGGACTTGGCGGTCTTGCCACCCACCCTGTCGATCTTGAGCCAGCCGTCGCCCGAGACCCCGCACGCGCCGGCCGTGTAGGACTGGCCCGTCTCCGTCGCGACAACGTGCACTGCCGTGCCCGAGTTGACGCTCCCCAGCCGCGAGCTCGACGTGGTGGACGACTTGCGGATGCTGACCCCGTCGCAGATGGCCGTCAGGGTCGACTCGCTGGCCGGCGCCGTGCTCGACGGGGCCATGGACGGCTGCAGGCTCTCGGGCGGAGCGGACGAGACGACGAGGGACGGGGCGGCGGGGCTCTCGCTGGAGGCCGAGGGCGAGGGCGTGGCTGAGGAACCGCCACAGGCGGCAAGCGTGAGTGCGAGGATTCCCGCAAGGATCAGCCTGCTTTGCATCCACCACCTCCCGCGATCAGAGCCACCAGTTCCGGGCCGCTTCAGGATAGCCGCCTCGAGGCCCCGCGGTCGGGCCCGACGGCCCGAAGAATCCTCGGCCGCCGGAACGCGAGGCCCTCGCACAGCCACCAGCCCGTCCTCCAAGGGACGGTCGGTGCTCCCGAATGTTGCGCACGCGCTCGCCCAGGCGGCGGGCTGCGACGCGGGTCGTGGTCACAGTCCCGGGCGCCGCACCTGAGCGAGTCGCTGAGTCGCAGGTCGGGGTTGACGCCGACGCCGCTGGCCCCGTAGAGTACCCACCGGTCGAGCAGGTCGCTCGTCACGTCCTACTACCGGAGGCGGTACGCCAGATGGTGCAGAACGAAGTCCTCTATCCGCGCACGTCGGCGCCCATCTGCGCCGCCGTTCACGGGAGGAGTGTGCCCACCGCAGGGTAGGACGCGGGGCGAGAGCCCCAACCAGCGACCGCCGAGCCGTGGGCCACCAAGCCCGCGGCTCAAGTGTTCTCAGGGGCAGATTCCGCCCCGCCGATCACGAGCCGCAGGCCCCCGGAAGTCCGGGCCCGCGGCTCGCCCCATGTCTGGGACCCCGCGGCCCGGCTCCCGAGCTCACTGAGCCAGAGCAACCGCAAGGAGAGGTCCCATGACCACCACCCTCGCGCCGGAACTGAACATCGCCACCCCGGCGTTCGACGACGCCGCGGCGGCCGCGAGCGCGACTGTGGCTGTGGCCCCGGCCCTGCTCGTCGAGCACGTCACCAAGCGCTTCCGGCCCGACCGCCGGAAGGCGCCCGTCCTGGCGATCGACAACGTCTCGCTCCGTCTGGAGCGGGGCTCGATCCAAGGGGTCCTGGGCGCCAACGGCTCGGGAAAGTCCACGTTGATCCGCCTGGTCTCCGGGCTGCTCACGCTGGACGAGGGCCGGGTCGAGGTCTTCGGTCTCGACATCGAGCGCGA
>JBJKRU010000359.1:0-4127 GCA_046704485.1 Candidatus Limnocylindrales bacterium | reverse complement strand
CCGGAACGCGATCCTGGAGAGCGTCGAGGGGCTCTCCGGCGAGGGGGTGGCCGTCCTGTACACCACCCACTACATGGAGGAGGCCGAGCGCCTCTGCGACCGGGTCGGGATCGTCGACCAGGGGCGGATCATCGCGGAGGGGACGCGTCCTGAGCTGGTGCGGCTCGTCGGCCAGACCGACAAGGTCTCGCTCGGCGCCGCCGGCAACCTCCACGCCGCGGCGGAGGCCATGCGCGGCGTCGAGGGCGTGCAGGAGGTGACCAGCCACGAGGGCGGCCTGGATGTGATCGTGCCCGACGCGTCGACGACGCTGCCGGCGCTCCTCGCGGCGGCCGCGACGGCCGGCGCATCCGTCCGGTCCGTCGAGGTGGTGGAGCCGGACCTCGAGGCGGTGTTCCTCCACCTCACCGGGAAGGCGCTGCGGGACTGACCGATGCACCCGAACCTCGTGGCGGCGCTCGTCATCGCGCGCCGGATCCTCCGCCAGCGCATCCGCGACCGCTCGGCCATCGTGTTCGCGGTCATCACGCCGCTCGGGCTCGCCCTGGCCTTCTCGGTCCTGATCCCGAACGACTTCCAGACGTTCCACACCCGCTTCGTGATCGTGGACCACGACGGCGGCCCGGCGGCGAGCCACCTTGTCAACGACGCGTTCGGCTCGCTGGCCGCGGCAGGCGTCGCGGAGGTCGACACGATCGGCACCGAGGCGGAGGCACGAGCCGAGCTCGACGCCGGCAACGCCGGGGCGATGATCGTGGTGCCGGCCGGGTTCAGCCAGGCGATCGCCTCGGGCCAGCCGACGCAGATCCAGCTGCTCGGGGGCCAGTTCCCATCCTCGTTCGAGGTCGCCCGCGCGGTCGTCACGCGGTTCGCCAGCGAGGCCGACGCGGCCCAGCTCATGGTGGCCACCGCTGCCGCGACCGGCGACGCGGCCACCGTGCAGGCGGCGGTCGCCACGCTCGGCCAGCCGGCGCCGATCGCCGAGGTCGAGGACCAGACGCCGTCGCGGCAGGCCGGCCTGGCGACGTTCTACGCCGCCGCCATGGCCATCATGTTCGTGTTCTTCGCCACGCAGTACGGGGCGCTGGCGATCCACGCGGACCGCCAGACCGGCACGCTCACGCGGCTGCTCGCCGCCCCGGTGGCCGCCGGCTCGATGCTGTTCGGCGCCGCTCTGGCCAGCCTCGTGCTCGGCGCGGTCGCCATGACGGTGCTCGTCTTCGGCACCACGGTCCTGGTCCACGCCGCCTGGGGCCCGCCGCTGCTGGTGGCGGTGCTGGTGGCCGCGGGCGTGATCGCCGCCTCGGGGATCTCGATGGTGGTGGCCACGCTCGCCCGGACGCCGCAGCAGGCGGGGGCGCTCAACGCGATCGTCGCGCTGTCGCTGGCCGCCCTGGGGGGCGTGTTCCTGCCCCTGAGCCAGGCCCCGTCGTCGATCGTCACGCTCTCCCAGATCACGCCGCACGCGTGGTTCCTCCGCGGCATCGACACGCTGGCGGACCCGTCGGCAACCCTCGGGGACATCCTGCCGTCGGTGCTGGTGCTGCTGGCCATGGGTCTCGGGCTCGGGGCCATCGGGCTCATCCGGGCCCGGAAGGCGCAGGTGGCGGCATGAAGGTCCTCTCGATGGTCCGCACCAACCTGGTGCGCGCCCTGCGCGACCGCATGGCGCTCTTCTTCTCGGTGCTCCTCCCGCTCATCCTGATCCTGGTGCTCGGCCTGAGCTACGGCTCCGGCGCCTCGGCCAAGGTGGGCCTGCTCGACGCCGACGGCGGCCCCCTCGCGACCGACTTGGCCGAGTCGATCCAGGCGACCCCCGGTGTCACGGTCGACATCCGCCGCTATGACTCGCTCGAGGCCCTGCGCGACGCCTCTGCGCGGGGCATCGTCGAGGTGGCCGTGGCGATCCCGGCCGGCTATACCGCTGACCTGCGGGGCGGCGGCACGGCCCAGGTGTCCATCCTGACCCCGGCGACCCAGCGGGCGATCGCGGCCCGGACGATCGTGGACCAGGCGATCGCCAGCGAGACGGCCGTGGTCCGCGCCGCGCAGTTCTTCGTGAAGAGCCAGGGCGGCAGCTTCGACACCGCGCTGGCCGACGCCCGGGCCCGCCAGGCGAGCCTGTCCGGCGTGGCGGTCACGGTCCAGCCGGTCAACGCCGCGAGCGGCGGCAACGGCTTCAACGCCGGTGCCCAGAGCCAGCTCGTGCTGTTCATGTTCCTGACGTCGCTGACCGGCGCAGTGGAGCTTGTGCTCACGCGGCAGCTCGGGGTCTCGAGGCGGATCTTCGCCTCGCCCACCGGCGCGACCACGATCATCATCGGCGAGTCGCTCGCGAGGATCGCCTTCGCGCTCGCCCAGGGCGTGTTCATCGTCGGCGCGTCCGCGCTGCTGTTCGGCGTGTCATGGGGCGACCCCGTGTCGCTGGCCGCGGTGGTGCTGGTGTTCTCGGTGGTGGCGGGCGGGGCCGCGATGATCATCGGGGCGCTGGCCGCCAACCCGAGCCAGGCCGGCGCCCTCGGGCCTGCGCTTGGCCTGCTCCTGGCTCTGCTCGGCGGGGCGATGGTGCCCCTCGAGGTCTTCCCGCCAGCGATGCAGACGGTGGCGCGGCTCACGCCCCATGCGTGGGCGATGGACGCGCTGGCGGTGGCGAGCCAGGCCGGCAACACGGTCGTGGACATCCTGCCCCAGCTCGGGGTCCTGGCCATCTTCGCGCTGGTGTTCTTCGCGATCGCGTCGGTCAGGTTCCGGCGCGTGCTCGTCGGCGCGTCCTGAGGCTGGTCATCCGGGGTGTCGGGCCCCAGCGGCGCGGCATTCCGCGGCACGAGCGGCGCGGCATTCCGCGGCACGAGCGGCCCGGCATTCCGCGGCACGAGCGGCCCGGCATTGAGCCGCCCTCGCCGCTCAGGCCTCGAGCATCCGTCGCGGGTCCGGCCAGCGCTCGAGGCCAATCGAGCGCGCCGCCGCGTCGATCAGCGAGCAGAGCTCGGCGCGCATGTCGTCCGGCAGGCCAACTGGCGGCTCTGCCGCCATCGCCGCCGCCTTCTCGGCAGCGAGGTCGACGAGGCCCGTCCGTCCCGACGCCTGCCACTCGGCGAACCCCCCGCGATATGACAGCGTGGGCCGGACGAAGTCCGTGCGCAGGTACCGGCGCGTGTGCGCGGTGGCCAGGAAGCCGAAGCCGGACTCGAGCCCCTCGGCGATGGCGTCGAGGTCGAGCGCGCTGGCGTCCCACGCCGGCTGACGCAAGGCGTAGAAGGCGTAGTTGAGGACTTCGTCGTCGATCACCAGCGCCTCAGCCGAGCCCCCCACTCCGCTCTGGTTCTCGCCGGGGCCGGACAGGAACCGCGGGCGCGCCGCCAGCCCCAGGATCGCGTTGGCCATGTGCTCGTAGCCGAACTGGGTGTCCACGACGACCGAGTCGGAGGTCGGGCCGTAGCAGTCGCAGGCCAGGCCGTATCGGCGGGCCAGCAGCGTCGCCGCGATGGACGCGACCCCCGTCTCGGGCGGGCCGGAGGTCACCACGCCGGTCCGGGGGTTGATCGACGAGAGGCGCGGGCCGTAGTAGACGGGCGTGCCGGGCGCAACCGCCTGCGTGAGCACCACGCCCGCCAGAACCTCGGCGTTCTGCGTCGCGAGCGCGGCGGACATCGACCCCGGGGCGGTTGTGCCGGCCGCGGGGCAGGGGAGGATCTCCACCGCCACCTGCCCGGCGCGGACCGTGGCGATCAGCGCGTCGGACACCTCGGCTCCCAGCTGGAGGGGGCTCACGGGCGAGAACGCCAGGTCGACCGGGTAGCGGCCGCCCGAGCCGTCGGCGCCGGTCACTGCGATGGCCATCCGCCGCAGGAAGTCGCCCTGGAACGCGTACGAGATGCCCGGTCCGCCGATCGGCTTGTCCGTCTCGCGGGCGAGCACGAGGTACGAGTACAGCGGCTCGAGCGGGTGCGGCACGTCGTCGGGCTGGACGAGCGAGGTGACCGCGTGCAGGTTCGCCATGTGGTGCATGACCCGCGTGAGGCGGACCTGGTCGGCCACCGTGGCGCGACGGGCTGCCCCGGTCTTGGGGTCGACGATGTCCCTGGCGCCGCCCATGTTGTGGACGAAGGTCGGGCCCGGCTCCGCGT
>JBJKRU010000358.1:0-6339 GCA_046704485.1 Candidatus Limnocylindrales bacterium | reverse complement strand
CGCCGCGCGCGTTCGCGGCCGTGGCCGCGGGCGATCCCTCGCGCGCCTCGCGCAGCCGCTGCGCCGTCTCCTCGGGGCGCTCGCCGACGAGCGGCGGCAGCCGGTCGATGAGCGTCCGGAACTCGAGCTCCCGGAACAGGCGGACCACCGTCTCGCGGTCGTAGTCCCCCACCCTTCCGCGCACTGGGTCCAGCACGACGTCCACATCTCGGACGAGGCGCATCAGCTCCCGGCTCTCGAACACCGAGTCGCGGTGCTCGGCGAGCAGCGGCTGGAGCTTGACCGGCGCCACCTGGTCGAGGTTGTCGTACAGGTTGTCGAGCGTCTCCCAGGTGGCGACCAGCTTCGACGCGGTCTTCTCGCCAACGCCCGGGATGCCCGGGATGTTGTCGGTCGGGTCACCCTTGAGCGCCTTGTAGTCGAGCATCTGGTCGGGTCGCAGGCCCCAGCGCTCATCGATCCGCGCCAGGTCGTAGGTCACCGTGTTCGACGCGCCGCCGCGGAGCGAGACCATCAGCCGCGTGTGCTCGTCGACCAGCTGCAGCATGTCCAGGTCGCCGGTGAGGATCGTCACGTCCATGTCGGCGGCCGCGGCCTGTCCCGTCAGCGTGGCGATCACGTCGTCGGCCTCGAAGCCCTCGCGCTCGTAGACGGGGATGCCGAGCGCAGCCACCACGGCGCGGACCTTCGGGATCTGGTCGCGCATGTCGTCGGGCATGCGCGTGCGGTTCGCCTTGTACTCGGCGTAGCGGTCGTGGCGGAAGGTGGGCTTCGGCAGGTCGAAGGCGACGGCGAGCCGGTCCGGCTTGGCGTCCTGGACCGCCCGAAGCACGATGTTCGTGAAGCCGAACACCGCGGTCACGAGCTCGCCCTTCGATGTCGTCAGCGGCTGGTCGATGAGGGCGAAGTAGCCGCGGTAGATCAGGCCGTTGCCGTCGAGCAGCAGGAGGCGGTCCATCACGCTGAGTGTACGCGGCGGGGTCGCGCGCCTGCCCGTCTCGTCTCGGATCGGCCGCGGCCAGACGACCGCACGCGGGCGTCGTCCCAGAGGCGACGATTCCGGGACCACCCGGTCGCCGCGTCGCCGCGGCGGAGACGATCGCGCCGTTCCGGCACCCGGATCGGCCTCGCGCCGGGCGCTTCGTCGCCGGCCAAGGGACGCGCTGACCGCGCACCGCCGATTTCGTCCCCTCAGCGACGACGGGCGGTGCGGCATCTGCGGGACCTCTCGTCCGGGTGCGCTGGCCGGCACTTACGGTGAGTTCGCGCTTGCCGGGTCAGGAGCGGGAGACGAGCCGACCCGCCAGCTCCTCGAGGGCGGTCACGAACCATGGCCCGTCGCCGCGGTTGCCCTCAGCGACGAAGCCCGAGAACGCTCGCGATCCGAGCGCCGCCGCCGGCAGCTCTCCCACCACGACCAGCCGAAGCCGGTAGTTCGCGAATCGCTGCACCATCTCGCCGGCCACGCCGGAACGAAGGTGGAAGAACGCAGGGTCGAGCCGCGCCGCGTCGACCGCGACCGTGCTGGCTCCGGCCTCGAACGCGGCGGTCAGGACGTCGCCCAGCGAACTCGGGCCGACGGGATCGCCATCGCCGCCGACCAGGAGCACTCGGCTCCCGCCGTACACCGCGACCGGCACCGGACTAACCTGATGTCCGCCACCGCGCACGGCGGCGGCGGCAGGTTCCGGAGCAACCGCTCCTGCGTCCGCTCGAACTCGACCGCGCCCAGACCACCGCCGAGCCGGCCTCCACCTTGCCGAGCGCGCAGAACGCCTCCATCGGCCCGTCCAGGCTCATCGCCACCCCCTCGCGCGCCGCTCAGGCGTCTCGCTCAGGCGTGTACGGCGCCTCGCCGTCGATGTCGCCCACGAACTGTCCGAGCCCAGTGTGGCCAAGCTGCTGCCGGATCGCCTGGTTTTCGCCGCAGTGGTACCAGTAGTGGTAGATCGTCCGCAGGACCATGTTGCCGAACGTCGGCGCCAGCGGCTTGCCGTTGTGGACTGGATGCGCAAGCAGCCGCTCGGTCGTGAGCGCGTCCAGCCAGGGGTCGGCCAGCTTCGTGATCTCACGCCACGCGGCCAGGGTCTCGCTCAGCCGCGGCGTGACGCCCGGCGCCCCATTCCTGTAGGTCTGGGCGACGCCCGGGAGCGGCTCGAGCCCCTGCGCACGCGTGAGGAAGTAGCGCTGCTCCTGCCACGCGAGGTGGCCCACATTCCATGCCAGGCAGTTCATCGGGCCGAGGCGGATGGCGCCGTCCTCGTCGGACACGCCCTGCACACCTCGCAGGAACTCGGCGCGGGCGAAGAGGATCTGCTGGACGAGCGGGTGCGGCGCAGGCTTCGACATGCGCCGATTGTGCGCCGCCCTCGTGCCCGCCGCCGGCATGGACCCCACCTCGCCCCGTGCGGCGCCGCGTAGGATTAGGCCATGGCCACGCGACGCGTCGGGATCCTCACCGCCGGCGGCGACAGTCCCGGCCTCAACGCCACCATCCGCGGCTTCGGCAAGGCTGCCATCGGCACGCACGGCTTCGAGGTCGTCGGGTTCCGCGACGGGTTTCGTGGTCTCGCCGAGAACCGGCGCGTCAAGCTCGACAAGAAGTCGCTGGCCGGCATCCTCACGATCGGCGGGACGATCCTGGGCACAAGCCGCGACAAGCCGCACCGGATGCTCGTCGACGGCGAGGTCCGCGACATGACCGAGGGAATCCTAGAAGTGTGCCGCAAGAACAACCTCGAGGGCGTCGTCTGCCTCGGCGGCGGAGGCACCGCGAAGAACGCGCTGCGGCTGTGGAAGGCCGGCCTCAACGTCCTCACCCTCCCCAAGACCATCGACAACGACGTCGCCGGCACCGATGCCACGTTCGGTTTCGCGACCGCCCTCGAGATCGCGACCGATGCGATCGACCGCCTGCACTCGACGGCGCACAGCCACCACCGCGTGATCGTGGCCGAGGTGATGGGCCATCGAGCGGGCTGGCTCGCGCTCGGGGCCGGGCTCGCCGGCGGCGCCGACGTGATCCTGATCCCCGAGATCCCCTACACCGTCCAGAGCATCGCGACGGCGATCAAGGACCGCGTCCGCAAGGGGTCGGCGTTCAGCATCGTCGCCGTGGCTGAGGGCGCCCGCTCGGTTGAGGACGCCCAAGCGCTCAGCACCGCGGAGGCCCGCCTCGAGCGCGCCAAGGACCCGGTCGCCCGCGACGCGATCAAGGCCGAGATCGCCCATCTCGAGCTCCAGCACCAGGGCAACACCTTCCGGCTGGCCCAGCAGCTCGAGCAGCTCACTGGCCTCGAGTCGCGCGTGTCGATCCTCGGCTATGTCCAGCGAGGCGGCACGCCGTCGGGCCTCGACCGCCTGCTGGCGACCCGGCTGGGCACCGCCGCCGCGGACTTCGTCGCGGAGAAGACATACGGGATCATGGTGGCCGCCCACGGCGACGGCGTGGCCGCGGTGCCGCTCGAGGACGTCGCGGGGCGGCGCAACACGGTCCCCGCGGACCACCCGTGGATCACGGCGGCGCGCCACACGGGCACCTGCCTGGGCGACTGAGCGGGACCCGGCCGAGTCGTCGGGCGGCTCGGACCGGCTCGCACCAGCCCGGCCGAGTCGTCGGGCGGCTCCTCGACCAAGCCCGGATGACGATGGCCGAGTCGTCGGGAGGCTCGACCAAGCCCGGATGACGATGGCCGAGTCGTCGGCCTCCACGCCGGTGTTTGCGGCCAGCGACGCAACGGTGCCGCGAATGCACAGCCGCACCCGACCTCGCAGCATCCGTGCGTCCGGAGGCCCCACGCGGCGGCCCGGAGCGCACGGACGCTTCCGCCCGAGCGCTGTGCGTGCGTCGAGCGCACCGTTGAGTCGCTGGCCGCACGTGGAGGACGCCGACCGAAGCGCCCCGACACCCGGATCCTCAACGAAATGCGACACCACGCGCACAACTCCTGCACATCGCCCTGCGAGGCTGATGGCATCAAGCACCGCGGCCCGTCGCTCGGGCCGCACCTCGATCGGAGATCAAGACCTGATGCGCGGGTTCCTCGCCTTCCTCTTCCTCGGCCTCGTGGCGTTCGGCGCGGGGGCCGTCGGCTACAACATCGGCGTTTCGCAGGCGGTGACCACGGCGACCGGCGGCGCCGCCCCCGTCGTCTACGCGGGCGGCTGGCACGCCGGCTGGTTCTGGTTCTTCCCCTTCGGATTCCTGCTGTTCCCGCTGTTCCTGATCGCCTTCTGCGGCTTCCTCGGGTTCGTGTTCGGTCCGCGGCGCCGGTTCGGGCGCGGCGGCTGGGGCCGGTACGACCACGACCACGGCCCGATGGGCGGCTGGGACTCCCGGCGCCAGTGGGTCGCCGAGCAGCACCGCCGACTCCACGAGGAGGAAGCGCGGGCCGCCTCGCCGTCGGGCGGGACAGCGACCCAGGGCACGTCCGGCACGTCCTACCCACCGGACAGCTCCGCCGCCGGCTGACGTCCTCCCTTCTACCGCGACGCCGGGCGTATCCTCGCCCGGCGTCGTCGTCTTGGTGGAGCCCCATGCGCACGATCCTCGTCGTGGAGGACGAGCCCCGGATCGCGAGCCTCGTCCGCGACTACCTCGAACACGCTGGCTTCGCCGTGCTCACGGCGGGTGACGGCGCTGGCGGCCTGGCGCTGGCCCGGGCGCGCCACCCCGATGCCATCGTGCTCGACCTGGGGCTGCCGAAGGTCGACGGGCTCGACGTGATCAGGACGCTGCGTGCCGGCTCCTCCGTGCCCATCGTCGTCCTGACGGCGCGCGGCGACGAGACCGACCGGATCATCGGCCTCGAGCTGGGCGCGGACGACTACGTGGTCAAGCCGTTCAGCCCCAAGGAGCTGGTCGCGCGCGTGCGGGCCGTGCTGCGGCGCGCCGAGGCCCGGCCGATGTCCTCGGAGCACATCGCGGTTGGCGACCTCGAGATCGATGTGGCCCGACGCCGTGTCGTCGCTGCCGGGCGCACCGTGGACCTCACCCCCACGGAGTTCGAACTGCTGGCCACCCTGGCACGCGAGCCGGGCCGTGTCTGGACGCGGGCCCAGCTGCTCGACGCGGTCCACGGGTTCAGCCTCGAGACCTACGAGCGCGCCATCGACGGCCACATCCGCAACCTGCGGCGCAAGCTCGAGCCCGATAGCGGGGAAGCACGCTACGTGCGAACCGTGCATGGGGTTGGGTACGCGCTCGAGGAGCCAGCCGGATGACGTCGGACGGGCCTGCACCGCGACCCGGGCCCAACCTTCCGCCAGGCCCGCCGCCGCTCGACGACGCCTATCGCGGGGCGTCGTACGACGAGTACGACTGGCGCACGCGGCGCGAACTCTGGCGCCGTCGGCGCATGGAGGCGCGGTGGCGGCGGCGCGAGCACGGTCGGCGCCACGGCGTGCCGCCGATCGGGTGTGTCGGTTGCGCCATCGTCGGCTTCGTCATCGTCGTCGGCGCCACGGCGGCGTTCCTCGCCTGGATCGCGGCGGCCGTGCTCGGCTTCCTGGTGCCGGCCGCCGGCCCGTCGTGGGCCACCGGCATCGGGATCGCCGTGGTCCTCCTGCTCGCGATCGTCGTCTCGGCCCGCGCGTTCGCCTCCTACGTCCGGCCGCTCGCGGCCCTCGCCGACGCCACGACCCGTCTCGCGGACGGCGAGCCCGAGGTCCGCGTCTGGGTGCACGGCCCTCGCCCAGTGCGCGACCTCGCGGTGTCGTTCAACGCGATGTCGGAGCGCCTCGACCGCTCGCGGGCCAGCCGTCAGGCGATGCTCGCCGACGTGACGCACGAGCTCAGGACGCCGCTCACGGTCATCGGCGGCGGGCTCGAGGCGATGCTCGACGGCGTGCATCCGATGGACGGCGACCACATCACCCCGCTGCTCGCCGAGACCCAGGTCATGGACCGCCTGCTCGAGGACCTGCGGACCCTGTCGCTGGCCGAGGCGGGGGCGCTGCCCCTGCACCGCCAGCCAGCCGACCTGGTGGAGATCGCCGTCGACGCGGTGGCAGGCCAGCAGCAGACGGCAGGAGCGAAGGGGGTTCGCCTTGGGGTCGACGCCGGGTGGAAGGTCGAGACGTCCGTGGACGCGGTTCGCGTCCGCGAAGTCGTGACGAACCTGCTCACCAACGCGATCCGCCACACGCCATCCGGCGGCTCCGTGGACGTGCTCGTGCGCAGCGAGCCTGGAGCAGCCGTCATCGAGGTCCGCGACACGGGCGAGGGCATCGCTGCCGAGGATCTCCCCCACGTCTTCGACCGCTTCCAGCGGCGCGCGGATTCGGGTGGCAGCGGGCTGGGGCTCACGATCGTGCGCGATCTGGTGGCCGCACACGGGG
>JBJKRU010000357.1:0-12569 GCA_046704485.1 Candidatus Limnocylindrales bacterium | reverse complement strand
ACTGAGCGGCGGCGCTGCGAACAGCCCGGGTGACGTGGCTCCTCCGCTGCCGGGTAACGAGGTCGAACCGAGGTGATCGACCCGAAACTATGCGGCCTCGCGCCGCGACGCACGGCATCGCCCTAGCGCAGGCGAGGTCTGCGTCTCTGCAGCATCGAGAAGCAGTGCGGGGATCTCCGCGACGTGGAGATTACCGGCTTGCTTTCTGGCCCCACCGGAGCGACTAATGCGAGACCCGCGAGAACCACAATCGTCTCCGACGCAGGCACGCCGCCAGTATCGCGTCCCGCTCCCGGTTGGCCCAGATGGTGCTAGTCTGAGGCACACGACTAAGGCACCTGCCCAACTTGACGAGGCAGACATGAGCGCAACCACCACACGCAGCCCGCAACCCGGGCCGCCCAAGGGCGTTCTCGGCTGGCTTCTCAGCCTGCCCGTCCACCTTTACCGGGCCCACCTCGGGTTCCTGTTCGGCCACCGGTTCCTCGTCCTCGTCCACGAGGGCCGCCGGACGGGACGGCGCCGCGAGACGCCGCTCGAGGTCGTGCGCTACGACCGGGCCGCCCGCGAGGCGGTGGTCGTGGCCGGGTGGGGATCGAAGACCCAGTGGCTGCACAACCTCGAGGCGGGACTCGGCCGAGAGGTCTGGATCGGTCGAGACCGGTTCGTGCCAGCCGTGCGGTTCCTCGACGTGGACGAGGCGATGGCCGTGCTCGAGCACTACGAGCGCCACAGCGGGCTGCCGAAGGCCATCGTCCGGGCTGTGATCAGCCGACTCCTGGGCTGGCGCTACGACGGATCGCCGGCCGCTCGGCGCCGGGCGGTCGAGCAGTTGCCGGTGGTGGGTCTGCGCCCGGCGGGCCCGAACGTTAGGCCCGATGCGGCCCCGGACGGCACCAGCCGTTGAAGGACCCCGCAGGGGACGCTGACGCGTCAGGCGGGCGGTCGCGGACTGGGCGGGCGTCCCCGACGACGCATGCACGGCCCAGCTCCACCCGCGAAGCCGCGCCCGCAGCGCCGGGCGGCACGCGGGCGCGGATCCTGGCCGCAGCCGCTGAGCTCGTCGGCGAGCGCGGCTGGGACGCGGTGACGACCAGGGCAGTCGCTGAGCGGGCCGGCGTGAACCAGGCGCTAGTTCACTACCACTTCGGGTCGATGGACCTCCTCCTGCGTGACGCGGTGCTTGCGGCGATGCGCTCCGAGCTCGATGCCGCGCTGGCGCCGCTCATGGCTGGCGGGTCGCTGGCGGATGGGCTCCGGGGCCTCGCCGCGGAGCTTGCGGCCCTGGACCCGGCCTCGCCCCGGGCGATGCTGTTCGTCGAGGCGATCCTCCGCACAGCGCGAGATCCCTTGGTCCGGGAGGCGATGGCAGGCGAGCTGCGCGCCGCTCGAGCCCTCCTCGCCGAGCGCATCAGCGCCGAGGCGCGGGCGGGCACCATCCGTCCGGACCTCTCGCCTGAGGACCTCGCCGCCCTCATCACCGCCGCTCTTGACGGCCTCCTGCTCCACCGCATCGCCGACGAGGCGACCGGCGTGTCGGGCGCCGTCGAGGCGCTGCTGGAATCGCTCGCCGCGCCCGCCGCCCCGCCCGCGCACGACTGACGCGAGGAGGCCGGCGCACGCCCCTTGAACCGCGGCGGCGCCCCATTCTCGGCTCAGGGTACCCACCCTGGTCGCGACAACCCCGAGCAGGACCGCGTCCGTCCCGCGGCCGAGGCAGCCATGCTCGTCCCCATTCCGTGGCACGCGTGGAGGGAGCCGGCCGAGAGGACCGCCTGACCGGTCAAACAGCGATGCGCCCGTGCAAGCCGGGCGCATCGCTGATCACTGGCAGCCACTGCCACCGGCCGGGCCGCGGCCTTTAGGTGTCAGCCCTGGAGCACGTGGATCAGGGCCGCCGGAAACGCCGTGTCGGTCCCCTGCGGGCTCTGGAAGCAGATGACAAGATAGGCACTTCGCGTCATCGTCGTCTCCATCGTCGTGCCCTTGTTCGCGTCATTGAACCAGAGCAGCCGCTCGTCTTCCAGGATGACCCACGGGGGCGCGACGGACACCTTGCGGGGGCCGTTGAGGATCTGGTCCCACGTGGTGCCGTCGACCACGGCCTCCACGCCAAGCGTGGACCCGGTCCACATGTCCAGCTCCGGCGCATTCTGGAGCGTCCACACCATGGTCGACCCTGACGGGACGACGGTCGGCCCGGTGTAGGTGCATGTCGTCCCGTCGAACGTGACGTTGACCGCGATCGGCGCGGCTGCCGCCGGTGAGGGCGTGGCGGGCGCCAACGTCGTCGCCGCCGGAGTAGACGTCACCTGGTCCGGCGTCGCCTGGTCCGGCGTCGCCTGCGATCCGGTGCTTGCGCATGCCGCGGCGGCCAGGGCGACCACGGCGATCAGGATTGTGAAGCGTCCCATGTCATGCCGCCTCTCGCGTCCGACGCCGCGATCTCGGTTCGCCGTGGCGTCCGGAGGATCCTCATCCACCCCGGTTTGCGTCCGGCAAGACGCTGGCAAGCGCGATCGGCTCACAGTTCCTCCTACCTTGCCGCCGGCCAGCTCGACTGGATCGCGCCCAGCGCCGCGCTCGGGCTGATCTGTCCCCAGAACAGGTACTTCGACATCTCGGATGCGAACGCGTCACCGACGGCGCGCGGCACGAGATCGAGGATGGAGACCCGGAACGTGTTCGCCGCCAGGGCCTGGTGCAGCTCCTCGCGTTCTGCACGCGCCACGGCCCCGACCGGCACCGCGGTGCCCGCCTGGGCCGTCGGCCAGATCCCGTCGGACGCGAGCCGAGGACCAGCGGTGGCCCCGAACCCGGCGTCGAGGAGCTCGTCGAGCAAGCGCCTTACTTCCGGGCGATCGCGGAACACGACCGCCATGTAGGCACGGCCCCGGAGCACGTCCGGGAACCGCGGATCGATCGCGGGGAACGGGAACGCCGAGAGGGTCTCGGATCCGCCGGCTGGCCAAGTCGCGCGGGTGGCGCCACCGGCGAGGTCGAGCCAGCAGCCCGGAGGATCCACGAACATCGGCCATGCAGCCAGGTCCGCCGGGGTCACCAGGGCGCTCGAGAGTCCGCGACCGACGTAGCCGTCCCCGAGGGCCAGCTCGCCGAAGGTGACGACAGCGCGACTCACCGCCTCGTCGGTGAACGGGATGGCGCCGGTGGACCACGCGTCGTAGACGGCGGGACCCGACGCATGCAGCACCAGATCCTCCACGAAGCTCGTGGCGCTCAGGCCTGCTGCCGTTCCCGTGCGCTGCCCGGCGGCGAGACCCAGGCACCAAGGGCTGCGCCCGTCCGCCAACATCGTTGCCGCAAGGCGGTCGAGGTCCGCCCAGGTCTGCGGAATGCGGTAGCCGGCACGCTGGAACGCCGCCGTCGGATACCAGACCAGGCTCTCCACCTCGGTCGCGACGGTCGCTCCGTAGAGGCGCCCGCTCGACGCCGGCCAGCCCCCATCCCTGCCGACTGTGCCCAGCCCGAGCAGGTAGTCGCTTCCGGCCGTGCGCAGACCAGCGACGTCCACGATGCCGGACAGGTCGACGAGCAGTCCCCGCCGCGCCAGGTCGGCGACGTCGGCCGGGCGCTCCACGATGGCGAGATCGGGAAGGTCGCCCGACGCGATGCGCGCCTCGAGCTGTGACTCGGTGGTCGGCGTCCAGGTCACGCCGATCCCCGTGCGACTACTGAAGCCCGCCATCTCCGGCGCGAGGTCGACCGGGAGCTGCGATACCACCTCGACCCTGCTCCCCGCGAGCGACGGACCGGCCAGCTGCGTGAAGGGAACGACGCCGGTCGCCGTGTACACGCCCGGAACGGTGCGCAGGTCCAGCGCCGTCGGTGGCGCGCAGGTGGCGCGGTGGAGGTACGTCCGGCACTCCGCCGCCGTCAGCGAGCGGCCGGCGGTCGACGCTGCGAGGGCCATCAGCCGGTCCGGGGCCAGCAGCTCCACTCCACGAGGGCCGCCGGGACCGGGCAGCACCGCGACCGGGCCATCGCCAACTGGGTACGCGACGTGAGACTCCTGGATCGCCCAGTGGAGGGCGTCCATCGCCTCCTCGACGACGTAGCCCCTGTCAGCCGTGGCGTCCGCGGCATGCCAGGCCAGCAGGAGGCTGAGCCCCGGATCGGTGCCGAGGTTGCCGACTGATCCGGCCGCGAGCTCTCGGGCGACCGCGACGGCACCCTCCTCGCGCGCGGTCTCGCCATGGCGGTAGACCGTGAGCGCGAGGGCGGAAGCGGCCAGGAGAGCGGCAGCCAGCACCGCCACGAGCGCCCGAAGTCGGGTGGTCGCCCGACGCTCGAGCGCTCGTTCGCGCGTGACGCGAGCGCTGGCCGCGTCGACCTGCCGCCGCTGCTCGGCAATGCTTGCGTCGAGCAGCTCACGCTCGGGGAGATCCAGGCGCAGGTTCGTGTTGTCCGCCCACGATGCAAACAGCTCGAGGCGGTTGCCGGCGAGCAGGAACCCCGGTTCACGGCCAGCGGCGATCCATTCGGCGGCGGCATCCGCCAGCCGGCGCCGGGTCCACAGGCTCCCTCGCGCCTCATCGATCCAGCCGGCCAGTCGAGGCCAGCGGGTGAGCAGCGCTTCGTGGGCGACCTGCACGGTCCCTTCGCCGCTGCGGACGTCGCGGTCGAACGCAAGCAGCCGCCGCCGCCCGAACTCGTCGACCACCGCGTCCACATGGCCGGGCGCATCGCCGAGGGCCCTGAGCTCCGTGCGCGGAACGCGGCGGGCGACCGGCTGGCCCGACTCCCCAGCCGCCACGAGGCGCAGCAGCACCTGTCTCGCAAGCTCGCGACCGTCGGCGTCGAGCCCCGCGAGTGCCTCGTCGGCTCGGCGCCCCAGCGCTCCCGCGATTCCGCCGATCGCCGCATAGCTGTCGCGCGTCAGCCGCTGCCCGTCGCTTCGCTCGAACAGCTCGGTGAGTGCGTACTGGAGGAGCGGAAGCTCGCCCGGCTGGCGGGCGAGGTCGGCGAGCATCTCGGTCGCCAGCCCCGCCTCGAGCCGGACGCCGACAGCGTTCGCTGGCAGCTCGATCGCGCGCTCCAGCTCGTCGCGCGTCAGCGGGGTGACGATCTCGGTGCCGGTTCGCAGGAGGTCGCCCAGCATCGGCTCCACGAGGGCATCCGTGAGGTGGTCGGCCCGTAGGGTGGCCGTGACGAGGAGCTTGCTGCCCGGGTCGGACAGCGCATCGGCCAGCATCGCGATGAAGCCGGACCGCTCGGCCGGGTCCTCGACCAGCGTGAACAGCTCCTCAAGTTGGTCGATGACCAGCAGGGTCGTGGTCTCGCCGGCTGTGCTCCGGATGAGCGCCCCACCTGGGCGGTCCTGGCCCGAGCCCGGATCCTCCAGGTCCCGGGGAACGTCCAGGCCGAGCGTCCGGAGCGCGGCCGCGAGCTCGCGGAACGGGTGGGCTCCCGGCAGCATGATCGCGATCCGCCACGCATTGGATCCGGGCAGCGACCCCGCGCGCAGGGCCGGGATCATGCCCGCCCGCACGACGCTCGACTTGCCGCATCCGCTCGGACCGACGATGCCCAGGAAGCCGGCCGCGCGCGAAGCCTGTCCGAGGCGCTCCAGCAGGCGCCCCACGAGCGCTTCTCGACCGAAGAAGTCCGCGCTGTCGCGCTCCTCGAACGGCCGGAGGCCCTTGTAGGGGTTGCGGGCGGTCCGCTTCGCGGCCGGCGGGTCCAGACGTGGGTCCTGCTGCAAGATCCACGTCTGGAGGCGCTGGATCTCCGGGCCGGGCTCAATCCCGAGCTCGTCGGCGAGCACCTGCCTGGCGTCGGCATACGTCCGGAGGGCCTCCGTCTGGCGGCCGGCCCGGTAGAGGGCGATCATCAGCTGCCCGCGGACCCGCTCGCGCAGCGGCTGCTCGGCGACAAACACCTCCAGCATCCCGATCGCGTCCGCATGGCGGCCCAGGGCGAGCTCGGCGTCGAGACGATCCTCTCGAGCCTGGGCGTGCAGCTCCTTCAGGCGCTCGATCTCGCCCCGTGCGAACGCTTCGTCGGCCACGTCGGCATAGGGGTCTCCGCGCCACAGGCTCAGCGCCTCGTCCAGCCTGGCGCGGGCGTTGTCGGGATCCTGGGCGAGCAGCCCGTGCCCCTCCTGGACCAGCCGTTCAAACGCGACGGCGTCGATTCGGTCTGGCTCGACGCGGAGGACGTATCCCGTGGGCTCGGTCACAAGGACGCGGCTCGGCTGCCCGTGCCGACGGCCGGGCTCGAGCGCATCGCGCAGCCGGGACACGTGGAAGGCCACCGCCTTGGCCCCCGTCTCGGGCGGATCATCGCCCCAGAGCGAGTCGATGATCCGGTCAGCCGGGACGACCCGGTTGGCGCGGGCGATCAGGAGCGCAAGCAGCGAGAGTTGCCGCCCCGATGCAACCGGAAGCCGCCGCCCGTTCTCGACGACCTCGATCGAACCCAGGACGCGGAATTCCATGGGCAAACCCTTGCCCCCTCGGCGTCACCGGATCCTAGTCGGCCTCCCGGCAGCCGGCCACGGCCATTCGGCCGGTGTGGACAGGGGAAGGAGGGACGACCAGCCGCCGTCGCGCTGTCAGCGGTCGGCCTCTACGGTGACCTCCTCGAGCGCGAGCCCGCCGAGGCGCGGCCGCTGCTCGCCGTGCTCGGCGGCGATGAGCGCCTCCTCCATGTCGGTGGCCTCCTGCTCGTCGTGGACGTAGCGTCCTCCCCGGAGCCACGAGGCGAGCGCGGCCACCAGGAACGCGACGATGGAGAACACGGAGACCGCAACCACGCCGTCGTGGAACGGCGTCGCGATGAGCGACGGGAAGAAGCTCGTCCCGGTCAGGCGCGCCGCGTCGACGGCCGGCACCGTGGCCAGCACCTTCGGCCCGAGCAGCGTCTGGAGCGGGTTGTAGCCGAGGAACGCGGCGAACAGGTAGCCGACCGCTGGCAGGTGCGAGAGCTGCGTCGCGAGGCCGTCCGCAATGCCGTTGGAGGTCAGGCCGCGGTACATCGTGCCGGGGACGCTCCCGGACAGCCCCGCGATCATGAGGGTGAAGAAGACGCCGATGGACAGCGGCATGCCCGCGCTCTGGAACGTCGAGCGCACGCCCGAGGCCGCGCCCCGGTAGCCCGACGGGACGCTGTTCATGATCGCCGCGGTGTTCGGCGAGGCGAACATCCCGAACGCGATCCCGTTGATGAAGATGACGCCTGCGAAGGCCGGGTAGACGAAGTCGGCGGGAAGCAGCAGGAGCAGGACGAACGAGAACGCGGCGAGGAGCATGCCGCCCGTCGCGAACGGCCGGGCTCCGTAGCGATCCGAGAGGACACCGGAGATCGGGCCCGCGATCACGAACCCGACGGTGAGCGGCAGCATGTAGATCCCTGCCCAAAGCGGGGTGTCCTCGAACTTGTAGCCGTGGAGGGGAAGCCAGATCCCCTGGAGCCACATGATCAGGAGGAACTGGAGACCGCCGAGCCCGATGGCGCTGAGGAGCACGGCGAGGTTGCCGGCGGCGAAGGCCCGTATCCGGAACAGCTCCAGGTTGAGCATCGGCGCCTTGACCCGACGCTCGATGAACAGGAAGGCGATGACGAGTGCGAACCCGCCCGCGATCGCCGCGATGACGGCGGGGTTCCCCCAGCCCATCGTCGAGTCGCCGTACGGCGAGATCCCGTAGGTGATGCCGACGAGGATCAGCGCCAGGCCCCCGGCGAAGGTGATGTTCCCCAGCCAGTCGATGTGCGCGCGGTGGTGCTCGCCGACCTCGTGCAGCGCGAGGAAGGCCCAGACCGTGCCGATGATCCCGACCGGGACGTTGATCAGGAACACGGCACGCCAGTCGATCACGGCGAGCACGCCGCCGAGGATGAGCCCGATGAACGAGCCGGCCTGGAAGGCGATCTGGTTGACGCCGAGCGCCATGCCGCGCTCCTGGGCAGGGAAGGCGTCGGTCAGGATGGCGGCCGAGTTGGCCATCAGGAGCGCTCCGCCGAGGGCCTGGACCATCCTCAGGACGATGATCCAGATCGCGCCCGCGGGGCCCGTGAACGGCGTGGCCGCGAGGCCGATCGAGGCGATCGTGAAGATCACGAACCCGAGGTTGTAGCTGCGGACGCGGCCGAACATGTCGCCGAGCCGCCCGAAGGTCACGACCACGCAGGCCGACACGAGCAGATAGCCCATGAGGACCCACAGCAGCAATGAGAAGTTCGCGGGATCGAGCGGGTCGAGCTCGATGCCCCGGAAGATCTCCGGCAGGGCGATGATCAGGCTCGTGGCGGTGATCGCGGCCATGAGGCCGCCCAGCGTCGTGTTGGACAGCGCCACCCACTTGTACGGGAGGTGCCCGAACCGGCGGCGGTGCTGGGGCTGGGACGTCGTTGTCATTCGCGGCTTCCTGTGACGGTGGTCTGCTGTGGGTTGGTCGTGGCGGGCTCGTCACCCTCGCGCTCGCTGCCGCCTTCAACGAGGACGTCGGCGCCGGGGCCGGCGATCCGCTCCAGGAGGGATGCGAGCTCGGTCTGCTCGGCCGGCGAGAGGCGTTCCATCCGGGCGATCAGCCCGGTCTCCTCCACCAGCGTGTGGTCGCTGAGCGCCTCCTTCGCGAGCGGGGAGAGCGACACGAGCGTGACGCGCCGGTCGGCGGGGTCCGCGCCGCGTCCGATGAGGCCCGCCCGCTCGAGGCGGTCCACCAGGTTGGTCGCTGTGGATGCCTTCATGCAGAGCGCCCCGCCGAGCTGGCTGATCGCGAGGTCGCCGCGGTCGCGGAGCACGCGGAGCGCCCCGATGTCACCGATCGCCAGACCGTATCGCCGAGCCAGCTCCCGCTGGAACGGCTCCGCGGCAGCGACCGCGTTCAGGTAGGCGCGCACGGCGCGGCGCACCTCGGGAGTCCACGCCTCCACGCCTATATACCACCATTCTGGATTATCCACATGGGTGAAGTATATGCCGGATCACCGTTTCCGGCCGCCGGCGGGTCGTGCGCCCGCCGGCGCCGACGGCCTCGGATCGGCGAGCGCGAGCTCAGCCAGGCGGTTTGCGGGCGTCGGCCGCCCGTTGCGTCCTCCAGTCATCCAGCCATGGACTTCCGGCCGCCTGTCGCCAGTGACGTGGGGTGGGGAGCCGGCCCGGCCAGCACGGCCCTTGGCGGCGGTCAGCGCGGACGGACCTCTTCGGCGTCGAGGCGGACCACCGCATCGCAGCCCACGCGCTGGCACCGGTAGACGCGCTCGGACGGCGGCTCGCCGGGATGGATCGTCTCGGCGCTCCGTTCCGGCATCATCGGAACCCACTCGGTGAGGCCGTGCTTGTGCTGGATCACGGTTGGGAAACGGGGCGCGTGTTGCTCGACTGCCATCATCGTCCAAGGCTACGCCGCCTCGGGCAAACGGGCGGATCCGTCAGAAGGCGGTGCGTGCTGGCACCTGGGCCTCCCGTTCGCCTTGCCCGCGTCCAGCGACGGGTAGTACGTTCGTACTAGTCTCCGCCGCGTCCCCGGCGAACGGCCGGAGTCAATCGGGCGGCACGCCGCCCTTCGGGCGCGGGGGATGGAGGGATCACCATGCGCAGGCTGCTCGTCATCGCGGTCGGGTTGTTGGTGGCGCTGCTCGTCCCTGCATCGGCAGGCGCCATCACGAACGGGGCGCCCGACGGCAATGGGCACCCGGAGGTGGGGGCGCTCCTCGCTCCGGAGGCGTATTCGGACGGCACCTGGGAGACGTGCACGGGGACGCTGATCTCGTCCACCGTGTTCCTCACCGCCGCCCACTGCGACCAGGGCGTTGACCGCGTCGCCGTCACGTTCGACGCCTCGTACGACGCCGCGACGGGGACCACGTACTGGGGCACTTGGCACGCCGACCCGGGCTACAACCAGCGGCAGAGCGATCCGCACGACATCGCGGTCGTCGTGTTCGACGAGCCCGTGGCGGGCATCGAGCCCGCTCGCCTGCCGGAGGCCGGGTCGCTCGACGCCCTCCCGCGAGGCACCGGGTTCACCTCGGTCGGCTACGGGGCGCAGTCGGTCACGATCAGCCACGGTCCGGTCTTCCACTACGCCGACGTCCGCTACGCGGCCACCGGCACCCTGAACGCTGTCACCCCGAGCTGGCTGCGGATCTCGATGAACGCTGCGCGCGGGAACGGCGGCACGTGCTATGGCGACTCCGGCGGGCCGAACTTCCTGGGCGCTGGCGCCTCGGAGAGCGACATCGTGGCGGGGACGACGATCACCGGCGACACCCTGTGCCGCGCGACGAACGTCGACTACCGGATGGACACGCCGTCCGCTCGTGCCTTCCTCGGCCAGTACGTGACGCTGCCCTGAGCGCTTGACGCAGAGGACCGGCGCGAGCGCCAGCCGCGAGCGATTGGAGGGCTTGGCCCTCGCGCGCCTCCGCTGATGCGCGGGCCATACACGGGCGCGTCAGCGGACGTCGCGCCTCGCGGTCACCAGACAGGTGAGCGCGCTCGCGGCCAGCACGTATCCCACGAGCACGACCGCCGCCAGCGTGCCGGAGACGAGCGAGTTCATGCCCGGCGCCGCGCCAGCCCCCGGGCCGAGGACGCTCGAGGCGAGCGAGCCCGCATTCGTGGCCGGCAGGACGCGAGCCACGTTCGCGATCACGTCCGAGCGCGCGGCGAGCGAGGTCACGAACACCTCGACGAGCAGGTACCCGAATCCGATGCCGAGCGGCAGCGCGGTGCTCCGCAGCAGCGTCGCCAGGACGGCCCCCAGCGCCGCCCACGTCATGAGGATCAGCCAGGCGGCGGCCATGCCCGTCAGGAGGTCCCCGAGCGCGGGGGCGGCGATCGGCTGGTGCTGGAGGATCGCGATGCCCACGCTGGCGACGCCCGCCATCCCGAACCCGACCAGCACTTGACCCGCCACCGCAGCGAACAGCGCCCCGAGCTTGCCGGCGGCGACCCGAACACGATCGGGGTCTTGGAGCAAGACGGCGGTCCAGGTTCCCCAGCCGAACTCGCTGCCCGCCGTCAGGGACCCGACAGCGAGCGCGATGATCCCGCCGAAGATCGGGTAGCCGGGCACCTCCTTGCCGACGATTCCCGACGGCAGCATGGCGTCCAGCGCAGTCTGCAGCTGCGCGGCCGTGACTCCGGCTGCCGGCGAGAGGTAGGCGAGGTAAGGGGCGACGTAGGGGTAGACGACGGCCAGAGCGGCCCACAGCACCAGCAGTGCCCAGACGGCGGGCCAGCGGCGCAGCCTGGCGAGCTCGACGCGAAGACTCCGGATCATGCGTGGACCTCCTTGGCGTCACCGCCGGGTCGGGTCAGCTCGAGGAATGCCTCCTCGAGGGATCGCTGCCTGGGCCTGAGCTCGGTCAGCTCGACCCCGTCGGAGACGAGACGGCGCGCCAGCTCGCCGACAGAGACGGCGTCGACGTCGATGAGGAAGGCGCCGTCCTCGCGGGCGATGCTCCCGGCAGGAAGAAAGGACTCGAGCACGTGCCGGGCGCGCTCGACGGGCGCGGCCCGCACGAGCAGGATCGAGGGACCCCGCAGCTCCGCCACCGGCTTCTCCGCGATGAGCCGCCCGCGCTGGAGGACGCCCACCCGATCGCAGACCTGTTCAACGTCCTCGAGCAGATGGCTCGACACGATCACGGTCCGCGTGCCGTGCCCCAGATCCCTCACGAGCTGGCGCATCTCGACGCGGCCCTGCGGGTCGAGGCCGTTGGTGGGCTCGTCGAGGATCAGCACCTGGGGTTCCTTGAGGAGCGCCGCCGCCACGCCGAGACGCTGCTTCATGCCCAGCGAATAGGTGGCGAACCGGTCGTCACCGCGATCCGCGAGGTCGACCTGGCGGAGCACCGCCTCGACGCGGGACGACTCGACCCTCGCGAGCTGGGCGAGGCTCCGCAGGTTGGCCCGACCGGAGAGGAAGGGGTAGAAGCCCGGACTCTCGACGAGCGCCCCGACGCGCTCGAGACCGGCTGGAGCGCCGAAGGGAAGACCCAGGAGCGAGCCGCTTCCGGAGGTCGGCCGGACCAATCCCAGCAGCATCCGAAGGGTTGTGGTCTTGCCGGCGCCGTTCGGGCCGAGGAGGCCATAGACCTCGCCCTGGCGGATCGAGAGATCGAGCTGGTCCACGGCAGTGACCCGTGCGCCGTACGCCTTGCTGAGGTGCGTCGCCTCAACCGCGAGCGGCCTCGGGAGCGGGGATAGCGGCCGCTGGGCCGGGGTCGGCGCGGATCTGGCTGGCTGGATCATCGGAAGGGGCTCCGCTGCTTCAGGGTGGGACGGTCAAAGCGTGGCGCCTGCGCCCTGGCGGGTCGTCACCCGGGGGATGGCATCCGGCGTACCGCCGTCGGCTGACGCCGTGCTCGCCCGAGCCAGCCGTCGTACCACGGATGGAGTACGCGGGCGTGCACCTCTGGCGGCATGACAGCCGGCGGCGCCCGGGTATAGCGTTCCGGCCGTGGAGGCGACGTCCCGCAATCGAGCCAGCCTCATCGACGCGGCGCTCGCGGCGGTCGCGGCGGTCGCGGCGGTCGCCGGGGCGGTGGCGACGCGGAGCCTGCCCGGGGACTGGCTCGGCGGCGTGCTGCTCGTCGCC
>JBJKRU010000356.1:0-4813 GCA_046704485.1 Candidatus Limnocylindrales bacterium | reverse complement strand
GGGCCCATGCGCGGGTGCTCCGGGGCCTGGGGGCCAGCGTCTCAACGGTGCGCTGGCCGCACAGGCTGCCCGGCGCGGGAAGCAGTCGTGCGCTGGCGGGCGTGCAACGGCCTCCCCAGCGCACGTTTGTGGCGGCCGCGGAAGCAGACGTGCGCGCGCCGCACGGTTGAGTCGCCGGGAGCGAGCGCCGGGAGCGAGCGCCGCCCGGGGCTTTGCAGGCCGCGCGCTCGCCGAGCGGCGCCGCGAGGGATCCGCTACTGGGACGGCGCCGGCGTGAAGCAGGGCACCTCGCCTGCCGGCACGGGTCCCGAGGTTCCGCAGGGGACCGGCTGCTGGTCGGCCGGGGGCATGCCGCCGTGGTAGTCGGTGATCACCAGGGCCAGCTCGAACGTGCCGAGGTCGGCCGCGGGCTGCACGAATGCGGTCTGCACGACGTCGTTCGCGTCCCGCTGGACGTCGACCACCGAGCCGAGGACGAGGCCCTTCGGGTACGGGGAGCGGATCCCCGCCGCCAGCTGGAGGCCGGCCGTGAACACCTCCTCGTTGAGCGAGACCTTCACCGAGGCGTCGATGTTCTTCATGGTCAGCACGCCGCCGGCATCCCCGCCCACCTCGCCCGTGGCGCCGGACGTGGCCAGCTGGCCGATGACCGTCGACGACGGGTCGCTGATCAGGGTCACCTTCGCGTAGTCGGCGCCGATCTCGGTGACCCGGCCCGCAACCGCGCCGCCGCCGACGACGACCACATCACCCAGGGCCAAGCCGTCGGCGCTGCCCTTGTCGATGGTCACCATCCGACTGGATGGCAGCACCTCGCGGCCGATGACCCGAACCGCCATGGTCTGGTGGCCGAAGTCGCCCTGGAGCTGGAGCAGCGCCGTCAGCTGGTCGTTCTCCGATTTCAGCTGCTGGAGCCGCGTGTTGTCGTTCGCCAGCCGCTGGTTCTCCTCGCGCAGCGCCGCGTTGTCGATCCGAAGCTGGTTGATCTCGCCAATCGACGCGAAGACGCTCGACACGCTCGACGCGAAGCCGGCGACCGCGCCCTGGAGGGGTCGAAGCGCGTACTGGAAGCCGCCCTTGAGCTCGACAACCGCAGGATTGGACGAAACGGCCATGAGGAGCAGCGTGATCACGATCAGGACCGTGAAGACGATCCCTCGGCGGCGGGCCCGGCGGTTGGTCAGCAGCGTGGACATCGAGATGGGCTCCGGTGGTCCGCAGGTCGTGCGGCCAGGATCGCGAACCTCAGCGCGGCGGGCGGCTGTAGGTCTCGGCGACGAGCACGCGCTCCATGGTGGGCGACGCGAACTCCTGGAGGACCACGCCGGTGCCGCGCGCGACGCAGGTCAGGGGGTCGTCGGCAACGTGGACCGGCATCTGCGTCGCCTCCGCCACGCGCCGATCCAGGCCGGCCAGGAGCGCCCCGCCCCCGGCGAGCACGATCCCCTGGTCCATGATGTCCGCCACCAGCTCGGGCGGGGTCTCCTCGATGGTGTCCTTGATCGTGTCGACGATCTGCGACACGGACACCTCGATGGCGTCGCGGATCTGGTCGGCGCCCACCTCGACGGCGCGAGGCAGGCCGGTCAGCAGGTCGCGCCCGCGGAGCGTGACGCGCTGGGCGTCCCACTCGCCCGGATACGCCGAGCCGATGGCGACCTTGATGTCCTCTGCGGTGCGCTCCCCGAGGAACAGGTTGTACTCACGCCGGGCGTAGTTGACGATGTCCAGGTCCATCTCGTCGCCGCCGATGCGGATCGATCGCGCGACCACGATACCGCCCAGGCTGAGCACCGCCACCTCGGTCGTCCCGCCGCCGATGTCGACGATCAGCGAACCCGACGGCTCGGACACCGGCAGCCCGGCACCGATCGCCGCGGCCATTGGCTCCTCGATCAGGCGCGCCCAGCGGGCACCGGCGTTGAGCGCCGCGTCGCGGACAGCGCGCTTCTCCACCTCGGTCACGCCTGAGGGGATCCCGAGCAGCATCCGCGGCCGGGAGATCATCCCGATCCGGTCGTGCACCTTGTGCACGAAGTACTTGATCATCTGCTCGGTGACGTCGAAGTCGCTGATGACGCCGTCGCGCAGCGGCCGCACGGCCACGATGGACGCCGGCGTGCGGCCGACCATCCGCTTCGCCTCGGCACCGATCGCCAGCACGCGCTTCGTCTTGGCGTCGATCGCCACCACGGAGGGCTCGGAGATCACGATGCCGCGGTCTCGGACGTGGACGAGCGTGTTCGCCGTGCCGAGGTCGATCCCGATATCGCGGGAGAAGAGGCCGAGGAGGCGGTCGAGCATGCTGCGCGCGGTTCCTTGCTGCGACGGTGTGGGCGGGCGCCCCCGGGGCGGCCGCGAGTCGCGGGTGGTCAATCGTTCGGGAGCCCGTGCGCGGGAATGGCGCGCGAGCGGGAGAGCAGTATACCCGTGGCTGCTGCGGTGGCCGCCGGTAGTACGAATGTTGCACCGGCAGGTACCCCGCACCCATGCCGGGGGACCGCGTCAAGGGTCGACGATAGCCTTGGTCCGCCGGCGGGCTTCTCGTCCCGAGCCAACCTCCGGACCAGCGCGGGACGGCAGCATGGGGCCGGGGGGCGTTGGCCCGCCGACGGCACGACTGTCGCGAGGCGCGGGACGGGGTCCTCGTCGACCACGAAGGCGGACATGAGTCCACCGGGAAGGTGACGCCTCCGGCCCGCAAACTCGCAGCCATCCGGGCCGGTCCCCCGTCCGGGAAGACGGCGGAGCGGAAGGTGCAACAAGATTCCCGGCCTCTGACCGACGCCCGGCCGAGCCGGGTCGGCCGCCTGCCCGACGCCCCCGGTCAGGTTGAGCTGCCGCCCGCGAAACCCCGGCGGATGGCCGATTCGGATGCTCTGCCCCGGCGCGTCGCCGCCTTGGATCAGCCAGACCGCCCGGACCCTGGCGATGCTACCGCCGCGCGCCGCCTCGGCCTGTTCGGCTACACGGCCGCGTCGATCGTGGCCGGTCTGGTGCTGCTCGCCTGGACCACGCTGGTGGTCCCGGTCGGCCCTGCCATCGACCCGCGACTCGTCGACACTCCGCTGTCCGGTCCGCTCGGCGGGGCAGTCCTGTGGGTCCTGTTCGGCTTCCTGGGCTCGCTTCGCGTGCTCCGCGCCCCGGGTGGGGCGGGCTACCTCACGTTCCACCTGCCGTTCGTCGCCGCCGCGCTTGTGCTCGGCGGCCCGACCGCCGGCGCGTGGGTCGGGTTCGTGTCCACGCTCGAGCGGCGCGAGCTGGAGCAGCTGCCGTGGTATGGGCTGCTCGCCAACCACGCCGTGTTCGTGATCGCCGCGGTGGCGGGCGGTCTCGTCGCTCAGCAGGTCGGCCAGCTCGTGCAGGGCGTGGGCTCGCCGGGGCTCGGGACGGCTCTGGTCGCCGTGAGCGGGACGCTCGTGCTCAGCATCATCAGCACGGCGATGGCCGCGGTGACCGTGATGATCCGCGACGAAGTGTCCGTGCCGGCGTGGGTCGACATCCTCAAGGGGCAGTTCGGCCGACTCAGCGCCCTCGAGGTCGCCCTCGCCTGGGCGATGGTCATCGTCTACACGCAGATCGGCTGGTGGGCGCCCGCCGTCGTCGGCGTGATCGCCCTCCTGGCTTGGGACAACCACCCGATGCCGTTGCCGGATGCGCTGACGGGTCTGCTCACTGCCGACGGCTTCACGCGCCGCCTCGACGCGGGGATCGGGCGGCTCCGCCACGGGCTGCTGCCGGGCGCGACGCTGATGGCCATCGACCTCGACGGCTTCAAGGCCGTGAATGACCGGTACGGGCACGCCGTGGGCGACGAGGTGCTGTCAGAGGTCGGTGTTCGCCTGGCCTCGCAGGCTCGACGGCCGACGGACGTGGCCGGCCGCGCCGGGGGCGATGAGTTCGCGGTGTTCCTTCCCGGCCTCGCCGACGCCGCGGTCGCGATGCGCCGCGCCGACGAGGTGGCCCAGGCGCTCGCTGCGCCGATCGAGACGAGTGTGGGCCGCGTCGCCGTCGGCGCATCAGTGGGCGTCGTGGTGCTGTCCGCTTGGGGCGGCCTGCCCGCCACCGGCACGATCCAGCGCCATGCCGACGCCGCGATGTTCCTCGCCAAGCGCGAGGGCGGCGGTTGCCACCTGTACGACCCGCGAGAGGTCGGCCCGTTCGACGACGATCAGGCGGAGGGACGGCGCTAGGGGATCCTCAGCGCCAGAGGACCTCCTCGCCATGCTCGCCCACCAGCGGCCGCCCGTCGAGGTATCGCTGGAACGCGAACGGCGCGATGTCCACCGACGTCGCCGCCCCATCGAGGATGAGTTCCGCCATCCCCAGGCCGATCGCGGGCGCCGTCTTGAACCCGGTCCCGGAATGGCCGCAGTCGAGGAAGAAGCCCGCGGGGCCGGCGGAGCCCACGCCGCCCAAGTACGCGCGCTGGTCCGGCGTCAGCCCGTCCTGGCCGGAATGCGAGGTCCGGAAGTCGCCGTCGATCAGCGCGGGCACGCGCCGCACCATCCGCTCGGCGGCACGCAGCTCGAAGCCGGGCGCGGCGTCAGTCGTCTCGCGGTCCGGCGAGCCGCCGATCTGGTTGTCGTCCTCGAGGCCGACGAGCACCATGTCCGAGCCCTCGGGACGGAAGTACATCCCGTTGGGGTTGTCGATCACCACGGGGATCGGCCGCGGCACCGACCCCGGCACGCCCAGGTAGCCGGTGTCGTGGCGCCACACGCGGATCGGGAGGTCCATCCCGGCGAGCTCGCCCACCTGCTTCGCCCATGCGCCGGCCGCGTTGACGATGACCGGCGCGTCGAACGCACCC
>JBJKRU010000355.1:0-6551 GCA_046704485.1 Candidatus Limnocylindrales bacterium | reverse complement strand
CCGCCCGGGCCATCGTGGCCGAGCACGGCGGCCGAGTTCCCGACGACGTCGAGGCCCTCGAGCGGCTCCCGGGCGTCGGCCCCTACACGGCACGGGCCGTGGCGGCAATCGCGTTCGGCCGACCGGTAGGGGCGGTCGACACCAACACGCGGCGCGTCCTGGGCCGGATCGCCGCGGGCGGTCGGGACGCGCTCGCCCCGAAGACCCTCCAGGCAATCGCCGACGCCGTCGTGCCGCGCGGCCAGGCCGCCGCCTGGACGCATGCCCTGATGGACGTCGGCGCGTTGCTCTGTTCACCCCGCAGTCCGCGCTGCCCCGCGTGCCCTGCGGCACCGTGGTGCCGGTACGCGTCGGGCCAGCGCGCGGAGGAGGAAGGCGGCCCGAGGCTGCGGCCCGGGAAGCCGTCCCCGGCGTTCACGTCCACGACGCGCTGGCTCCGCGGCCGGGTCCTTGAGCGCGCCCGCGTCGCGGACGCGGGCGGCTGGGTTCCCTACGGGGAGCCGATCGGCGTGCATCCCGGGTCAGCGGTCCGCGAGGCGGTGCTGGCCCTCGAGGAGGAGGGGCTGCTGGAGGCGCGCGAAGTCGATGGCCGGCTCGAGGCGAGGCTTCCCACAACGTCGCCGGGACGTTCGGCAGGATCGCCGGTGGCGGGCGTCCCGACGGGGCCTGAACTGCGGCCCGGGCCCTGATGGCCCGCGGCACGCGTGCTCCAGGGGTTGGCACGGTACCCTGTCGGACGTGCCCCCCCAGACCCTGCCCCTCCCCGGTGACGACCCCGCGCTCAGTTCGCTCTCGCTTGACGAGCTGGAGTTGCGCTGGGCCGAGGCCGCCGCGCGCGGGGCGATCTCCGCGGAGGCGATGACCGGGGCGGACCGGAAGGCCCAGGCGCTGGGGATCCCGGGCGAGACGCTGATGGAGCACGCGGGCACCGCCGTCGCGGCCGCCGCTCGTGCCCTGCTGGCCCACAACGAGCGCCCGGGCCGCCCGGTGCTGGTCTTCGGCGGTCCCGGCAACAACGGCGGCGACGGCTTCGTTGCCGCGCGTCGGCTGGCCGGCTGGGGCGTGCCCGTGATTGCGGTGCTCGTGTCGGGCGATGAGCGGCCCGGCACGCCGGACGCGGCCAAGAACTGGAAGCGGCTCGACGGTCTCGCGGGCGTCACCTGCATCCACGCCCCCGTTGCGCGCGACGTGGCGATGCTCGGGCACGGGATCGAGAAGGCGGGGATCATCGTCGACGCGCTGCTCGGCACGGGCGTGCGGGGCCGCCTGCGCGAGCCCGTTCGGACGGCGGTGGAGGTGATCCAGCGCGCCCGCGAGGCGGGCACTCCCGTCCTGGCCGTGGACACGCCCACCGCCGTGGACCTCACGTCAGGCGACCCGTCCGAGCCCGTGGTGCGTGCCGACCTGACGGTGACGTTCCACCGGCCGAAGCTGGGCCTGCGCACACGCATCGGCCGCAAGCTCGCCGGCCGGGTGCTCGTCGCGCCGATCGGCATCCCGCTCGAGGCGGACCGGGGTTGACGAGGATGCCTGAGCCCGACCGCCCTCCCTCCCGCTCGGCACGCCAGCCGGGCGTACGCGAGGTTCTGCTCGTGGCGGCGATCGTCGTCGCCATCGTCCTCGCCGCCGACGCCATCACCGGCATCCTGCCGCCGGGATTGCAGGATGTGATCGTCCACACCCCCGCCGCGATCGTCGTGCTCGTCCTCGGCACGGCGCTCGTCCTGTGGCGCATCCTGCGTGCGCCGAGCCACTGAGGCCGACCCGTGAGTGACCATCCGCACACCTCGTCCCGCCCGCCTCTCGCAGTCCGCGGCGCTGAGCTCGAGCAGCTTGGCCGCGAGACCTGGGATGTCCTGATCGTCGGCGGCGGGATCGTCGGCTGCGGCGCGCTCCTCGACGCTGCCAGCCGCGGTCTGCGCGCTGCGCTGATCGAGCAGGACGACGTCGCG
Organism: Candidatus Limnocylindrales bacterium; assembly: GCA_046704485.1. Classification (GTDB taxonomy): domain Bacteria; phylum Chloroflexota; class Limnocylindria; order Limnocylindrales; family CSP1-4; genus CAIXZV01. Next base: position 4,599 of record JBJKRU010000355.1, on the reverse strand, counting down.
GTGGGCACCTCGTCGCGCTCGTCGCGGCTCATCCACGGCGGCCTCCGCTACCTCGAGCAGTTCCACGTGGGGCTCGTCCGCGAGGCGCTCCACGAGCGCGCCCGGCTGCTGGAGCTTGCACCACACCTCGTCCGGCTCGAGAAGTTCCTGTTCCCGCTCTACGGCCATCCGGTCGTGACGCGGTCCTTCTACCAGTCGGGCATGGTGCTGTACGACCTGCTCGGCTCGGCGAAGAAGGGGGGCCGCCACCACCACCTCACAGCGGACGGCGCGGTGGAGCTGGCGCCAAGCCTCCGTCGTGAGGGCCTCCAGGGCGCGATGCTGTACAGCGACGGCATGGAGGACGATGCCCGGTACACGCTGGCCGTGTTGCGGACCGCGATCCGCGAGGGCGGCCTGGCGGTCACCCGCGTCAGGGCGCTCAGGGCGCTCCGCGATGGCGACCGCGTCGCCGGCGCCACGCTGCACGATGAGCTGACCGGTGTCGAGCTGGACGTCCGCGCAGCAGCCGTGCTGGACGCCACGGGCGTCTGGGGCTCCAAGCCCGAGCGGCCGTTCGGGTCGGAGAAGGCGACGTTCAACGTGCTGCCGTCTCGCGGCAGCCACATCCTGGTGCCCCGGGAGCGTGTCGACGTCCGGACGGGCGTCACGATCCGCGTTCCCGGCAAGGTGGCGTTCATGGTTCCGTGGCCGAGGCACTGGGTCATCGGCACGACCGACGAGCCCTTCACGGGCCCCGTGGACCGCCCGGCGGCGAGCGCCCCGGAGGTCGACAAGATTCTCGCCGCGGTCAACAGCGCCTTCGACGTCGGGTTGTCGCGGGAGGACGTCGTGGGCACCTACGCCGGTCTCCGCCCGCTCATCGCGCCGTCGGGCGCGAGCTCCACGGTGCAGGTCTCACGCGAGCACAAGGTGGCGGTCGAGGAGCGCGGCCTGGTGCGCATCAGCGGGGGCAAGTACACGACCTACCGCTTGATGGCACGCGACGCGATTGACGCCGTCCTGGGCGAGGACGCCAGGGAACGTCCGTCGGGGACCGCCGAGCTGCCGATCATCGGGGCAGCCCCGCGGACCGGGCTCGACGCGCTGGCCGTCCGCCTCGCCCGCGAGCCGGGCATGGACGTGGAGATGGCGCAGTCACTCGTGGACCGCCATGGCACCGAGGCCGAGGACGTCATCGCGCTGGGCCGATCGCGCGACCTCGTCCGCCCCCTCGTTGAGGGGCAGCCCATGCTCGAGGCCGAGGTGGCATGGGCAGCCGAGCGCGAGCTGGCCATGTCGCTCGATGACGTCCTCGCCCGTCGACTGCGCCTCGCGATGACGCTGCGCGACCGCGGCGCGTCGATCGCACCGCGCGTGGCGGCCATCGTCGGGGACGTCCTGGGCTGGGACGCGGCCCGACAGGCGGACGAGGTGTCCCTGTACCTCGAGGGTGCCCACCGCGAGTTCGACGTCCCCGCGTAGCCGGCCAGTTCGCCGGCGCTCGCCGCCCCTCCTCGGGCAGGGTGGGTTGCGCCTAGCACCTCTTGCTGAGAGGCGGCTGAAAATTGGGTATCGCCACGCTCGAAGAATGAGGGTAGAGTGCGACAGCGCGGATCGCCGCGCACAGCTCACACCCGTTCGCGCGCACGACAACTCGGTCTCCTCCGGATTCACTCGAGGGCCCGGTCTAGAAGCGGCGACATCTGGAGGAGATCGGCACGTGGCCGACAAGACCCTGACCTGTTCCGACTGCGGAATGGAGTTCGCATTCACGGAGCGAGAGCAGGCCTTCTACGCCGAGAAGGGATTCTCGGAGCCCCGTCGCTGTGCGTCCTGCCGTGCCAGCCGCAAGGCTGCCCGGTCGGGCGGTGACAGCGGCTTCGGTGGCGGCTCGTACGCGGGCGGCTACGACTCCGGGTACGGCGGTGGTGGCGGCTATTCCGCCGGCGGCTACAGCAGCGGTGGCTTCGGCAACCGCAGCAGCGGACCGCGCGAGATGTTCACCGCGACCTGCAGCAGCTGCGGCCGCGAGGCTCGCGTCCCGTTCCGCCCGACCAATGGCAAGCCCGTCTACTGTTCGGACTGCTTCCGATCGCAGCGCGGCGGCTGAGCTAGACGCCGCAAGGACCGGGTCGCGGCGACGCGGCCCGGTTTCGCGTTAACCGGCGGCGTGTACCGTTTCCCGTCCGCGAAGGCCTGGGCGCGGGGCGGCGAGGCGCGGCGCGGGCGCTCGGGCTGCCGGGTCTCGGGCTGCCGGGTCTCGGGCTGCCGGGTCTCTGGCTGGACTGGCGGTCCGGACTTCCGCCTGCCTGGCCTCGGGGCCTGGCCCTGGGGTCCGGCGGGCGTCGCCTCCGGCGGCAGTCGACACGCCGGATCGGTCGCCGCGTGGACCCGCGGTCCGGCAGGTGACGGCGAAGGGCCGAGCGAGTGGACTCCCAGTCCAGCAAGGCGTCGTCCTGTCGCAGCTGGCAGGGCGGGCCGGTGACTGGCCACGGTGTAGGATCGCGATGGGCGTACCTTCGTGGCGTCGCCGCCGCCCGAACTTCCCGAAGCGCAGCGGAGTGACCTCGATCCATGGCCGTCGGCTCGTCCAACACGTTCGACCTCATCGTCCTCGGCGCAGGGACCGGCGGCTATGCCGCGGCATTCCGTGGATCCCAGCTGGGCCTCAGGGTGGCGCTAGTCGACGAGGGGAAGATCGGCGGCACATGCCTCCACCGCGGCTGCATCCCCACCAAGGCGCTGCTCGAGTCTGCGGCCGTCGCCGAGCGGATGCGCCACGCGGCCGACTTCGGGGTCGGCGGTGCGGGCGACCCAGTGATCGACTACGCCAAGGTCGCCCAGCGGCGCGACATGGTCGTGAACCGGATGTGGAAGGGCCTGGGCACCCTCGTCAAGAAGTACGGCGTGACGTGGGTGGAGGGTCGCGGCCGGCTCGACGGAGCACACAAGGTCCGGGTCAAGGGAGCGGACGGCGGCGAGGTCGTCCTCGAGGCGACCGACGTGATCCTGGCCACCGGCTCCCGGGTGAAGTCCCTTCCTGGCCTCACGCCCGACGGCGTGCGCATCGTGACCAGCGACGACGTGCTCATGGCCGGTTCGCTGCCGAAGAGCGCGATCGTCGTCGGTGCGGGCGCGGTGGGCGTGGAGTTCGCGTCCTTCTACCACGACATGGGCGCGACGGTGACGCTGCTCGAGTACCTGCCGGCGGTCGTCCCGCTCGAGGACGCGGACGTGTCGAAGGAGCTGGAGCGGACCTTCACGCGGCGCGGGATCAAGGTCATGACGAGCGCTCGCTTCGACCCGGCGTCGGTGGTGTCGGACGATGACGGCGTGCGCGTCACGGTTGGCCGGGAGGGCGGCCAGGCCGAGGAGATCGCGGCCGAGCTGATGCTCGTGGCGACCGGTCGCGCGACCAACGTCGAGGACGTCGGCCTCGAGACCACGTCGGCCGAGGTGGACCGCGGCATCGTCAAGGTCGACGGCCGCATGCGCACGCGTGAGCCGCACCTGTACGCGATCGGCGACATCGTGGGCGGCCTCCAGCTCGCGCACACCGCGGCGCACGAGGGGATCATCGCGGTCCACGTGATCGCTGGGGAGGCGGACGTCCACCCGATGGACTACGTCCGCCAGCCCCGGGCGACGTACTGCCGCCCCGAGATCGCCTCGGTGGGCCTGACACAGCAGCAGTGCGAGGCGCAGGGCCTCCCGGTCAAGGTCGGCAAGGTCCCGTTCCAGGCCATCGGCAAGGCGATCATCGGCGGCGAGTACGAGGGCTTCGCCAAGGTCATCGGCCACGCGGAGACCGACGAGACGCTGGGGATCCACGTCATCGGCCCGCACGCGACCGACCTCATCGCCGAGGCGTCCGTCGCGCTGTCGCTGGAGGCGACGCCGTGGGAGATCGGCGCCGCCACGCATGCCCATCCGACCCTGTCGGAGGTCCTGGGGGAGGCGGCGATGGCCGTGGACGGGAGGTCGATCAACTTCTAGCGCAGGGGCCCTCGGGGCGGCAGGCTGGAGGAGCGACGCGGATGGTGGACGCGACGGCGGCAGGGCGGTGAGCGAGCTCGCCGCGGCGTACGGCCTCGCCGACGCCGATCTCGTCGCGATGTACCGCACGATGGCGCTTGCCCGGGCGCTCGATGAGCGGATGTGGGTCCTCAACCGGTCCGGACGGGCGCCGTTCGTGATCAGCGGGCAGGGCCACGAGGGGGCGCAGGTGGGGATCGCCTGGCCGCTCCGCCGCGACCACGACTGGGTGGCGCCCTTCTACCGGTCCATCGCCACCTGCCTCGTCGCCGGCATGACCCCCCGCGAGCTGATGCTCGCCCAGTTCGCCCGGGGCTCCGACCCGAGCTCGGGCGGGCGCCAGATGCCGGGCCACTACGGCCACCCGGGGCATCACGTGGTCTCGGTGTCGTCGCCGGTCGCCACGCAGATCCTTCACGCGGCCGGCATCGCGCTGGCGGCGCGCATCCGCGGGGTCGACCAGGTGGCGATGGCGATCATGGGCGAGGGCAGCTCCAACCAGGGCGACGTGCACGAGGCGCTCAACTTCGCGGCGATCCACCGGCTGCCGTTCGTGTTCGTGGTCGAGAACAACGGGTACGC
>JBJKRU010000354.1:0-18138 GCA_046704485.1 Candidatus Limnocylindrales bacterium | reverse complement strand
GGATCGACCAGCTGAAGATGGTGTGGGCGCGGGACAGCGAGACGATCTCCTCGCTGGTCATGCGCGGCGCGGCGCTGATGCCCATGGATCCTCCAGTCGGGCCGCGGTGCGGGCGGTCCTTGTGGTTGCGACGAGGGTGCGATGCGACCCATTACAGCACAGGGCCGCGGGCGCGGGGAGCTGCCGGCCCGCAGCGCGTCGCGCGCCGAACCCCTCCAGACGGGACAAGGCGGCAGGGATCCGCCTTGCCTCCGATCGGATCAGGTGGCACCCTACTCGGGACGGGACCCGCAGGGCCGCCCGTCGGGAGGGGGACTACGAACCGCCGCGTCGCTTCCTTGGTGCTAGGTCTGGTCCTCGTGGCGCCGGGCGCCCAGCCTGTCGCGGCGAGTTCCGTGCCTCGCAGCGTCGGCGTCTCGGTCGGTGCTCCCGCGGTCACCGCGGTCCCCTACGCCTCCACCCTCGAAGAGCTTGTCGCGCCTGGCGTTGTCCACCGCCACGGGTCGTGGACCACGTCGAGCGGACTGCAGGCCGTCAACATGATCAACGTGTCGCCGTCGATGCCCGGCATCTCCATCGAGGCGACTGCGCCTGCCGCTGGCGTGTCCACGCTGCAGACCGTCACCGGCCAGGCCGCGGCTGTGTCGCGCGACGGCCACCGGGTCGTGGCAGCCGTCAACGGCGACACTTGGACGCTCAACGCCGCCTCAGGTCGCTCGGCTCCCACCGGCCTGCTCGTCCATCGCGGCGAGCTGCTCAGCGGGTCGCGATCCGCGCGGCCGGCGTTCGGCATCACTGCTGGCGGGAGCCCGGTCTTCGGGGACGTCGCCGTGACTACGGGGGTCACCCTGCCCGGAGGCGCGACGCTCACCGTCGACCGGATCAACAAGCCTCGCCTGACCGGCGAACTCGACCTCTACACCCCTGGCTGGGGGGCGACCACCGGGACGGGATCCGACGGCACGGAGGTCGTGCTCACCGTGCCGGGCCTGCCGCTCCGGGCCGCCGGCACCTGGCCGGCGATCGTGACGTCGGTGCGGACGAACGCCGGTGACACCCCGATTGCGGACGGCACGCTGGTGCTCTCGGCCCAGGGCGACGACGCAGCGACGCTGGACGCGCTTCCGATCGGTGCGGTCGTGGTCGTCACCACCGCCGTGCCCGCCGGGTGGGAGTCGGTCACCGAGGCCGTGGGCGGCCGCGAGTGGCTGGTCAGAGGCGGCGTGGCGGGTGTGTCCCCGGTGTCGGCGGTCACGAGGGCCACCCATCCCCGCACGGCGGTCGGCGCGCGGGCGGACGGCAGCCTGGTCATGGTCACTGTGGACGGTCGGCAGCCCGGCGAGAGCAGCGGGGTCACCGACGACGACCTCGCCGACCTCCTTGTCGCTCAGGGGGTCCAGACGGCGGTGAACCTCGACGGCGGGGGGTCCACCGCCGAGTTGGCCCGACACCCCGGCGACGTCTCGGCGACGCTGGTCAACAGCCCGTCGGGCGGCAGCGAGCACCGCGTTGCCGACGCACTCCTTGTGGTGTCCACGATCCCCACCGGGCCGCTCGCGCAGGTTGTGGTCCAGCCCGCAGGGACGACGCTGATCGCCGGCCAGGGCACGACGTTCACCGCCAGCGGGACCGACAGCTCGCTCAACGGGGTGCCTCTGCCCGTGGCGTCGGTTGCCTGGAGCGTGGCCGGGGCCGGAGCGACGGTCAGCGCCGCGGGCGTCGTTGCCACAACCGCTCCCGGCAGCGTCGTCGTGACCGCGACGAGCGGTGCATTGAGCGGCAGCGCCACCCTGACCGTAACCCCAGACACGTTTGCCCCGACGTCAGCGGTGCCGACGGTCAGCTTCCGGAATGCCGCCGTCGCGTCGGCGGGCGGCATGGCCGTGGGGGTGAACTGGACGGCCTCCACGGACGTCGGCGTGGGGGTTGCGGGTTACGAGCTCCAGCGGCGGTTCGGCGACGGGCCATGGACGGCGGTCGCCATCTCGTCGCCGATGGCGAGATCCGCCGTGCAACGGCTGGACCCGCAGGAGTCGGTCGAGTACCGGGTCCGAGCCGTTGACCGCGCCGGCAACGCCAGCCCCTGGACCTCCACCGGTGCGTTCGGCATCAAGGCCGCGACGGAGCGGTCCGCCAAGTACACGGGGCGGTGGCTCGCGCAAACCGGCCGCTCCCTTCTCGGACAGGCCGACCGCGTCTCGAAGGTTGACGGGTCGACCGCGAGCTACACCTTCACCGGCAGCCAGATCGCTTGGATCTCCGCGAAAGGCCCGACTCGCGGATCCGCGCGCGTCTACATCGACGGCGTCTCCGTGGCAGCGCTGAGCCTGTGGTCGGCGACGGCTCAGGCGCGGCGCGTGGTGTTCACCTACGCCTGGCCGTCGGCCGGGCGTCACACGATCAAGATCCGGGTGTCGGGCACCGCCCACCATCCCTGGGTCGATGTCGACGGCTTCGCGATGTTCACCGCCCCAGGCTGACAGCCGACCGACGCACCCGCCGGCAGGCCGAACAGCTCGGCGGCCCATCGTCCCGCCACCTCCTCCGCGACCGAGGCCGCCGGACCGGCGACGTAGAGCGCTGCATTCTGGTCCCAGGCGCTCGCCAGCCAGTCGCCCCGACGGCGCCTGGCAGCCCACCGCCGATGACGAAGCCGAAGAAGCGCTGGCCGCCGCTCGCGACGAGGCCGCCCTCTGCGCCCTTCGCGAGCGCCTCGATGGTGGCGACGGGATCCTCGCCGTGCTCGGGGAGAGGTCCGCCCAGCCGGTTGCGCAGATCGGCGATGGTGGCGGTAGGACCGACTCGGCGGTCGTGTAGACCAGCCACCCAGGCGCCCATTACAGCACGGGGTGCTCTCGGGCACGCAGAGATCCCAAGCTGTCCTCGGTCCGGGCCGGACGGGCATACCGCGATCATCGTGGTAGCCGCGGAATGACGGTGCCGCCAGACGACGTGTGGTCTGCCGCCGCCCCGTCAGCACGTCCGCCGCCCCCTCCCGAGCCTACGCGTCGGTCGAACGACCGATGCTCGCGGACAGCCCCCCATTGTTTCCGCCAAGCCCCGTGGTCGCTCGCCCGATGACGGCGGCACGCTGCTCGGGCAGCCTCGCTGCATCGGCCGCTGGACGGTCGGCAGCACCAGGAGGCGCCAGTGATCAAGTTCGTCGATGTCCTTGGGGCCGGCACCAAGGCTCTCACGTCGGCTTCTGCCGGCCGCGGCGTCTCGCCGAACCCGAACCTCGACTGATCAGCTCCGTGGCGCCGCCAGGAAGCGGGGCCGCAAGGAGGAGCTCGACCGTCGCAAGAGAGGAGCGCAAATGACATGGCTCAGCTCACTGCACCCAGGTTCCAACGCGCCACTGTTCGGACGCTTAGCCTGAGCATCGTCTTCGCCGCCGCGGCCATCGCTGCGTCGATGTTGGTGGCCCAGCTCGCGACTCCGGGGAGCCGCGTCAGCGTCATCTCGAACGCGGCGGCGGTCGGCGCGGCCGCCGGGGTCCCGCACCAGGTCGCGCCGCTCGAGGGCCCCGTCCAGGCGGCCAGCGCGGCGGCGGCGGGCGCGGCAGCCGGGGTCCCGCACCAGGTGGCGCCGCTCCAATGACCGGCCTCTGATCGCCTGCGACAGCACGGGGCGATCCTCGTCCAACCCGCGCCAGGGGACGCCGGTCAACGTGCGACCGGCGTCCCCGCCGGGGCGCTGCCTCGTCGTCGCCACCTGCCGCGCGAGCGCCGTCAGGCCGGGCCAAATGGCCCGCCCCGGGCCGGTCCACCGGCGTATCCTCTCGCCATTCACCGCTGCGGGCGCCCCGCGCCTGCAGGTCCGTCCGCCCTCGGGTGGGCGCGCGGGCCAGACGCTGTTCGAGGAGGCTGTTCGCGATGCCCCGTGTCGTCAGAGGCGCACTTCTGCAGGCAACCTGGACCGGCGACAAGGAGTCGATGATCCAGAAGCACGAGCAGTACGTGCACGAGGCGAAGAAGCAGGGCGCCCAGTTCATGCTCTTCCAGGAGCTGTTCTACGGGCCCTACTTCTGCCAGGTGCAGGACAAGAAGTACTACTCGTACACCGAGTTCATCCCCGACGGCCCCACGACCAAGCGCATGCAGGCGCTGGCCCGGGAGACGGGCATGGTCCTCGTCGTCCCGATGTACGAGGAGGACAGCCAGACCACCGGGATCTACTACAACACCGCCGCGGTCATCGACTCGGACGGCAAGTTCCTCGGCAAGTACCGCAAGACCCACATCCCGCACGTCGACGGGTTCTGGGAGAAGTTCTACTTCCGCCCGGGCAACCTGGGCTACCCGGTGTTCGAGACCGCGGTCGGGCGGGTCGGCGTCTACATCTGCTACGACCGCCACTTCCCTGAGGGTGCCCGCGCCCTGGGGGTCAACGGCGCCGAGATCGTCCTGATCCCGTCGGCCACCTCGCGCGGCCTGTCCGAATACCTCTGGCGCGTGGAGCAGGTCAGCCACTCGCTCGCCAACGGCTACTTCGTCGGCACGATCAACCGGGTCGGCGTCGAGAAGGAGATCGGGCCGGACGACTTCTACGGCCAGAGCTACTTCGTGGACCCGCTCGGCCAGTTCGTCGGCGCGGTGGGCAGCCCCTACGACGAGGAGTTGATCATCCGCGACCTCGACCTGGACCTGATCAGCAAGGTCCGCCAGACGTGGCAGTTCTACCGCGATCGGCGGCCCGAAATGTACGGCGACCTCGTTAAGCCGTAGGCTGAACGCCCGCGCCGCCCGGCCGGCGGCTCGTGTGCGACGTTGACGCAGGCCGGGCATCGGGTATGATCCCGCGCGGCTCGGCTGCCAGGAGGAGGGCAGCCGAGCCGTCCGATTCTCCGGGGCGTCCCCCGGGCGGAGGATGCGATGCAGTTCGGATTCACGCTCAAGCCGGAGCACTCGATCGAGCGCACGGTCGCGTTGGCGAGGCAGGCCGAGGCCGCAGGTTTCGACTATGGCTGGCTATTCGACTCGCACGTCCTCTGGCGCGACCCGTACCCGCTCCTGACCCTCATGGCGCAGGCCACCACCCGCCTGCGCCTGGGCACATGCGTGACCAATCCAGCCACTCGCGAGCCGTCGGTCACCGCGTCGACGCTGGCCGTCCTCCAAGAGGTCTCCCGCGGGCGCATGGACTTGGGCATCGGCCGCGGCGACTCGGCCCGGCGCGTCCTCGGCAAGGCGCCCACCTCGATGAAGGATCTCGAGCAGGCAGTACACGTCATCCGCGCCCTGGTCGAGGGCCACTCGGTCGAGTTCGAGGGCGCGATGCTGGAGCTGCCCTGGGTTGAAGGTGAGCACCGTCTCCCGGTCTGGATCGCCGGCTATGGCCCGGTCGCGCTCAAGCTCACCGGGCGCATCGCGGACGGCTCGATGCTCCAGATCGGCGACCCGGACCTGATCCGATGGTTCGTGTCCCAGGTGCGCTCGTCCGCCGAGGCGGCCGGGCGCGACCCGAGCTCCGTCAAGGTGATGGCTGCCGCGCCCGCGCACGTGGGCGATCTCGCCGACGGACGAGACCGGACCCGCTGGTTCCCCGCCATGGTCTCGAACCACGTTGTCGACCTGGTCAACAAGTACCCGCGCGAGGACCTGCCAGAGGAGCTGACCACGTACATCCGGGGTCGCGAGGGCTACGACTACCAGCACCATGCCGAGGTGGGCTCCGACAACGGGGCCTTCGTGACGGACGAGATCGTGGACCGGTTCTGCTTGCTGGGCACGGTGGACGACCACATCGCCCGGCTCCGCGCGCTGGCCCAGGCCGGCGTCGACCAGTTCAACCTCTACCTCATGAACGGGGACGAGGAGCGGCAGCTAGAGGTGTACGGGCGCGAGATCATCCCGGCGCTCCGCGACTAGGGCGACCGCCCTATGGGCGCGCCGGGCTCGACACCGCTCCCCGCCCAGCCTCCCTTCGGCGGCACCGGAACGTATCGGATTTCGTACTGGGATGGAGGTCCGACTGGACCTTGGCGCCCGTCCGCGGGGAGAATTCCGGCGGAGGTTGTCCCATGCCGACACTGCGCCGCTTCCGCCGACGAAACCCCCGCTGGGAGGAGGACGGCCCGGCCGCTCGACGTGAACACCGATTGCGTCGGCTGCGCGAGGTGGCGGCATTCCTGACCTCGCTCGTGGCGGTGGCCGCGGCGGGAGGCATGCTGGCCATGCGGCTCGGCACCGCGATCGTCGGGCGCGGCTGAACGCACCTTCCGGCCCACCCGCTCCGCGCCACGCCATCGGGCTGCACGCCCGTCCATCGGGCCCGGGGACGCGGATGCTCCCGTCGCGCGGGACTTTCTTTCCGCGAATGTCGTCGCCCGAGACCGATGGACGACGGGCAGCGCGTCTGGAAGCGAGCCGCACCCAACGTCATTCGGCTGGAAGGCCCCTAGGGGTGGGCGAACGCTGTCGCCGAGTGCCCCGACGGGCGATGGTTCCGCTAGACCGGAATGACCTCGCCCCCGACACGTGACGGGGGCCTCGGCAGGTCCGGGAGGCAGACGAGCGGCGGTCCGCGCCATGTCTGACAGCGCCGAGTGGCACCCGCTGGCGCGCCGCACGGCCCTCCTGCGCCGACGCCCCGGGGCTACGATGGCCGCACACGTGCCACCCCCGTCGACGGGTGTTGCCGGCGGGGCTCCGAACGCAAGGAGGAAGGATGCGCACCCTGTTCGCCAACGGCACCATCGTCACGGCCGACGGCTCCTACCAGGCGGACGTCCTGGTCGACGGCGAGACGATCGTGCAGATCGGCGCCGATCTCGGGGCCAGCGTCACGGCCGACGAGGTGATCGACGCCAGCGGCAAATACGTGATCCCCGGCGGGATCGACCCCCACACGCACATGGAGCTGCCGTTCGGCGGCACGTTCGCGAAGGACACCTTCGAGACCGGTTCGAGGGCCGCGGCATTCGGCGGCACGACCACCATCGTGGACTTTGCGGTCCAGTCGAAGGGCCAGCCGCTCCACGAGGGCCTCGACGTCTGGCGCAAGAAGGCCGAGGGAAACGCCCTCATCGACTACGGCTTCCACATGATCATGTCGGACGTCAACGACGCCAGCCTGGCCGAGATGGACCAGCTGGTCGACGAGGGCATCCCGGACTTCAAGCTGTTCACCGCCTATCCCGGCGTCTTCCTGTCTCCCGACGACCACATCTTCCGGGCGATGAAGCAGACGAAGAAGAACGGCGGCATGATCCTGATGCACGCCGAGAACGGCCCCGTGATCGACATCCTGGCGGCCGACCAGATCGCCGCCGGGGTGACCGACCCGATCGGCCACGGCCTGGCGCGCGACTCGCGCCTCGAGGGCGAGGCCACGAGTCGGATGATCACGCTGGCCGAGATCGCCGGAGTGCCCGTCTACTTCGTCCACATGACCGCCAAGGAGGCCGTCCACGCGGTCATGGAGGCACGCAACCGCGGCGCGATGGCCTGGGGGGAGACCTGCCCGCAGTACCTCTACCTCACCCGCGACAGCCTGGGCAACGGCTTCGAGGGCGCGAAGTTCGTGTGCTCGCCGCCGCTCCGGACCCGTGACCACGTAGAGGAGCTCTGGAACGCCCTCAAGCGGGACGACATCCAGGCCGTGGGCACGGACCACTGCCCGTTCGACTTCCACGGCCAGAAGGAACTGGGCCGCGGCGACTTCCGCAAGATCCCGAACGGGGTGCCCGCAGTCGAGAACCGCGTCGACCTGCTGCACCAGGGCGTCATCGACGGCCGGCTGACCCGCGAGCGCTGGGTCGAGGTGGTGTCGACGGCCCCCGCCAAGATCTTCGGCATGTATCCGAAGAAGGGCCTGATCGCGGTCGGCTCTGACGCGGACATCGTCCTCTATGACCCCAACCACAAGCACGTCTTGTCCGCCGCGACGCACCACATGGACGTCGACAACAGCATCTTCGAGGGCATGTCCGTCCAAGGCGCCTCGGACATCGTGATGTCCCGCGGCACCGTGGTCGTGCGCAACGGCGAGTGGACCGGCCCGGCCGGCCACGGGAAGTTCATCAAGCGCAGCCGCTCTGACTTCCCGCGCCTCCACTAGCGCCTCCAGCGGCAACACGACCTCCGGCCGACACGACCCCCGCGGCCTGCACCGCGGGGGTCGTCTCGTGCCCGACGCGCCACGCGGGTAGGCTGGGCGGGATCGAAGCCGCATCCGGAGTCGCCTGATGTTCGTCACGCTCGTCCACTGCCACGTCAAACCCGAGGCGGTCCACGCCTTCATCGACGCCTGCGTGGCCAACCACGAGGGCTCGACCCGCGAGCCCGGGAACGTCCGCTTCGACGTCATCCAGCTGGCGGACGACCCGACGCGCTTCGTCCTGTACGAGTGGTTCGTGGACGAAGCGTCCTCGAGGGCGCACAAGGAGACGGCCCATTACGCCGCCTGGCGCGAGGCCACCGCGGACATGTTCGCCGAGCCCCGGTACGGCGTCAGGTACGTCGGGCTCGCTCCGCAGACGCCTGAACCGTGACGTCGGGGGCTGATACCGGCCGCGACACGGCGCCTATCGGCGCGTTCACAGTCGGACGGCTGCCGCGCATCACGTTCGGAGCGGGCTCCTTCGCGCGGCTGCCCGCGGTCGTCGCCGCCCACGGCCGGCGGACACTGCTGGTCCGCGGCACACGATCGCTCCGCGAGGGTGGCCGCCTCGAGGCCCTCTGCTCCGGGCTGGCCACGGCGGGCATCGTGCTGGCGGGCGAGGCGGAGGTCACAGGCGAACCCTCCCCCGCCCTCGTGGACGGCATCGCGGCCGCCCATCGCGGCCGGGGCGTCGAGGTCGTCCTCGCTGTCGGCGGCGGGTCGGTGCTCGACACCGCCAAGGCGGTGGCCGGTCTGCTGCTGGTGGACGCGCCGGTGACGGACTTCCTCGAGGGCCTGCCGGGCGCTCGAACCTGGCCTGGCCCGTCGCTTCCCCTCGTCGCCGTCCCCACCACGGCCGGGACCGGCAGCGAGGCCACGCGGAACGCGGTGATCAGCGAGCGCGGCCCCGACGGCTACAAGCGGTCGTTCCGTGATGAGCGCCTCGTGCCCGCCGACGCGGTGGTCGACCCGGACCTCCTGGCCGGACTCCCGCCCGCCCTCATCGCCGCCAACGGGATGGATGCGGTCACGCAGCTGCTCGAGGCCTACGTCTCGCTGCGCGCCGGAGCCTTCACCGATGCCCTGGCGCTGGCCGGGCTCGCGGCCGCCAGGGAGGCGCTCGTGGCCTGGCACGCGGACCCCGGGGGTGCCGGCGCCCCTGCCAGCCGCGAGCGCATGGCATGGGCCGCCCTGCTGTCGGGGATCTGCCTCGCCAACGCGGGCCTGGGCGCGGTGCACGGGCTGGCCTCGCCGCTGGGCGCCCAGTTCCCCGTCCCCCATGGCGCTGCCTGCGGCGCCACGCTGGCGCTGGTCACCGGGGGCAACATCGCCGCGCTCAGTGCACGCGACCCGGCGTCGTCGGCGCTCGCGCGCTATGCGGTCCTCGGCCGGCTGCTCGCGCGCCTCCCCGAGTCGACCCCGGACGACGCAGCCAGGGCGGCCCTCGTCGACGCGCTCGCCGGCTGGTCGAAGGCGCTGGGCGTGGCAGGCCTCGGCACGTGGGGCGTGACCCGGCAGGCCATCCCCGGCCTCGTCGCCGACGCCCGCGGCAGCTCCATGCGCAGCAACCCCGTCGTCCTCACCGACGACGAGCTCGCCGGGATCCTCCTGGCCGCGCTGTAGCGGCCTGCCAGCCGCTACCGAGCCGGCCAAGCGAGGGCGTCGTCCCCGCCATCCCCCTCCTCGCCGTGCTCGTCGTCCGACCTCGTCTGCCCCGCGGCCGCAGCGGCCGCGAAACCGACCACCACCAGCGCGCAGGCGATCGCGAGGCCGAGCGCGAGCACCTGCGCCGCGGACAGCGTCCAGACCACTGCCGGGTCGCGCCACGTGGCGGCGACGAGCGCGCGCACCAGCGCCCACAGTCCCACGGCCAGGAAGAACGCCGCTCCATTGCGTCGCCGGAACATGCCCACCCCCGCGAAGTACCAGGCGACACCACCCGCGAGGACCGTCCCCAGCGCCTCCATCGCCTGGGACGGCAACGACGGGATCCCCGGCGCGAGCGAGCCCCATGGACCGGGCCCGACGTATTGGGTGGCGAGCGAGAAGTCCGAGGGCACGCCCTGGCCGGAGCCGCCGAAGACCATCGCGACCTTGACCAGCGCGAGGAGCATCAGCAGCGGGATCGCCAGCGCATGCAGCCAGCGTCCGAGGGGGGCCCCGAGGAGCAGGACGACGATCGACGCGGTGATCGCGCCGCCGACCACGCCCATCGAGAGCTCGAGGCCACCGCGCGTGACGTCCAGAAGCGCGCCGGGGTTCGCCCCGTAGTAGTCGAGGTGGATCAGCGCATAGCCCAGCCGCCCCCCGGCCAGCGCGCCAGGCAGGGCCGCCACGGCGATGTAGAGGAGGTCGTCCGCGCGCAGGTGGTTGGGGCCCTCGATGTCGGCTCGCGGCGATGGCCAGTCGGCTGCCACCGAGAGGTCGACGGGCGTGCCGCGGGCGCTGGAGAGCGCGACCAGCAGCACGAGGAACACGGCGACGGCACCGATGAGCGTCTCCCAGCGGACGTTCATCCCGGCAACCGCGAAGGTCGCCGGGAACTGGAACGTGACGATGGCCGGGAGCGACGCGAGGGTCACCACGAGGCCGGAGTCTACCCCGCTGTGGCGGACCGAGGCGTGCCCGCCGCCGACACCGCGAGGCCCCCGGCGGCGACGAGCCGCAGGGTCCCGACGGCCAGAGGCCCTGCGCCGCGAATCAGGAAGCCCCCGGCGATGGCCGGGGGCTTCGGCGGCCTGGGGAGAGGATCAGGCCGGGATGGCCTTCAGCAGCTCGCGGACGGCGTTCGCGGACTTGTCGAACGCTGCCTGCTCATCGGCGGTGAGCTTGATCTCGAAGACGCGCTCCATGCCCGCCCGGCCGAGGACGGCGGGGACGCCCACGAACAGCCCGTCCACGCCGAACTCGCCCTTCAGCATCACCGCGCACGGGAGGACGCGCTTCCGGTCGCGCAGGATCGCGTCCACCATCTCGAACGACGAGGCCGCCGGGGCGTAGAACGCGGATCCGGTCTTGAGGAACGCGACGATCTCGGCGCCGCCGTTGGCGGTCCGCTGCTCGAGCGCCTTCACGCGCTCGTCCGGGAGCAGCTCGGTGATCGGCACACCGGCGACCGTCGAATAGCGGGAGAGCGGCACCATCGTGTCGCCGTGGCCACCGAGCACGAACGCGTGGACGTCCTTGACGGACACGCCCAGCTCCATCGCGATGAACGTGCGGAATCGAGCGGAGTCGAGGACCCCGGCCATGCCGATGACGCGCTCGCGCGGGAAGCCCGAGGCCTGCATCGCGACGTGGCACATCACGTCGAGCGGGTTGGTGACCACGATGATGATCGCGTCGGGCGACGCCGCGGCGGCTGACTTGACCACCGAGCCCACGATGCCCGCGTTCGTGGCGATCAGATCGTCGCGGCTCATGCCCGGCTTGCGCGGGATCCCCGAGGTCACGACGATGATGTCGCTGCCGGCCGTGTCGGCGTAGTCGTTGGTGCCCAGGATGGCCGCATCGTGGCCGACGACGGGGGCCGCCTCAGCCAGGTCGAGGCCCTTGCCCTGGGGCAGGCCGTCGATGATGTCCACGAGGACCACGTCGGCGATGCCCGCCTCTGCGATGCGTTGGGCGGTGGTGGCGCCGACATTGCCGGCGCCGATGACGGTGACCTTGTTCCGGGCCATAAGGCGATGCTCCTACAGGCGTGGCGGGCGCGGGATGGGCGCCGGTTGAAGGGGACTGGACCAGATTCTAGGCCGAAGGGCGGGCGCGTCGAGGGCCTGTCGGCGCAACGCCGAGGCCAGGGGGGTCAGCCTTCCGCGCCGAGGTCGGCGTCCACCGGGATCGGCCCGGCGGTGCGCACCGCCTCCGACACGCCATCGGCGTACTTGGCGAAGTTCTCGTGGAACAGGCCCGCGATCTTGCGGGCCGCCTCGTCGTACGCGGCCCGGTCCGCCCAGGTGTTGCGCGGCACGAGGACCTCGTCTGGGACTCCCGGCACGCGGACCGGCACAGCGACCCGGAAGATCGGGTCGACGGCCGTTTCCACCCCGTCGAGCTCGCCGTTGATGGCCGCCCGGACCATGTTCCGGGTGTGGTTGATGTTCATCCGGTGGCCGGTGCCGTACGGCCCGCCCGTCCAGCCGGTGTTGACCAGCCAGACCGGCACGTCGAACGTCTCAAGGCGGTCCATCAGCAGGCGGGCGTACTCGCCCGGGTGGCGGGGCAGGAAGGGGGCGCCGAAGCCCGCCGAGAAGGTCGGGCTGGGCTCAACAACGCCGACCTCCGTGCCGGCGAGCTTGGCGGTGTAGCCGCTGATGAAGTGGTAGGCGGCCTGCTCGCGGGTCAGCTTGCTGATCGGCGGCAGCACGCCGAACGCGTCGGCGGTGAGGAAGACCACGTTCTTCGGTCCGGGCGCCACGCCCGTGGGGTCCGCGTTGCCGATGAAGTGGAGCGGGTACGCGGCGCGGGTGTTCTCGGTGAAGCGCTCCGAGTCGAGGTCGAGGTCGCGCGTGCCCTCGGCGAAGTCGGTGTTCTCCAGGATCGTGCCGAAGCGCTTGGTGGTGGCGAAGATGTCCGGCTCGTACATGGGCGAGAGGCGGATGGTCTTCGCGTAGCAGCCGCCCTCGAAGTTGAACGTGTAGCCGGTGCCGTCCCGGTCGCCCCAGCCGTGCTCGTCGTCGCCGATCAGGCTGCGCAGCGGATCGGCCGAGAGGGTGGTCTTCCCGGTGCCCGACAGGCCGAAGAAGATGCAGGCGTCGCCCTTCTCGCCCACGTTGATCGAGGAGTGCATCGGCAGCACGCCCTCGTCCGGCATCAGGTAGTTCATGACGGTGAACGCGGACTTCTTGATCTCGCCGGCGTACATCGTCCCGACGATGATGATCTCCATCCGCCGCAGGTGGAGCAGGATCGCGGTTCCGGTGCGTGTGCCCTCGGTGGCCGGGTCCGCCTGGAAGCTCGGCACGTTGATGATCGTGAAGTTGGGCGTGAAGGACCCGAGGTCCTCGCGCGGCGGGCGGCGGAACAGGTTGCGCGCGAAGATGCTCGCCCAGGCGGTCTCCGTGTAGACGCGCAGGCTCCTCCGGTGGGCCTCGTGCGCGCCGATGTACATGTCCTGGGCGTACAGCGGCTTGTCCGCGAGGTAGTCCACGAGGCGGCCGCGGAGCCGGTCGTAGTGCGCCTCGCTGATCTCGTGGTTGACCTCGCCCCACCAGACCTTGTCCTGGCTCCACGGCTCGCGGACGACGAACTTGTCTCTGGGCGAGCGGCCGGTGTGCTGACCGGTCCGGACCACCAGCGGCCCTTCGGCGGCGATCACGCCCTCGTCGTCGCGGATCGCGCGCTCGTACAGCTCTGCGACCGACAGGTTGGCGAGCACGCTGCCGCCGATGCGGGTGGCTGGGACAGGAGTGGTGACGGCCATCGCGGGTACCTCGGCTGGGACGCGGAACGTTCGTCGCCCGCGACTTCTCGTGACCGGCCGCGCGTGGCGGGCTGCTGCCCGGGAGTCGGCTTCCGCAGTCAAGGTTGCGATTCGGTTGCCATCCGATTGTAGCCGAGGGATCCATAGCTGTCCCGCAGTCCCTCCTGCCAGGCGCCCAGGCCTGCGGCCCTGTTCTCTCCGATGACAGCCGTGCGGCCGACGCACCCGCCGACTCCGCCCGATGCACGCACCCGCGGCCAGATGCCACTGCCGGGCGCGCCGTTTCTTCCGCATGCTCGCCGTGCGGGCCGTGTCCCGAACCTTCCTGGACAGCCGCCGCCCCACGGTCGTGTGCAAGAACCTCGACCGTGGGCCTGCACCGAGCTCGCCGTCGATCTGAGGGGTGGCGCTGGGGAGCGATGACATCGACACGGGCGCCTGCGCCCATCAACCGTATCTGCCCGCCCAGTGGGCACTCGGATGCAGATGACCGCCCGGAGGTCCACCCAGCGCATGGGGATGGGCTCGACGGCCCAAACAGCACCACGCGGTGCGTTCCCCCGCCCGCTGGCGGGTCACCTGCGCTGGAGTGCCCGCCCAGCGGTCAAGGGGACAGCGGCGGTCTGCGAGGGCCAGTGGCGATCAACGCGACCGCGGCGGTCAACGGGCCGGCGGCGGACACGTGCCCGCCAGCGGTCATGGGGCGGGCGGCGGTCTACGGGGCCCGCGGGGACGGCCGGAAGCGGAGAGGGCCGGCAGCGGCGAAGCCGGGGCGCTTCAGCCCCGCGGACCGCTCGGTGGGGTCGGCTCCCACAGCTCCGCCTGGCGCGCCACCAGCTCGTCGAGCGAGTCGACGGTCAGCGCCGCCATCCCTGAGGGAGGTGGCGCCTGGATCCGTGCCCATGGCCCGCGGCGCAGCCAGACGGCCCGCAGTCCGGCCTGCGCCGCCGGACGCACATCGTTGTCGACGCGGTCGCCGACATATGCGACTCGGTCCGGCGGCGGGCCGCCGAGCAGGTCGAGCATCCGAGCGAAGAACGCGGGGTCGGGCTTGCTCGCGCCCATCGACTCGGACATCGCCATCACGTCCGGGTCGATGCCCAGCGAGCGGAGCTGGGCGCCGCGGATCGCTGGCTGGTTGGCGATGACGGCGACGGCGAGGCCAGCGGCTCGAAGGCCGGGGATGCACCGTGGTGCATCCGGATACAGGTCCTCGCGCCGGAAGCCGCCGTGGCGAGCCTCGACAGCCGGCCCGCGCTGCCGCCAGTCGTCGACACCGAACAGCGAGAACACCTCGCGGTGGTCGAGGCCGCGCTCCAGCACGGCGCCCAGGGTCGCCACGAAGGTCAGCTGCGGGACGCCCAGCTCATCTGCCCACGCCGACCAGAAACGCGTCTCGTCGATCAGCGTCTCCCCCACGTCGAGGACCACCCAGCGCCGCACGTCCACCATCCGATCCTAGCCGAGATCCGGGCCCGAGAGATCCAGCCCATCCACGCCTCCGTGCGCCCTCGCGGGGCGCCAACCACCCGGCCAGCGCCAGCGGAACAGTCAGCGGAACAAGTGGGTCAGGCGCGTGAACCGTTTCCTCGTGCCTCGGCGCGGCTCCACGGCGCCCGGCACAGCCTCAGGCCCCGCCTCGGGGGCGCTGAAGGGCCGGTCCGCCAGTCCCGGGATCGGCGTCGGGCGGATCGCCGGCCGCCTCGCCGTCATCCCGGTCGAGGCGCCCCGGTCGCAGGAGCAGCCAGGTCAGGCGCTTGCGGAGCCAGCGCCGGTGGGATGGCGGGTCTACCGTCGGCGGGTACAGGGCCTCGACGGCAGGCCCGAGCAGGCCCTCGAGCCTCGCCGACAGCCGGTGCGCCAGCTCCAGCTCGTCGCGAGAGCCCGCAGCCGGCAGCACCCCGTCCCAAGCCTCGCCGAGCAGCTCGCGCACAGACGTCGGGGCGAGCACACGCGACGCCATCCGACGCCCCACGTACAGCTCCTCCGTGCCGGCGATCGCGAGCGGCACGATCGGGGCGCCGGTCCGCAGGGCGATCAGCGCGGCCCCGCTGCGGAAGGGGCCGATCCGGCCCGGCGGCCCCGATACAGTTCCCTCCGGCATCTGCGCGAAGACGGCGCCGCTGGCGAGGACCGCCCGTGCCGAGGCCACGTGCGCCTCGATGCCCACGCCGCCGCGCCACACGGGCAGGAGACCGCCGAGACGATGCACCAGCCGCTCACGAGACCGGCTCGTGAACGTGGACGGTCCGCTTCCCAGGAACCAGACTCGGGGCTCGAGCGGAAGCGCGTGCAGGACCACGAAGGGATCCATCCAGCCGCGGTGCGCGGCGCTGACGAGCAGGTACCCGCCGCGTTCGGGCAGGTGCTCCTGCCCGGCCGTCTCGATCCGCATCCGGCAGAGCCCGAACAGGACGAAGCGCGCAAACCACCGGACGATGCGGAACAGCAGCGACGCGCGGGCCTCGGGGGGCCGGCCGAGCCAGGCGAGGCCCTCCTGCGCTGTGCCCGCGAGCACTCCCCGCTCGAGACGTGACGGCTGTCGGCGTCGGCGCCGCACGGACGAGACAGGCGTCGACGAGGCAGCTTCGGCGCTGGCAGCACCGGCCGCGACAGGCAGGTCAGCCGGCGGGTCGAGGCGCTCCGTCGTCGCCCGTGTTGTCGGTGCCCCCGGCGCCGCCGGCGTCGTCTTCGTCGTCCCGGCCGTCGGCGTCCTCGTCGTCCCGGTCGTCGTCGTCCCGGTCGTCGGCGTCGGGTCCGTCGTCATCGGCCGGCTCCTCGTCGTCGTACAGCTCCCCCTCGTCCTCGTCCTCGTAGAGGTCTTCCTCGGGTTCGGGCGGCTCCCCCCACCTCTCGTACACCACGCCCGGCCGGTGCCGGTAGGCCAGGAGGATCCCAGCCGCCACGAACACGACCGCCGACACGAGCATCGCCGTTGGCACGCCGAAGAACGTCCAGTTGCCCTCGCGGAAGGTCTCGAGCCAGAAGCGCACGGCCGCGTACCACATGGCCCAGATGATCAGCAGGTCGCCAGGGCGCATCCGCGGGCCCCACCGCCGCGCGACCCACAGCAGCGCGACCAGCCCGATGACGCCGGAGACGGACTCGTAGAGGAACAGCGGCGTGAACGCAGTGGTCTCGAACGGGTACTGCGTGCAGGGCCACTGCGGGATGCCGTGGTCGCCGATGCGATGGGCGCAGTCGATCTGGATGCCCCAGGGCAGCGTGGTGGGCGGGCCGTACAGCTCCTGGTTGAAGAAGTTCCCCCAGCGCCCGATCGCCTGCATCGTGAACAGGCCGGGCGCCACAACGTCCGCCCACTTCCAGAACGGCTGCTTCCAGCGGTGGATGATGTACGCCGCGGCGAGCGTTCCGGTCACGATGCCGCCGTACACCCCAAGCCCCGTGTACGGGGGCAGGAAGATCTTGGTGATGTCGTTCTGGTAAAGGTGCCACTGGTCGATGACGTGGTAGGCGCGCCCCCCGACGAGGGCCGCGGCCGCGACGATGATGATGCCGTTGTCCACAAGCCGCTCATTGAGGCCGCGCCGGCGGGCCTCGTGGGTGACCACCGCGTATGACGCGGCGAGGCCGATGGCGTAGCACACCCCGTACCAGTAGACGGGGATCGGACCGAGATGGAACGCGATCGGGTCCGGGGTGAACGCGATCATGGCCAGGACGGGGAACAACAGCGTGGGCATCGCGCCGAAGTGTAGCCGGAGCGGGCCGAACGACCGTGGGCTACGCTACACGGCGATGACGACGTCCGCCTTCGGGGGGCCATGACCGTGGGGTCCGAGTTCAGCATCTGGCTGCTGCTGGTGGGCCTCGTGGCCGGCGGCGCGCTCACCTGGCTGGTGCTGGGCGAGCTGAGCCGGCGGGACGAGGAGATCGACGAGCGGGAGATGCGCGCCGAGGCGACCTGGCTGGCCGACACGCTCGCGCGCCCGGTGCTTGACGCGGCTCTGGCCGAAGACGTGCTGCGCGCCCACCGCCGATATCTCGGCTACCCGCCGCCTGACGCGCTCGTCTCGCCTGACGAGCTGGCAGCCCTCGAGCGCCAGGCAGCGGAGACGGCCCGTTCCGACGCCTGACAGCGCCTGACAGACGGCGGACGTCCCAAGCGTCACCGGGCCGGCGAGCGGGATTCAGCGGATTCCGGTCAGGACCGGCGTGCCGACAGAGACGCTGTCGCCCACCAGCGACACCCCGAAGCGGTCTCCGGGCCGCAGCAGGCCCAGCCCGGTGACGATGCCGGCCCAGGCGCCATCGCCACCGACGAGGTAGAGCGAGCCGATCCGGCGGCGCTGCCCCGCCTGCTCTACCCAGCACGCGTACGACGATCCCGAGGGCGCCGGCCCGAGACCGGACACGAACATGGCCAGCTCGCCGGTCCCCGCGGAGTACGTCACGGTACCCGAGGCCGACCCGCCGTCGACGGAGATCAACTCGACGTGCGCGACGTCTGGCTGGGCGGCGATGTGCACGGTGGTCCGGACAGCGGCGAGGGCGTCGCCGCTGCTCTCGCCCGGCAACCGGCCGGCGCCCACGACGAACCCCGCCACGGCGGCGATCAGCACCGCGGCCAGGCCCACCGCGGCCCACCAGGC
>JBJKRU010000353.1:0-5644 GCA_046704485.1 Candidatus Limnocylindrales bacterium | reverse complement strand
ACAGGCCGATCAGCATCGCGATCAGGAGCGTGAAGATCCCCAGCTGGTAGGCGCCCTTGCCCAGCGCGTCGAAGGTGAGGAACAGGACCAGGCCCCAGAACAGGTTGCCGATGACCTGCGACCCCTTTCCCACGAGGCCGTACAGGCCGTAGAACTCGCCGAGGCGGTCCTCCGGGCTGAGGCGGTACATGAGGACGCGGTCAGAGACGTGGAGGCCGGCGAACCCGGCGCCGATCACGAGGCCCGCGAGGATGAACGGGCCCGGCGACACGAGGGCGGCGCCCACGACGAGCGCGCCGGCCCACATCGCCAGGACGCTGAACAGCGTGCGCTTGGGGCCGTAGCGGTCCACGAGCTGGCCCCAGATGAACGCGGAGATGATCGCCGACAGGGTCAGGCACAGGAGGACGATGTTCGCGTCCTGCTCGGTGAAGCCGACCGCCTTGACCGCGAAGATGGTCATGATGGTGACGCTGGTGTTGAGGGCGTCCGTGTAGAAGAAGCGCGAGGCGAGGAAGCGGCCGAGACCCGGGTACTGGTCGAGCGAGCGGATCGTCCGCAGCGTCTGCGACCACGCTGCGCCGAGCGGGTGGGCGTCCTGCTTGGCCCGGCTGCCGTCCTCCCGGAGCAGCAGGAAGGTGGGCGCCGACAGCACGAGGAACATGATCGGCGCGACCACGAAGGTCATCTCCACCGAGAGGTCGGTGGCGAACAGCAGGAGCGCGATGAGCACCGTGCCCATGTAGCCGACGCCGGTGGAGAGGCTCGCGATGCGGCCGCGGTTCTCGGGCGTGCTCACGAGCTGGAGCGTGGCGTCGAAGTAGATCAGGCACGACTGGTAGGAGAACATCGCCACGCAGAACAGGACGATCCCCAGCCACACCGGCACGAACGGGATTGCCATCGCCGGCAGGCAGGCGCCCAGGGTGAACGCGAACAGGAACGGCAGCCGCCTGCCGAAGCGGTCAGAGACGGCGCCCAAGAGAGGCGAGACGAGCGCGTTGATGCCCACCGAGAGGGCGACCGAGAGCCCGAGCCAGAGGTTGCCCGGCCCGTCGCCCAGCTTGTCCACGAGGAACAGCGAGATCGCGCGCGAGAAGATCGCGTACGACCAGATGGTGTCCGCGAGGTCGTAGACGGCCCACCCCGCACGCGCGACCTTGCGGTGATTGCGGAGGTCGAGCTCGGTCAGGTCCGTGGTCACGATGGTGGCTGCGGTCATGCGGTCCCTCGCGTGCGCGGCGTGGCCGGCCGGTTGGCTCCTGCCTCGCGCGGATGATAAATGCGTGCGGGAGCCGCGGAGCGGGCCGCGCGCAGGCCGCGTCGCCAAGACGCCATGCCGATCGACCGGCATGCCGCCTCCGGCAGGGCCGGCCCTCCTCGGGAGTAGCATCGCGCCATGACCACCGATCCTCGCGTCGTGGCAGCCGAGTGGCGGCCGCAGCACCCTGGCAGGCGCTCCGCCAGCGACATCGTGAACCCGATCATCGAGCCCGACTGGGCGGGGCTGCGCGTCGCCGCTGCCGTCGACCGTGGCCGGGCCGAGGTGTATCGCTATGGCGACCGCATCGACGTGCCCGCCCCGCTCGAGGAGGCGCTCGGCAACGCCTTCGGGGCGATCGACGGCGTGATCGAGGGCCACCTGACCAGGCAGGCGTTCGACGACGGCGTCGGCGTCGACGCGGCCGCCCGGGAGACGGCCACCCGGGGGCTGTTCTCGCTGCCCCGACTCTTCCGCCGCGGCAAGGACCCGTACCTGATCGGCCGCCAGCACCAGGCCGACGAGGAGGGACGCGCGCCGCGGTTCCTCAAGGCGCTGGCCGAAGGCGAGGAGCACGCGTTCGTGGCTACGGACCTGCTCTGGCTCGACGGCCGGTCGCTGCTCGAGTTCCCCCTGCTCGAGCGCAAGCGCCACCTCGAAGGGGTCCTTGCGCAGTCGCGCTTGATCCGGGTGACGCCCTTCGCGCGGCCGGGAGGCTCTCGCCTGGCGGCGACGTGGGGCAGGCAGGGCTTCGAGCACATCTTCTGGCGCGGCGCCAACAGCCGCTACCGGCCCGACGCGGAGAACCCCGACTGGGTGGTGGTGCCGGCGCCAGGACACGTGGCGCGCACACCGGCCAGGAGCGCGGCACCCGGCGACTAGCCGGAGCGCGGCCGCGCGGCCGACCCGGCAACTAGCCGTGGCGCGACCGACCCCGCGTCCCGTGCGGCGATCGGCGGCGGCGTCTGGCCGCAGGACTGCGCTCAGTGGTAGGGTGATCGCGTGCCCCCGACGACGCTGACACCCGCCATCAGGGACGAGATCGCGCGGCTCGGCAAGGCCGACATCATGGTCGGCATCCCGAGCTTCAAGAACGCCGCGACGATCGGCTATGTGGTGCGCGCAGCGCATGCCGGCCTCGTTCAGTACTTCCCCGACCAGCGGCCGGTCCTCGTCAACTCCGATGCCGGCTCGCCCGACGGCACGCAGCGCGTCGTCGTCGAGACGGAGCCGCCCGACTACGTGGAGTCGATCCTGCTGGTCCGGCCCACCAACAAGCTCGACCGGGTCACCCTGACCTACCCCGAGATCGACGGCGTCGGTGGCAAGGGGGCTGCGCTGCGAACGATCTTCGAGCTTGCCGCCGCGCTCGACGCACAGGCGCTGGTCGTTGTCGACAGCGATCTGCGGAGCATCCTGCCCGAGTGGATCGAGCTCCTCGCCGGGCCGATCCTCAAGGGCGGCTACGACTTCGTGGCCCCGCTCTATGCGCGCTACAAGTACGACGGCACCATCACCAACACCGTCACGTACCCGCTCACCCGCGCCCTGTACGGCCACCGCATCCGCCAGCCGATCGGCGGCGACTTCGGGGTGTCCGGCGACCTCGTCAGGTACTACCTCGAGCAGGAGGACTGGACGAGCGACATCAGCAAGTTCGGGATCGACATCTGGATGACCACCACGGCGCTCACGGGCGGCTTCGCCGTGTGCCAGACGCGGCTGGGGGCCAAGGTCCACGACCCGAAGGATCCGGGGGCCGACCTCGGGCCGATGTTCCGGCAGGTCGTGGGGACGATCCTGCGCCTGGCCGTGCAGCACCCCGACGCCTGGCTCGAGGTGAAGGGCAGCCACGACGTCCCCGCCTACGGGTTCGAGCGGATCATCGACCCGCCGCCGCTCGAGGTGAACGCGGTCCGCCTGCTCGCCGAGTTCCACGGCGGCTCGCTGGCGCTGGCAGACAACTGGCGCCGCGCCCTCGATCCGTCGACGGCCGATGCGGTCTTGACGCTGGCCGAGGAGGCCGGTGCACTCGCCGACGCCGCGTCCCGCAAGCTGGGCCTCGGCGGCGAGACCGGCACGCACGCGTCGACGCTCGAGATGGCGGAGGCGCTCGCGGGGTTCCACTTCCCGGACGACCTCTGGGCCCGCGTCGTGTACGACCTGGTGATCGCCACTCGCCGGGGGGACATGGACACCTCGCAGCTGGTGGCCGCGCTGGTGCCCATCTACTTCGGCCGGGTCGGCTCGTTCGTGGTGGAGAACCGGCACGTGGACACGGCCGATGCCGAGGAGCGCGTCGAGCGCCAGGCGCGCGAGTTCGAGCTGCTCAAGCCGTACCTGGTCGAGCGCTGGCGGGCGCTCGACGAAGCGGCGAAAGGCGGCCCGCGGTGAGCGGGGAGCCGCTCCCGGCAAGGATCATGATCCCGGTCGCGAATCCGTTGACCGCGGAGGAGCTGATCCGGATCGGGGCAGCGCTGCTAGACCCGCGGACCGGGGAGCTGTCGGCACTGGGCATCGTCGAGGTGCCCGAGGGCATGCCGCTGTCCGAGGGCGCGACGCGCGCCCGACAGGCGAGGCGCCTGCTCCAGCGCGTGCTCGACTACGTCCCCGAGGGGACCGTCATCCACCCGCTGGTGCGCATCGGTCGGCATGCCGCGGCGGGCATCGTGGAGGCGGCGGCCGAGCAGGAGGCGGACCTGCTCATCTTCGGCTGGGGCGGCAAGTCGGCGCCGACCCGAGAGGGCGGGACGGGCCCGGCGATCTCGCCGACCATCGACGAGGTGGTCCGCGAGTCCCCGTGCGACATCGCGGTGGTCAAGCAGCGCGGCGCCCGGACCGTCCGCCGGATCCTGGTGCCCGTGCGCGGCGGCCCGCATGCCGAGCTCGCGCTGCGCTTCGCCGACGCCCTGGCCCATCGCTACGGGGCCACGGTGGCGGTCACCCACTTCGTGCCGGCCGGCGTCACCGAGGCCGTCCGCGCCCAGGCCGAGCACGCCCTCGGCGCGTTCGTGCGCCAGCACATCACCGCGGAAGCCGAGCCCGTCCTGCACGAGACCCGCAACATCCGCATGTCCATCCTGCGCGAGGCCGAGCACGCGGACCTGGTGGTCATGGGCGCCTCCGCCCCGCCGGGCGAGGCCGGCAGCTCGCTGTTCGGCTCCCTGCCCGAGGCCGTGGCGCAGCGCACCAAGACCACGGTCATCGTGGTCAAAACCCGCGAGGACATCGGGCGCCACACGTTCGACGCGCTGGCGCAGAAGGCGGAGAGCCTGGCCGCCGCCGACCGCCTGGCGGAGGAGTCGCGCGCCGTCCCCGCGAAGGTCGAGCGGTGGTTCGCCGAGGCCAACTTCCACCACGGCGAGTTCGCCGACCTCGAGCGCCTCGTCCAGCTCAAGCAGAAGCAGGGCGTCACGGTGTCGCTCGTCCTGCCCACGCTCAACGAGGCGGAGACCATCGGGCCTATCGTCACGCGCGCGATCCGCGAGATGCAGGAGCGCTACCCGCTGCTCGATGAGCTGCTGGTGATCGACTCCGCCTCCACCGACGACACGCGCGCGATCGCCGAGGACGCAGGGGCGCGCGTCATCCAGCACCCGGACGTGCTGGCACGGTACGGCTCGTTCCGCGGCAAGGGCGAGGCCCTCTGGAAGTCGCTCTACGAGACCAGCGGTGACATCGTCGTCTGGGCGGACACCGATGTCCGCAACTGGCACAGCCGGATGGTGTACGGGACGCTCGGCCCGCTCCTCGTGGAGCACCGGCTCCAGTACGTGAAGGGCTACTACCAGCGCCCGATCGTCGAGGGCGGCGTCATCAAGGAGGGCGGCGGCGGCCGGGTCACGGAGCTCGTGGCGCGCCCGCTGATCAACCTCTTCTTCCCCGAACTTTCCGGGTTCATCCAGCCCCTGGCGGGCGAGTACGCGGGGCGGCGCTCGCTGCTGGAGCAGCTCCCGTTCTTCACCGGGTACGCGGTGGAGATCGGCCACCTCATCGACGCCCTCGAGAAGGTGGGCCTCGAGGGGCTCGGCCAGGTGGACCTGGAGCGGCGGCTCCACCGCAACCAGGAGCTCGAGGGCCTGTCCAAGATGTCCTTCGTGATCCTCCAGGCCGTGATGAAGCGGCTGGAGGAGCGCCGCCGCGCCCGCCTGTTCGCGGAGCTCGGCCACACGATGAAGCTGCCCCGCTCCGGGCACGGACGCCTGTCCCTCGAGGTGCACGAGATCGCCGACCAGGAGCGGCCGCCCATGATCCGCATCCCGGAGTACCTCGAGCGGCGGCGCGCGCTGAGCGTGGACCTGATGGCGGAGTGAGGCTGGCGGGGCCGGCTGCGGCGGTGCGCCTGCACCTGGCGGGGCCGGCTGCGGCGGTGCGCCTGCACAG
>JBJKRU010000352.1:0-2925 GCA_046704485.1 Candidatus Limnocylindrales bacterium | reverse complement strand
GATCCGGCCACGGAACTCGAGACCGGACCGCTCGCGGGCGTTGACGAGCCCGGCGGGAGGCGCTCGCTCAGCGATCGGCTGCTGACCCTCAGCCGGACCGTCGGCTCGTCGTGCTCGGCAAGGTAGTAGTCGTCGAGCGTGATCTGGCGCATCCGGCGGTCTCCTCGGCACGGATGACGCGCGGGAGCCACCCATGTTGCGCCTACACTGCCCGCAGGGCGGCAGCACGCGAGGCGAGGACATGCGCAAGACCACACCGGCCTGGGACCCAGCGCTGGCGACGCGCCACACGCGCTGCGAGCGCTGCGGGGCGGTCTTCGGCTGCCGGAATCTCGGGGAGGAGGGCTCCTGCTGGTGCTCCATGGCCGGGTTCCGCCTTCCCATGCCGCTGCCCGAAGGCGTCGGCCCCTTCGCGGACTGCCTTTGCCCGCGATGCCTCAGCGACGTCGCGGCCGAGCTCCGCGCTCAGGGCCATGGCCCGACCGGCTGAGCGGCGTCGGCACGCGCGCGACACGACCGTCCACTGCAGCTTCGTTCCGCCAGCCCTGCACCGCGGCGTGAGCGGATCCGGGCTGCGTGACTGGGCCGCCCATCACTTCCGATAAGGCAAGTTATGTCATGTCTACGTGCGAGGTGGGCCGCGTCGAGTCGCGGTCCCGCTCCGCGCCGAGTTCAGGCGCTCAGGCCCAGCCTGGCCAGGGCAGCCTGGGCTGGCGGGCAGCCGTTGACGTCGGCGTCGATCGCGTCGCGGTAGGACGCCGCGGCCGAGAAGCGGTCGCCTCGGGCCTCGCTGGCCTCGCCGATCGCCACCAGCAGGTCCACGAAGCGCAAGCGGAGCGTCGAGCGCCTCGGCTCGACGAACGCGCTGTCGCCGTAGAACGGGCAGTCGTCGAGGTAGTCGCCGCGGTAGAGGGAGCGGGCGTCCTGGAGCAGGGCCAGTGCCGCCTCGGGGTCGTCCGCCCGGCCGGCCTCGTCCAGACGGGAGGTGAACGCCTCCACGTCCGACCAGTCGATGATCGCGGGGTCCAGGCGGTAGCGGTCGTTCTGGTGGCGGATGATGTCCCGGCCGCCCCCGCGCCGGCCGAGGGTCTGGCGGAGGCCCCGGAGCGTCCGGTGGAACGCGAGGTCCGCCTTGCTGAGCTCCACGTCCGGCCAGATCAGCTCGAGCGCCTCGTCCTTGGCGACGCCACGCTCGCCGCGGTCGAAGAGGAACGCGAACAGCGCCTCGGCCTGTCGCGTCCCCGCCTTCTCGCCGCCCCAGCGCAGGATCTGGCCGTCCTCGCGATCCACGCGGAGCGGCCCGAGCGCCCTGACCTCGAGCCCCGCAGAGGACGAGCCCCGCCGCACGAGCGCCGCATGCAGGACCGACGCGGTGGACTCCAGGTTGGCACGCTCCTCGGCGAGGGTCCGCAGCGCCTCGACCTGCTCGTCCTCGATCCGGCCGGCCCGCAGCGCCGATGCCACGTAGCGCGCTGACAGGCGCAGCAGTTCCTCGTCGCGGAGGGCCAGGGGCCGGCCGGACTGCGTCCCGGCGATCCGGAGCTCGCCCAGCAACTCGTCGTCGGCCACGAGCTGGAACGGCGTCGTGGCGGCGCCCGGCATCTGCAGCGCCCCGTGGCCCTCGACAACGACCACCTGTCCGTCAGCTGTGAGCACGGCCGCCCCTGCGAGGTTGAGGGTGTGGGCCAGGCGGGCGATGGCGGGCCGCACGCCCGCGTCCGCGGGCTGGGCCGTGAAGCGTGGCTGCCCGACGGCACGCATGAGCTCTTGGCGGGCGACGGCCTGCGGCGAGCGTTCGGAGAGGCGGCCCTGCACCAGCCGGGCGACCGGCTCGTACAGGGCGATGACGACCACGAACGAGATCGCGGTGACGAGCGGGGCGTTGATGCCGAGCATGGTTCGAACGCCCACGTCGAGCCCGACCAGCACCGCGACGAGGGCGAATGCGAGGAGTCCCAGGGCCAGGGTCTCGCGGAACGCCCGGCCGGCCACGCCGGAGGCGAAGAACACGCCCCCCGAGACCACCACGTACGCGGCGATGACGACCGCCAGCGTGATGAACGAGACCCCGATCCAAGGGTCCGACTGGCCGATGATCGGCAGGATCCGGATGCCGCCGCCGAGCGTGGACGCGACGACCATCGCAAGCACGGCACGGAGGTGCCGACGGCGGTCCACGGCGAGGCCGGGCGGACGCAGCGCCTTGGCCACCCAGCCGAGCGCGATCAGGATGGTCCCAAACCGGATCACAGCCCAGCCCGCGTAGAAGGCCATCCCGGAAAACTGCCCGACGCTGAAATTCGGCTCGGTGATCCGGATCGGGTGGCCCGGGTCGATGATCGCCGGGATCGAGACTACGACGTTGAGCACGTAGAGCGCGACGATCAGGCGGCGTTGCGGCCGTGATGCCTGGCCCTCAGTCGTGATGGCGAGCACCAGGTGCGCGAGCAGCGGGGTTGCCAGCCCGCTCGCCAGCTCCTCGATCGCGTTGCCGATCCGGACGGCGTCTGCGTTCACCGACAGGCGCTCGACCACGATCGCGCCGCTCCACGACGCGGTGGCCAGGGCCAGCGCAGCGAACAGCACCCCGTTGGGGGTCCGCGACCGCGTGACAAGCGTGAGCCCGAGCCACACCCCGAGGACGGCAGTGAGCGAGTGGGCGACCACCTCGAGCTGCTGCGGGGAAGGCACCGTCCGTCGGCTCCCTTGTCTCTTCGGGGACAGAAGCGTAGCGCGTTGCGTGGCCCAGATGGAACTGGTACCGCAGTCCTGCCGCAGTCATTCCGCAGCGGGCGCCGAGCAGATTCTCGGTGCTGTCTCGCCCGTCAGGTTCGTCGGAGACGCGGGGGGCGCCAAGGGGAGAACCGGGAACCGGCGGCGAGCCGCCAGGGGGAAGCGTCTACCGGGCGCCGCAGTCAGTTGCGG
>JBJKRU010000351.1:0-6214 GCA_046704485.1 Candidatus Limnocylindrales bacterium | reverse complement strand
GGAGCAGGAGGTCGACCAGCGCCGCGTGGACCTGCCGCCGCCGGGCTGCGGTGAGCTGGCCCATGGCGAACTGCCGGACCTGCTCATGCGCGAACGTGAAGTCGGCAGGCTCGCTCTGCGGCTGCTGCAGCAGCAGTCCCGCGCGGACGGCGGGGGCGAGGTCCTCCGCGAGCGGGTCGACGCCGGCGGGGTCCGTGTCCTCGAGGGTTGCGGCGGGTGGGGTGGCGACGGCGGCCTGGCGGGGCCCGGACGCGGCCTCGGCCTCGCCGATGCGGGCCCGGATGGCCCGCAGGTCGCGGAGGCTGAAGCTGCGTCCCAGGATGGCCGCGTCGCCCAGCGCGGCGCGGGTCTGGGCGGGCAGCCGCGCCGCCCGGCGGTCGATGAGCGTCCGGACGGCGGATGGCATGAGCCGGGCCGCGGAGTGGCTGAGCCGCCACACGCCGTCGATCTGCTGGAGGGTCCCGGCCTCGCGGTGGGTGCGGGCGAGCTCCTCCACGATGAAGGGGACGCCCTCGGACTGGACGTGCACGGACTCGGCCGAGGCGGGCTCGACTGGACCGGCCAGCACGCGCTTGAGGAGCTCGGCCGACTCCACCGAGCTGAACCGCCCAGGCCGCAGGCGCCTGACGAGGCCCATGCGCTCCATGTCGGCGACGAAGTTGACGGCCTCGGCGACGGTCGCGAACTCGTCCGGCCGGACCGTCAGGAGCAGGAACACCGGGCGGTCGGCCTCACTCCGGACGACATACCGGAGCAGCCGGAGGGTGTCGTCGTCGGCCCACTGGACGTCGTCGATCAGCAGTGCCAGGGGACGGACCGCGGCCAGCGCCGCCACCGCAACCGCGGCCAGGTCGAACGCCCGCAGCAGCTTGGCGTCGGGCGACATCGCCTCCAGGCCGCTCTCGTCGTGCCCGGAGATCGCCTCGGCCGCACGCCTGACGGGCCCCTCCGCCGGCGTCCCGGCGGCCACCTCGCGGACGCCGCTCGACGCGAACAGGCTGCGCGCCAGCAGGAACGGGCCGCGGATCTCCTCGTCGGCGGTGATCGCCACGCACGTCCACCCCCCGGCGGCCGCCAGCTCCGAGGCGGCCAGCAGCAGCCGAGTCTTGCCGATCCCGGGCTCGCCTTCGATGGTCACCGCGGCGAGCCGGCCCGACGCCTCGCGCAGCTCGCGGGCGATCGCCTCCAGCTCCCCGGTGGGGCCGATGACGGCGCCGCTCGCCCGGCGGAGCTGGACAGCGAGCGAGCACTGCGGCCCGACGAGCGGGTCGAGCGCCCCGCCGTCGGCGAGCCGGCGTGCTGGGCCAAGGTCGACCAGCGGCGCGGCAGCCGCGGCGTCCGTGGCGCCCGTGGCGCCCGTGGCGCCCGTGGCGCCCGGCATCAGCTCCATCGGGTGCTCCGACGGCGCGGGGACGGGCGGTTGCGGGAGTTGCCCGGCAGCTCGGGATCCTGCATGTCAGCTCGCGGCCGCCAGCTGGTCGGCGAACTTCTCGAGCGACCGGGCCACCTTGGCGAGCGGCTCCATCAGCACCGGCGTGCACAGGTCGCCGCAGCGCTGCGCGAACGCGGCCGCGTCGCGCCGGCGCTCCTCCATGAGGACCCAGGCCGCCTTCTGGTGGGGCAGCAGGTAGTCGACCTGGTAGAAGAGCTCGAACCCAGGGCCCGCCGTGAGGCCGGGGAGGTGAGGCCCGACGGGCAGGGTCGTGACCACGGTGCCGAGCGGCTTGATCGCCGTGTACATCAGGCCCACGGCCACGTTGGCCAGCACCTCGAGCTGCTCCGGCGACTCGTCGGTGTGGGCGAAGTAGCGCGACAGGACCTGCAGCAGGACCTCGTTGCTGACGTTGAGCAGGTCCATGGCGCGCGTCGTCCCCGGATCGGTGATCAGCGGCACGACGACGCCGGTCGGCTGCGGGCGCACGTTGGCCATCGCGACCGGCCGCGCGGGCTCGAAGGCCGGGTCGGCCTGCTTGAGCTCGAGGTACTCGTCGAGGATGCCCAGCAGTCGCCCGAAGTGGGAGTCGCGCCACTCGCCGCGCGCCCCCTCGCCCTGCTCGACGATCGTGTCGACGGCCTGCCGCGCCGAGGCGAGGTCAGTCACCGCGACGAGCTCCGGCCACCGGAAGTGCTCTTCCGTCGCCTGGGCATTGGGCGGCCCCACGAACAGGCGATCCGCGCCCAGGCGGCCCTCGAGGTACTCGAGGCCGGCCTCGATCGACCGGTAGAGCTGGCCGATCGTGTCGAACTCCTGGAGGTGGGGGACGATCTCGTCGTGCTCGTCGTGCGGCAGCGGGACGGCCTGCTCGATGGCCACGAACGCCTCGGCGTCCTCGACGTCCATCCCTTCCGGGCGCTCGAGGAAGGCGAAGTGCCGGAGGGCAGCCTCCCCGAACGGCACCAATTCGATCCGGACGCCCGCCGGGTAGGCGTATGCGGGCATCGGGAAGTTCGGCCTGGCGAGGCGCGGGGCCGCACCGACGGCCGTCAGCAGGTTCTGGACCAGCGCAAGGTGGAGCATCTCCTGCTCGCTGATCTCGAGCAGCGTCTTCCTCCACCGCTTGACAGCGACGACGGCGTCCGGCGCCAGCCCCTCGTCCGCCGACTGCTTGAGGGAGAACGCGGCGAACAGGTACTGGAGCATCACGAGGTGCTCGAGCTCGGCCGCCTTCCCCAGCGTGTACACGAGCGCCTCGCGGTGCTCGAGGCCACCGGTGTGGGCGTCGTCGCGTCCGCGCCGGACCTCCAGCACGCTGGCCAGCGGACCCTGCGGCCCTAGGGTGACGTTCTCGGTCATCGGGACGCCTCACTTGCGAGAGGGAGAACGGGCGGTCTGGGCGGTGTCGCGAACCCGATGCCGGCGGCCGGGCTCGCGCCACGGGGGTCAGGTGGTGGCGGGGTCGTCGACCTCCGCGCGCGGCTTGTAGAAGCGGTCGTCCACGAAGCACCACTCCCAGCCCTCCCCGGGCTCGGCGCTGCG
Organism: Candidatus Limnocylindrales bacterium; assembly: GCA_046704485.1. GTDB lineage: Bacteria > Chloroflexota > Limnocylindria > Limnocylindrales > CSP1-4 > CAIXZV01. Next base: position 3,237 of record JBJKRU010000351.1, on the reverse strand, counting down.
GATCATCGGGTGGCCCGTCTCGCGGAAGTGGCCGGAGGCATGGCGGTTCGGGCTCTGGTCGCAGCAGCCGGTGCGCCCGCAGGCGAGGCACTGGCGCAGGTGGACCCATGAGCTGTCGATCTCGACGCACGAAGGGCAGACGTCAAGGGGCGGGTCGACCCGGATGTCGGCCTCGTAGTGCTCGCAAGGCGGGGTCACGAAGTTGCTCTCTCCTTCGGCGAGGGTGCTCTGTCCCCCGGCCGCGACGGACTGCTCTCTCGCGGAAACCGCGCTCGCCGCGGACACTACCACCTCGCGGCCGAGGCCATCGACGGGGCATCCCGGCAGGCGCGCCTGGCACCTGCCGGGCTCGAGGACGCCCGGCGCCTCGGAGCCGGGATGTCGGAGCTGCGGGCACTCACCCGCCTCGCCCGGGCGGCCACCGGCGCCGAGCGCGATCGCAGGCGGCGCGAGCTCGCGAGGGCCCTGGCCGCGTTCACTGAGGGCGAGACGACGCTGGACCTGGTCGAGGCACGCGAGGCCGCCGAGGGGTGATCGGCGGCTGACGGATCGGCGCCTACGGCGCGAGCGCGAGCGCCACCGCCGCGTCGGCGCCCATCGGGCCTCCCTCGGCCCACGCCTCTCCGAACGCGTCCGCGTCGAGCGCCGCGTGGAGCCCGTCGATGGCGGCGTCGTACTCGCCCCGCTCGAAGTCCGTCATCGGGGCCTGCGCGGCTTCTCGGAGGCTTTCGGCCGCACCGAGCAGCCGCGTCGCGCGCGAGCCCTGGCCGCGGGCCGCGGCGATGTACGCGAAGCACTCGAGCTGGTTCGCCACCGCCCCGTCGTTGCCGCTCGCCTGCCAGCCGCGGATCGTCGAGCGGTACTCGGCCTCGGCCTCGTCGAGCCGGCCCTGGCGCCGGAGCACGTGGGCGAGCTCGCTGGTGAGGACCCTGTCGAACCGGCGGTCGCCGATGGCGCGGTACTGCACGCGGGCGTCGATCATCCACCGCTCCGCCTCCGCCAGCCTGCCCGCGAGGCTCGCCACGCGGCCGCGGACGCCGGTCGTGTTCCCGAGCACGAAGGGGTTGCCGATCCGGCGGGCCGCCAGCGACGCCCGGTCGAGCCACGCCTCCGCCGCTGCCGGATCCTCGATCGCGAGCGTGGTCGCGAACGCCGCCGCGATGGCGCTCACGCGGTACCAGTCGCCGTACTGTTCGGCGAGCTCGACGGCCTCCCTCGCGGCCTCGCGCTCCGGACCCTCGGGCCCGACCATCCCGTCCACGGCCACCTGCGAGAACGCGATCGTCGCGAGGGCCCGTGCGATGCCCCGCTCGTCCCCGGCCGCCCGGGCCATGTCGGCGGCATCCGAGATGAGCGCGGCGTCGGCCGGGCGTCCCGTGTACGAGGCCTGCACCTGCGCGGCCTGCGAGAGGACGCGCGCCGCCAGTGCAGATCGAGCCGGGTCGGGCGGGTGTCCGCCCGCACGGTGCCAGGCCCGCGCCAGGCGCGCCGCGTCGGCCATGCGGTCGAAGGCCTCCGAGCCGACCAGCCGGGCGTTCCAGTACACGCTGAGCCCGACGGCCATCTCGAGCGCGGCCTGGGGCTCCGTCTCGAACGCCCAGTCGAGCGCCGCCCGGAGGTTGTCGATCTCGGCGTCGAACCGCCCGAGCCAGGCGAGCATGTCCTGGCCCTCGATGCCCGCCTCCCCGTCGACGGCGAGGCGTCGGAACAGCGCCAGGTGGCGGCCGCGGAGCGCCGCGGTGCCGCCGCTCGCCGCGAGCCGGTCGGCGGCGTACTGGCGGATCGTCTCGAGCATCCGGTAGCGCGTCGTGCCCGCGTGCTCGGCCACGATCAGTGATCGGTCGGCGAGCCGGCCCAGGCCGTCGAGTGCCGCGAGCCGGTCCTGCGCGGACGGCGGCAGGCCCGGGTCGGCCTGGTCGCCGGTGACCGCGGCGGCCGCGTCGAGTGTCCAGCCGCCGGCGAACACGGACAGCCGGCACAGGAGCTGGCGGTCGTCGTCGTCGAGCAGGTCCCAGCTCCAGTCGATGAGCGCCTGGAGCGTGCGCTGGCGCGGCATGGCGGTCCGTCGGCCACCCGTCAGCAGCCGGAACCGGTCGCCGAGACCCTGGGCGATCTCGGCGGCGGAGAGCACATTGACCCGGGCGGCAGCCAGCTCGATGGCCAGCGGGATCCCGTCGAGCCGCCGGCAGATCTCGACGACGGCCCGCACGTTCGAGCTGTCGAGGGCGAACGACGGCAGCGTCGCCCCCGCCCGATCGACGAACAGCCGGACGGCCTCCGACCCGTCGGCCTGCTCGACCTCGGCGTCGTCGGCCGGCCGCTTCGGTGCGTCCGCATCCGGCGCCGCGGGCACGGCGAGCGACGGCACGGCGAACACGACCTCGCCGTCGACGCCGAGGGGCTCGCGGTTGGTGGCGAGGATCCGAAGTCCCCGACAGGCGCCGAGCAGCCGTTCCGCCACCTCGGCCGCCGCCTCGATGACGTGCTCGCAGTTGTCGAGGACGAGGAGGATCTCCTTGGCGCGCAGGTGTGACGTGATCGTGTCCGCCGGGCCCTGGCCCGGCTGCGCCTGCGCCCCGACGACGCGGCCGATCTCGGTGACGATCAGGTCCGGGTCGCTGATGGGCGCGAGCTCGACCAGCCATACGCCATCGGGATGCCGATCGATGGCGTCACCGGCCGCCTGGATCGCGAGGCGCGTCTTGCCGGTTCCGCCGACGCCCGCCAGCGTAACCATCCGATGGGCGGCGATGAGGCGCTCCAGACCCGCGAGCTCGTGCTCGCGCCCGACGAACGACGTCGCCGCGGGCCGGAGGTTGGACGGCCGATCTGCGGCCGACCGCAGCGGCGGGAACTCGCGGCGGAGGCCGGCGGCGGCGAGCTGGTAGACCCGCTCGGCCCGGTCGATGTCCTTGAGGCGGTGCTCGCCCATGTCCAGCAGCTCGCAGCCGGCCGGCAGGTCGTCGGCAGCCAGCGAGAACGTGGCGCTCGAGACCAGCACCTGCCCGCCGTGGCCGATGGCCATGAGCCTGGCCACCCGGTTGAGGGCGGGCCCGAAGAAGTCGCCGTCGCGGACCTCGGCGCTGCCGGAGTGGAGCGCCATCCGCACGCGCAGCGGCACGGTCGTCGGCCACGCCCGGCCGTCGAGCGCGTGCTGCCCCTGGACGGCTGCCGCCAGCGCCGCCCCCGGCCGGTCGAACGCCGCGAGGAGCCCGTCGCCGGTGGTCTTGACGACCG